>NZ_JAGSXH010000120.1 GCF_018283645.1 Actinocrinis puniceicyclus | reverse complement strand
CGCGCGCACCACCACGCCACCCCCCGGCCCCGGCCGGTCTCAGGACGCTCACCTCAGCTCTCCCGATCCCTGCGCTGACTGCGGATATACAGCAACCCGAACCCCAGCGCGATCACCACCAGCAGATTACCCACCGCCGCCCCCGGACCGAACGCCGGCAACAGATTGCCGAACCCCAACCGGTACGACCACGTCGCGAACGTCGTCGAAGAATCCACCGGCCCACCCTTAGTCATGATCCAAATGATGTCGAACACCTTCAGCGTGTAAATCAACCCCAACAGCAACGTGATCGCCGAGACCGGACGCAACAACGGAAACGTGATCCGCCGAAACCGCGCCCACGCACCCGCACCATCCAACGCCGCCGCCTCATACAACCCCCGCGGCACCGCCTGCAACCCGCTGTACAACAACACCAGATTGAACGGGATCCCGATCCACACATTCGCGATCACCACACTGACCAGCGACCAACGCGGCGAAGTCAACCAATCCACCGGCCCCACCCCCAACACATGCAACCCGTAGTTGACCACCCCCGCATCACTGTTGAGCATCCACGACCACGTCGACGCCGACACGATCAACGGCAACAACCACGGCACCAGGAACAACGCCCGCAACACACCCGAAAGCCGGAAATGCTGATGGAAGAACACCGCCAACCCCAACCCCACCGCATACTGAAACAACAACGACACCCCCGTGAACACCAACGTATGCCACAACGCCGGCACGAACGTCGCACTACCGACCACCGCACGATAATTACCCAACCCCGCGAACGGCGCACCACCACGCACAAACGACATCACCGTGTAATCACGCAAACTCAAATCAACATTCTTGTACAACGGATACGCATAGAACACCCCCAGATACACCACCACCGGCACCAAAAACCCCCACGCCGCCCACTGACCCGAACCCACCGGACCACGCCGACGGTGCGCGACGCGGCGCACCGTGGCCGGGGCGGAGGAGACCTTGGCCTTGGAGACCTTGGAGTCCTTCGCCCCGGATCGGGCACGCACAGACGCGGAAGCGGCCTGTGTCGTCTCGTTCATGCTGTCCCTGTCGCCGATATGGACGCTGCGTGAGAGTAGCGCGCCGATGCGAGGCTCGCGCCGCGCGCTAGCGCCTCGGCGCGGGATACTAGTTGGCCGCCGACTTAGCCGCGTTCTGCGCCGTACTCAACGCGGACTGCACACTGGCCGAACCCGAGAGCGCCGCCTGCACCGCCGTCCACAACGGCTGCGAGATCTTCGGGTACTTCGTCCCCAGATCGTCACTGGTGCGGCCCTTCGCCGCGTGCACCGCCGTCACCCAGGTGGCCAGGTCCGGATTCGCCGCCACCTGCTTCTGCTGCACCGCATCGGTAGCCGCGACATACGAGAGCGTGTTGTCCGTGGTGTACGCGTTGTCCGCGTTGGTCAGGCACGACACCAGCTTCTCACTGGTCGCATAGCGCGCCGTATCCGACTGCACCGGCACCGTCACGAACTCCCCGCCCGTCGGCGCCGGCGCCGTACCCCCGTCCTTGCCCGGGATCGGGATGATGCCCACCGGGAACCCGGTCTTCTTCGCGTTCGCCAACTGCCAGGTACCGTTCTCGCTGAACGCGGTCCCCCCGGCGGCGAACTCCTGCCAACTGGTGGTCTGCGTGTCCTGCAACACCGAGTTCGGCGCGTACCCATCCTTCAGCCACGTGCTCCACAACGTCAGCGCATCAGTGGCCTGCGGCGAGGACAAGTCCGCCAGCTTCGCCCCCGCGCCCCAGAACCACGGCAGGAACTGGAAACTGCCCTCCTCCGTACCGATCGCCGAGAACGTGATCCCCTTCTTCCCGGTCTTCGACTTCACCTGCGCCAACGCCGCGCTCAGCGACGCCCAATCCTTCACCGAACCCGGATCCACACCCGCGGCACCGAGGATGCTCTTGTTGTAATACAACGCCAACGTGTTCGCACCGATCGGGACGCCGTAGGTCTTACCACCCAGCTGACCCGCCGCCAGCAGGTTCGCCTCCACCCCCGAGGTATCCACCTTCGTCACCGACGTATCCGTCAACACCCCGCCCTGCGCGAGCGTGGAGACCACCGGATTATCCACGATCAACACGTCCGGCGCCGCGCCCTGCTGCGCCGCCAACAACACCTTGCTCGTCAAATCCGTAGTGTCGAAACCGGTGCGCTTGACCGAAACCCCCGCCGCCGTGCCGCACTTGTCCAGCAACTGCACCCACGCCGACGAATTGTCGAACTGCGGATACGGATCCCAGACCGTGTACGTACCCGAAGGCGCCGACGACGCCGAACCGGACGACGGAGAGGACGAACAACCGGCGACGGCCACCACAGCGCCGAACGCCAGTCCCGCGGCGGCGAACCGCCGCCTGGACATGACAGTCTTCATTGACTTTCCCATTCCACTCAAGGACTTCGGTCGCAGTGAGCCGTGCGCGTGGATCCAGTGGTCGCCGTGCCGTCGACCCGGTGCGGCGGTGCGACGGTACGGCGGCGACCAGGGCGAGGCCGGGCGCGCCGAACGAACCGCGAGCAGGTGCGCGGTCACGACCCCACCTCGTCGAATCGATTCAACGAATCGGTTCGACAGACGATAAGTCCGCGGTCGGCAACCGTCAATAGCTCACCTCTTGACTGCGGAACCAAGCAGCTCAGATCACAACCGCCGACGCCCCGCGGCACGGTTCGGCGCATCGCGGATCGCCCCGCCCACTGTCGAAACCATTCGTCGGGCCGGGCGCACCCGGCACCCGATCGACCGGCCGCATTGAAAGCCCGGCCCGCGGTGACTACACTCGGACGAATCGATTCGACTCAGTGTCGTCGAGCCGGTGGTGAGGAGTTCGATGAACATCGGGGAGATCGCCCGGCGCTCCGGCGTGTCCCGCAGCACCGTCTCGTACGCGCTCAGCGGCAAGCGAACGGTGTCCGAGGCGACGCGGCGACGGATCCAGGAGGTCATCGACGAGCTCGACTACCGCCCGAACGCGGCGGCCCGCGCCCTGAAGGAGGGCCGCACCCGCACCCTCGGGCTGGTCATCCCGCCGGCCGGCGGGCGACTGACCTACATGCAGCTCGAGTTCGTCGCCAGCGTGCTGGAGGCCGCCGCGCGGGTCGATCTCGACGTGCTGCTCTCGCCCTCCGGCGGCGATCACGACCGGTCGTTCGAACGGATCGTGAGCGGCCGCCGCGTCGACGGCGTGATAGTCATGGAGATCCGCCTGGAAGACCCCCGGGTCACCAGGCTCCAGAAGGCGGGCATGCCCTTCGTGACGATCGGCCACACCGCGCAGCCGCACGAGACGTGCTGGGTCGATGTGGACTATGCGACGTTGATCAGCCGCTGCGTGTACCACCTGGCCGACCTCGGGCACCACCACATCGCGCTGATCAACCGCTCCGCCGAGTTGCTGGCCGCCGGCTACGGCCCCGGTCACCGCGCCCGCGAGGGCTTCACGGCCGCGGTCGAGCAGCGCGCCGTCACCGGCGTGGAGTTCTGCTGCGCCGACGACGCGCCGGCCGGTGAGGCGTGCATGGAGCAGATTCTCGACGCCCACCCGGAGATCACGGCCGTGGCGACCATCAACGAGGCGGCGCTGCCGGGCGTTCAGCGCGCGCTGGAACGCGCGGGGCTCGACGTTCCCGGCAGATTCTCCATCGCGGGCGTCGCGGCCAAGCACTGGGCCGAGGAGTTCCGCCCGCAACTGACCGCCGCCGACGTTCCCGCGCTGGAGATGGGCTCGCTCGCCGTGGACCTGCTCATCGAGCGGATCGCCGAGCCGAACGCCGCGCCCAAGCACCGGCTGCTCGCACCCCCGATCTCCCTGCGCAGCAGCACCGCGCCGGCGTTCGCGGCGCCCTGACCGCGGTTGCGGCGAGCGTTCGTCTCGAAACTCCCAGCGAACGGTTGCGGCCACGGCCCTCTCGACGCCGCGGCCGCGGGGGCCGGGGCGGGGCGGCAGTGCGTTGCGGCGGCTGACGTGGCATCAGATTGCGTCTCGCCTTGGCAAAGAGTCACCGCTTGTGCTTCAAAGGTCTGAGAGAGTTGTCGGGAAGTCACTGCGTCCTCGAGAAGTGGTGGGCCCGTGGTCGATCTGCCGGTGTTCGACGGAACCGACAGGCTCGTTCAACTGATCGGCGCCCTGATACGGCGTGCGCGGCACGGCGATCGGCCCCGGGAACTGCGGGACGGCGCGTGGGTCGAGCTGGCGGACCGGCGGCAGCGCGCGGGCCGCAAGGGGCTGCCCATGGTCTGCCTCGTGCGTCCCGGCGAGCACCGGTTGCTGCTGCCCGCGCTCCACGAGCGCCTCGAAAGGGCCAAGCCGGGCGGCGTGCGCTGCGCGTATCTGGCCTTCGGCGACAAGGCAGCGCCGCTCGACAGCGTCATGGCCGTGCGCGACTGTCTGCGCGAAGCTCGCAACATCCTGGCCAACAGCCCGCGGGCGAGCGACGGCCGGCTGCGCTTTCCGCGGTTCACGCTCGCGGGCTGGCTGATGGACCAGCAGTTCGACGACGACGATCCCCATCGGGACCGCACGCTGCGCACGCGGATCCAGAACCTCGGGCTGGCCCAGCGGCTGATCACCGCGCAGCAGAGGGTCGAAGACGTGCTGGCGAGCCAGAGCGCCTGGTGGAGGATCGGGCTCTGGCTGCTGCGCGGCGTGACCGTGGTGACGTTCCGCATCGCGGTGACCGGGCGCGTTCCGCTGCTGTCGAGGCAGTACCGCTGGTTCATGCGGCAGCCGCACCTGGCGCCGCGGACATACGGCAACTTCGTCACCTTCGCCCGGCGGCTGACCAAGGAGGAACTGCCGAAGGAGGTCGCCCAGGACGCCGCGCGGCTGCTGGTCAACGCGTTCCTGGAGGACCTGCGCCGCGAATACCGGCTGCGTTGGTGGCAGGTGTGGCGCAAACGGAGAATGACCTACCCGACGCTGTTGCTGGACGACGTGTCCATGACCAACGGCGGATACCTGATCCTGCGGCTGATCAACGACGTGCGCAACCAGGTGGGTCTGTTCGACCCGCTGCTCGTGATCAGCGCCAGTGTCGACGTGCCGCCGGACGCGGGCCGGGATCCCACCAGGCCCCGCTACGACGCGGCCAACGCGCTGGACGCCTATCGCGCGTGGCAGAACCAGCTGCTCGCGGACCGGCGCGCCCGCCTGGAGAACGCGTGGTATCTGCCGATCCGCATTCCTGGTGAGCCCACCGAGGAGGTGCGGCGCAGGGTGTCGATGACCATCGCGGCCCACTCCGGATACGCGGCCACGCGCGGCGAGGCGCGGCCGGCCTGGTGGGAATCGCGACGGGTCAGGCTCACCCTGCCGGCCGTCGCGGCCGCGGTGGCGGTGTCCGGCCTGGCGGCTCACAACCGGAGCCAGGCCGCCGACCACGGGCACTGGCTGGCCGAGCACTGCGGAACCGGCAGTGCTCTGCTGATCGAGACGGGCACGCAGTGCATCGGGGTGACGGACGGGTCGCACGATCTGTTCCAGCCCTCCGATCCGGTCATCCGGGGCGTAGAACAGACGATCCTGCAGCAGAATAAGCAGGCTGCGACACTGCATCGACAAGCTCCGCAGCGTCCGTACATCGCCCTGATCGAGGTGGAGGCACTCACCTCGCCCACGAACGCGCCCAGCGGGCTTACCGCCGAGCGCGAGGCTCTCGAAGGACTCGCGGTCGCGCAGTGGCGGCAGCTGCGAGCGCCCGGGGTCGCCGACCCGATCGTCCGCGTCCTGATCGCCAACGCGGGCCAGGGTATGCGGGAGGGCTCCCGGCTCGGTCAACAGATCAGTACCCTGGCCACCCAGGACACCGGGCTGCTGGCCGATTCGACCCTGGCCGGGGTGGTCGGCCTCGACCAGAGCAATACGGCCACCGAGGCCACGATCAAAGCCCTCACCACAATCGGCATCCCCATGGTGGCCGACACGCCGTCCGCGGACGTCCTGACCGGCGACAGTCCCATGTATTTCCAGGTATCGCCGCAGAACCGGCGGGAAGCGGCGGTGGCCGCGGCCTTCGCCGACCACCTCGCCTCCTCCGCTGCGACGATCACCCGGGCCGTGCGCATCTACTACGTCGACGACTCCTCCGACACCTACAGCACCAATCTGCGCGAGGACCTGGTCAGCAGCTTCCGGGCGCGCGGTTTCCCCACGGAGGCGGTGGCGTTCACCCCGAACACCGCGAGCGGTGCGAGCGGTGCGAGCGGTGCGAACAGCGCTGACAGCGCGAACAGCGGGCAGCCCGTACACCAGAAATACCAGGACCGCACCGTCGACAACTCCACCGCGGCGGGGCGCGACACGTGCAACTACAACGGGTTCGCCTATTTCGCCGGCCACGACATCCCGGACTTCCAGGACTTCATGTCCAGCGCGATCCAATGCGGCAGCCGGGCCACTGTCATCGGTGACGACGACATGAGCCGGTACGTCGCCGACGCGGCGGCACGGGGACAGAACCTCGGGATGCCCTACTTCTACGAATCCTTCGCGCTGGCGCCGAGCGCGGCCGCCCAGGGCTCGGCGCAGGACTTCTACTCCGATCTCAATGCCCTGTTTCCATTCGAGCGGCCGCCCGCCACGCAGTCGCTGGACGGTCACGCGGCCCTGTCCTTCGACGCCGCATCGGTCATGATCACGGCGACCGGACTGCTGCGCCAGGGGCCGGCGCCGGTCCCGGTGACCCCGACCTCGGTGTGGCGCGAGATCACCGCGATCCACGGACCGAACAACCTCATCGCCGGAGTGAGCGGCACCATCGACTTCGGCGGCGACGTGACAGAACACGTGCCGCAGAACAAACCGGTCGCGATACTGCGCGTCGACAAAGGCGGCGTGGACCCGATCCTGGCCGGGTTCTGCGGCAACGCGGCGGATCATCCCGCGTCACCCTGGTGTCCCTGAAAGGCCCCTCGGACCGCTGTCGGGACGCGCGAGCACCTTCTACCGTGGCGCCATGACGCAACCCACGCCGGTCTCGGCCGCGGAACGGCTGCTCGCGGTGCTCGCGGCGTTCGACCGGTCGGCTCCGGCGCTCTCGCTGACCGAGATCAGCCGGCGGGCCGGCCTGACGCTGCCCACCGCGCACCGGCTGGTCGGCCTGCTCGCCGCCTGGGGCGCACTGGAACGGGACGCCTCGGGCATGTACCACATCGGGTTGCGACTCTGGGAGATCGGCGCCCTGGCCCCGCGCGGTCTGGCGCTTCGCGAGGCGGCGATGCCGTTCCTTGAGGACCTCTACGAGGCCACGCACGAGAACGTCCAACTCGCGGTGCGCGACGCGATGGAGGTCGTGTACATCGAGCGGATCTCCGGGCGCTCGGCCGTGGGCGTGCTCGCGCGGGTGGGCGAACACTGGCCGCTGCACGCCACCGGCGTGGGGCTCGTACTGCTCGCGCACAGCGAGCCCGGCGTGCAGGAGGAGTATCTGGCCGCCGCGCAACTGGCCTCGTTCACGCCGCACACGATCACCGATCCGGCCGCGCTGCGCCGGATGCTCGCCGAGGTGCGCCGTTGCGGATTCGCGGTCAGCGACCGGCAGATCACCGATGACGCGCTGTCCGTAGCGGCCCCGGTCCACGACGCGAGCGGCGACGTGGTCGCGGCCGTCTCGGTCATCGTGCCGCGGGCCGGGGCCCGTCCCAACACCCTCGCGCCCCCGGTGCGCCTCGCCGGCCTGGGCATCTCCCGCGCACTCGGCTGGACTTCCGCCTGACGGAAGTCGCGTTGCCGACCGGTCGCGGCCTTGCGACGCTGCCCTCGTCCGCCGCTATCGGCCCTCGCACACGGAGCACCCATGGCCACCGCCTTCGCGCGCAATCAGTGGTATGTCACCGCCTATGCCGGCGAGGTCGGGCGCGACCTGCTCGGCCGCACGGTCCTCGGCGAGCCGATCGTGCTGTACCGCACCGAGGAGGACGGCAGCGTCGTGGCACTGTCGGACCGCTGCGTACACCGGCGGTTCCCGCTCTCCGCCAGCCGCCTCGACGGAGACCGGATCGTCTGCGGCTACCACGGGTTCACCTACGACACGTCCGGTGCCTGCGTGTACGTTCCGGGCCAGCAGCGCATCCCGCGAACCGCCCGGGTCACCGCGTATCCGGTGGCTGAGATCGACTCGCTGGTGTGGGTCTGGATCGGCGACCCGCAACTGGCCGACGAGAAGCTGATTCCACGCGCCCCGCACCTCGCGGACCCCGAGATGGTGAGCGTGCGCGGCATGGAACCGATCGACTGCGACTACGGGCTGCTCGTCGACAACCTGCTCGACCTGTCGCACGAGACTTATCTGCACGGTGGTTATATCGGCACCCCGGAGGTCGCCGAGACCCCGATCAGCACCGAGGTCGACGAGGCCGCCGGCGTGGTCCGCGTCTCGCGGCACATGATGGACGCGGCCTGCCCGCCGTTCTACTCCCGCTCCACCGGGATCGAGGGCCGCATCACCCGCCTGCAGGACATCGAGTACTTCGCGCCCTGCCTGTACCTGCTGCACAGCCGGATCATGCCGGTCGGGCGGACCGAGCCGGTGTTCCGCACCGAGATCACGTACGCGATCACGCCGGCGGGCCCGGGCAAGGTATACGACTTCTGGGCCGTCTCCCGCGACTTCGCACGCGAAGACGACGAGGTGACCAAGTTCCTGCACGACTTCAACCACACGGTCGTGATGCAGGACGTCGACGCGCTGAACCTGCTGCAGAAGGCACTGGACGGCGAACCGGCCGGGTACCAGGAGCTGAGCATCAACATCGACACCGGTGGGCTCGCGGCCCGCCGGATCCTGGCCCGCCTCGCCGCGGCATGACCGGCGCGACCGCTACCGGCACCACCGCTGGGGGCGCTGCGGGCGCCGGCAACGCTGCCGACCCGTCCGTGCCCGTGACGGGCCTGGTCAACCGGATCGACTGGGAGCCGGGGTCCGACCTGCTGCGCGGCACCTGCCATTGCGGGGCGCGGCGGACCTGCGACGGCCCGGTCGAGATGTGGGCCTGGCTGCTGGCGCATCCGCGCGGACACGGCAATGATGACCTCGATGGCTGAGAATCTGCGCACCGTCGTCGTCGCCGACCGGCGGCACGAGGCCGAGGGCGTCATATCCCTGACTCTGCGCGACGTGGACGGCGCCGACCTTCCGGCATGGCAGCCCGGCGCGCACCTCGACCTGCTGCTCGCCGAGGAACTGGAGCGGCAGTACTCGCTGTGCGGGGATCCGGCGGATCGCGCCTCCTGGCGCATCGCGGTGCTGCGCGAGCCCGAGGGGCGCGGCGGATCGGCCCATGTGCACGACCGGCTCCCCGTCGGCTCGACGCTGCGGGTACGCGGCCCGCGCAACAACTTCCCGCTGGGCCAGGCGGAGCGCTACCTGTTCGTCGCGGGCGGCATCGGCGTCACCCCTATCCTGCCGATGCTGGGCGCCGCGCAGGCCGCCGGCGCGCAGTGGTCGTTGCTCTACGGCGGCCGTCGACGCGCATCCATGGCGTTCGCCGACGAACTGGCCGCCCGCCACGGCGATCGGGTGCTGCTGCGCCCGCAGGATGAAACCGGACTGCTCGACCTGGCCGGCTATCTCGGTGCGCCGCGCCCCGGCACCGCGGTCTACTGCTGCGGCCCCGGCCCGCTGCTGGACGCGGTCGCGGACTATTGCGCCGCGCGCGGCTGGCCGCAGCCCGCGATGGAGCGCTTCCAGCCGAAACCGCGCAGCGCCGACGCCGACGCCGAGAACCGGCCGTTCGAACTCGTGCTGGCCCGCTCGGGGCTGACCCTCACCGTGCCGCCGGACACCTCGGTGCTCGACACCGTGCGCGCGGCGGGCGTCGAGGTACTGTATTCGTGCACTGAGGGTACGTGCGGCACCTGCGAGACCGACGTGCTCGACGGCGACCCGGACCACCGCGACTCGCTGCTCACCGCCGCGGAGCGGGCCGCCGGCGAGACCATGATGATCTGCGTCTCGCGCTGCCGCGGCGAACGTCTTGTATTAGACCTCTGACATCCGGGCACCCCGAACCCGCGGACGCTCCCGATCGCCGCCCGCCGAGGCCGCGTCATACCCGGAAATACCCATCAAACCGCCCAAAACAGGCCAATGTCGCGTTAAGTAAGAACGGGTGCATAGCATAGTTTTCACGGTATACTCTGAGATTGACAGTCGCCTGGAAAAATGTTTATGGTCGGTGACTACCTCTGTGGAATACGTGAGGTTGATCGTATTTCGGCCGGGCGGCAGCGCCTGATCGGAGGGGAGCCGAAAGATGCGCGTGGTTGTCACCGGAGCCGCCGGATTCATTGGTTCTCACCTGTGCGAACGCTTGATCGCCCGCGGCGACGAAGTTGTCTGTGTCGACGACATGTCCTCCGGGCGGCTCGATAATGTCATAGCGCTGAAGGAATCTTCGCGTTTTGAATTCATCGCCCACGACGTCACCTCGAAAATTCCGGTCGCCGGGCCGGTCGACGCGGTGGCACACCTCGCCAGCCCGGCCTCGCCGCCGGACTACCTGCGCCGCCCCCTGGAGACGCTCGCGGTCGGCAGCCGCGGCACCGAGAACGCACTGCGCCTCGCACACCGCCACGGCGCCCGGTTTCTGCTCGCCTCCACCAGCGAGGTCTACGGCGATCCGCTCGTGCATCCGCAGCGCGAGGACTACTGGGGCAACGTCAACCCGATCGGCCCGCGCAGCGTCTATGACGAGGCCAAGCGGTACGCCGAGGCGGTCACGTCCGCGTACCGGCGCACCCTGGGCGTGAATACCGGCATCGTCAGGATCTTCAACACCTACGGTCCGCGCATGCGGGCCAACGACGGCCGCGTCGTGTCGAGCCTCCTGGTCCAGGCCCTGTGCGGCGAGCCGTTGACGATCTACGGCGACGGAAAGCAGACCCGCAGCTTCTGCTACGTCGACGACCTGGTGACCGGCCTGGTGGCGATGCTCGACAGCGACGAGGCCGGCCCGGTCAATCTCGGCAACCCGCAGGAGCGCACCATCGCGCAACTGGCCGACCTCGTACGCGAGGTGACCGGCAGCGCCCCGCCGGTCGAATACCACGCGATGCCACAGGACGACCCGTTGCAGCGCCGCCCCGACATCGGCCGCGCCCGGGCGCTGTTCGGCTGGGACCCCGCGGTGGGGATCGAGGAGGGCCTGCGCCGCACCGCCGCCTGGTTCGCCTCCCGCCCCGAGGAACTGGCCTCCGCGGTCGTCACGCTGCGCTACGGCCAGCTCGGCGAGCCCACGGACACGGCTCCCGAAACCGAGCTGAGGATTGGCGTCTGAAGCCGTGTCGAACATCGCGGCGTCGCCCGGTTCCGCTCACCCGGACAGGGGCTGGCGGTGAAAGTACGCCAATCGCCGACCGGCGCCACCGTCCCGGCGTTCTGGGAGGCCCGGCCCGAGCCTGAGCCCGCAGCCGAAACCGGCACAGTTCCCGCAGCCGTCACCGTTCCCGCAGCCGCAGCCGCAGCCGCAGCCGTCGACGGTGCGTCACAGAGCTCTGCGACTCAGGCGGCGGTCACGACGACCGCAGCGACAGCGAAAGCGACATCCACAGCCGCGGCCGCGGCCGAGACGATGATCATCCCGGCCCTCGCGGCAGCCACCGCGGGCGCGCTCACCGACGAGCAACTGGAAGACGAGCTGTACCGCATCTCCGACGGCAACGTGGTCGCGGTCAGTCCCGCCGGGCCCGCTTTCGGCCGGCCGCTGCGCGTTCGCCTGCTCGACCTGTCGCTGATGGCGCCCGCGCTGCGCCGCCGCGACCGCACGCTGATCACGCTGATGTCCGTCGGCTGGATGGTCTGCTTCGTCGAATTCTGGATCTGGTGGCTCTCCCCCGACAACCGGATCGGCTGGACCGGCCTGGTGCTCAACAGCGCCATCCTGCTCTACGTCACCGCGATCCCGCTGTACTTCCTGCTGTCGGTCGCCTGGCTGCGCAAACCGGACCCGCACGTGCCGATGCCGCCGCTGCGGGTCGCCTTCGTGGTCACCAAGGCGCCCTCAGAGCCCTGGGAGCTGGCCCGGCGCACCCTCGAAACGATGCTCACGCAGAACTTCCCGAACGACTATCACGTCTGGCTGTGCGACGAGGACCCCACCGCCGAGGTGCGCGCCTGGTGCGACGCCAAGGGCGTGAAGATTTCCACCCGCAAAGGCGTCGAAGGCTACCACCGGACGACCTGGCCGCGGCGCACCCGGTGCAAGGAAGGCAACCTCGCGTACTTCTACGACCGGGTCGGCTACCGCGACTACGACGCCGTGGCGCAGCTCGACTGCGACCACGTGCCCGACGTCAACTACCTCGCCAACATGATCCGGCCGTTCGCCGACCCCGCCGTGGGCTACGTCGCGGCCCCGAGCATGTGCGACGCCAACGCGAGCTCCTCCTGGTCCGCACGCGGGCGGCTCTACCGCGAGGCGGTCTGGCACGGGCCGGTGCAGCTCGGGCACAACGGCGGCCTGGCCCCGATGTGCATCGGGTCGCACTACGCCGTGCGCACGCAGGCGCTGCGGCAGATCGGCGGCATCGGCCCCGAACTGGCCGAGGACTTCTCCACCACCTTCCTGCTCAACTCCGCCGGCTGGCAGGGCGCGTTCGCCGTCGACGCGGCCGCGCACGGCGACGGCCCGCTAACCTTCGCGGACATGCTGACCCAGGAGTTCCAGTGGTCGCGCAGCCTGACCACGGTGCTGTTCGGCCTGCTGCCCTCCCACCTGCCCCGGATGCGCGGCGTGCTGCGCACCCGGTTCGGTTTCTCGCTGGCCTACTATCCGCTCAACGCCGCCGTGCTCACCGCCGGACTGCTGCTGCCGCCGATCGCGGTGCTCGCCGGCATCCAGTGGGTCAAGGTCAACTACCCGTCGTTCATCCTGCACGTCGCGTCGGTCTCGATCTGGCTGCTCCTGCTGGTCGCGCTGCTGCGCCGGCGCGGCCTGCTGCGCCCGGCCACCGCTCCCGCGCTGAGCTGGGAGAACTGGCTGTTCACGCTGACCGGATGGCCCTACGTGGTGCGCGGGGTGCTCGCCGGGATCTCCAACGCGATCCGGCCGCGCCCGATCACGTTCAAGGTCACGCCCAAGAACCCGGGCGGCATGCCGGCCCTGCCCGTCCGGCTCATGTACCCCTACCTGGGGTTCAGCCTCGGGCTCTCCGGCGTGGCGATCTACGGCGAGCTACGGGCCAAGGTCTTCGGGTACGTACTCCTGTGCATCATGAGCGCACTGACTTACGCGACGGTCTGCGTCAGCGTGCCGCTGCTCCACATGCGCGAAGTCGCCCGATCCGCCGGCGCGCGCACGCGGGACGCGTTCCACACCGTCCGGCTGCCACTCGGCCTCGGGCTGCTGACCCTGGCGCCGGTCGCCCTCGCCGCCACCCACTACGTGCCCTACTTCATCAGCGTTCTCAGTCACTGATCACCCGGCCCGGAGGACAGACCCGCGTGAACACCCAAGCCGCACCGATCATCCTGGTCACCGGCGGGGCCGGATTCATCGGCAGCCACACCTGCGTCGAACTGCTGGAGCACGGCCACCAGGTCGTCGTGGTCGACGACCATTCCAACAGCTCCCCCGCGGCGCTGGCGCGGGTGGAGAAGACCGCCGGCCGGCCGCTGCTGGCGGCCTACCGCATGGACGTGCGGGACACCGCGGGACTGGACCGGGTGTTCCGCACCCACCGCTTCGACGCGGTCGTGCACTTCGCGGCGCTCAAGTCGGTGCGCGAGTCGGTGCAGATACCACTCGACTACTACGACGTGAACCTCGGCGCCATGGTCTCGCTGCTGCGCGCGATGCACGCCCACAAGGTGAACCGGCTGGTGTTCTCCTCGTCCTGCTCGATCTACGGTGAGGCGAAGAAGCTGCCGCTCGACGAGGGGCGGCCCGCGGCGCCGACCAACCCGTACGCGCGCTCGAAGTGGATGTGCGAGCTGATGGCCGGCGACCTGTGCCGGGCCTGGCCCGAGTTCGCGGTTCTGGCGCTGCGCTACTTCAACCCGGTCGGCGCGCATCCCGGCGGCCTGCTCGGGGAGGATCCGCGCGGCGTGCCCGGCAACGTCATGCCGTTCGCCATGCAGGTGGCGGTCGGCCGACGGGAGAAGCTGAGCGTCTTCGGCGGCGACTACGCCACACCGGACGGCACCGCCGTGCGCGACTTCATCCACGTGGTGGACGTCGCCGACGGACACCGGGTGGCGCTGCGGGAGCTCGGGGTCGACCCGGACCGGCCCCTCGGTCCCGCGCCCGCCGGGCTACAGGTCCTCAACCTGGGCACCGGCGTCGGTACCTCGGTGCTCGAACTGGTCGCCGAGATCGAGCGGGCCTCCGGCCGAGCGGTGCCTTACGAGATCGTCGAGCGGCAGCCCGGCGACGTGACCCGCCTCGTCGCGTCGGCCGCCGCGGTGGAGCGGGCCTGGGGCTGGCGCACCACCAGGGACGTGGCCGACATGTGCGCGGACGCCTGGCGGTTCCAGAAAGCCAACCCGGACGGCTACGGCGCGCCGGACGGCGTTCGCGACGGCGCTCGTGACGGCGATGGTGATGGCGAGCCGGACGGCGGCGGCGAGCCCGGCATCACGGCTCCAAGCGTCGCCGGCGCGGTGAGCGGACCGCCGAAGTAGTCCCACATGCCGACGTCCGTGCCGAACCGCTGCGCCAGGTCGAGCCCCGCCGAGCCGATCGCCGAGCCGGGGCGCGGCGCGGGAACCGTCTTGCGCATCGGGTCCCACGACGCGATGCCGACCGGCGTGAGCTGCGGGTTCGCGGCGGAACCGGTCGAACGCCCGGCAAGGCGTTCCTGGCCGCTGTCCGCGCGCCACGAGGTCAGCGACGTGTAGAGCGCCCCGCCCCAGGCGAGCCGCCAGTGTCCGGCCGCGGAGTAGTAGTCGTTGCCCTGCAACAGCACCTGGCTGTGGGTAGGCGCGCCACCGGACTTGACCAGGTCGCCGCGCTGCGCGGAGAAGATGTTGTCGCGGACCGTCGCGCCCTTCAGATGGGTGCCCAGATTCAGCAGCGGGGACTGCTCGCCGGCCACGGACTGCACCACGGTGTTGTGATAGATGCTCGCGTTCGTCTCGTAGCCGGACAGCATCACGGCGCCGTAGGTGATCGAGTCCGCGTCGAGCGGGCTGCGGGCGTCATCCATGCTGATGTTGAACCGGACGGTGTTTCCGGTGGACAGCAACGCGTTCGTCGCGGACCACACCATGTATCCGGGCCCGTAGTTGTCGTAAGTCAGGTTGTATTGCAGCACTGAGTTGTCGGTGCGCTGGTCGAGGTCGAAGCCGCCGCCGTCGGTGTATCCGCCGGTGCGGTTCGAGTACGCCACGTTGTGCTGGATCACCATCCCGGCCGAGTCGTGCGCCCAGATGCCGACCGGTCCGCTGGTCGAATCGCACCGCGAACCGTTGCCGTGGGCGATCGAGTTCTCTATCAGGCCGTTCTCGACCCCGCCGAGCGAGATGCCGCTGCCGGTCGCGACGGTGTGGTTGGCGGGGTTGCCGAGGTTGTCGTACGCCTCGACGCCGGTCACCGTGACGTTGTGGAAGGGGTAGCCCTTCTGCCGGCCCGAGTCGGGCCCGTAGCTGACCAGGCCGTTGTCCCGGTTCGCGTGCAGCTTGCTGTCGCTGATGCGCACATCGGCGAACCCGGAGTCGCCGTTGCCGCCGCCGATGAAGACGCCGTTGCGGAAACCGGAGGCGTCCACGTTCGCAACGCTGATGCCGCCCAGTGTGCGGTCGCCCGGCAGGTCGTTGTAGATGTCGATCCCGGAGACGTCCGACGCGCCCACACCCGGCCCGATCAACACCAGGTCGCTGATCGACACCCCGGCCGTGTCGTACACCGAGACCGCCGGCGTCGTCGCGGCCTGGATGACGGCCTGCCCGCCGCCGTAGGACCCGACCGTCACGGGCTCGTCCTCCCGTCCCGCGTCGCCCGGCCGGAAGGTCAGCTCGCCGGTGAAGCGGTCGCCGCCCTTGAGCCTCAGCCGCTCGCCCGGCTGGAACTGCTGCTTCGACGCGCGCGCCAAGGTGCGCCACGCGGTGCTCGGCGAGGTGCCGGCCGCGTTGTCGTCGCCGGTGGCGCTGACGTAGTACGTCACGGGCATCGGACTGGAGCCCACCGTGGTCGTCGTCGCGCGGCCGCGCTGCGGAGCGGAACCGCCCCCGGTCGCGTAGTGCACGCCGAGCACAACGGCCCCGGTCGCGGCCAGCAGCGCCATCGTCCTGCGGCGGGCGTTGCCCTGGATCGGCTTGACCTGCGCGTGGCGCGCGCGGATGAGCGGGTCGTCCGGGGGACGTCCCGGTTCCCGGGCAGGAGGCAGGTCCACCCCTCCCCCTCTCGTCACGTCGCGGCCGCATCATCCTACGCGTCCGGCGGCCGACGCCGACAAGGACTTGATGAAAAGCCCGCTGGTTCGGCATAAGCGGCAGGCCGGCGGTTCGTGCCGCAGCACCGGGGCGCACCGCGCGGTGACCGGGGCGCGGACAGCGTGAACGGTGCGCCGGCCGGCCAGGCGGGCAGGCGGGCGG
>NZ_JAGSXH010000011.1 GCF_018283645.1 Actinocrinis puniceicyclus | reverse complement strand
ACCCCAACCCGTACCCGAACCCTGTTCCTTCCCGGCTTGCCCCCGCAGCGCTGCGGCTCGCCGTGTCGCAGGCCGCGGTCTGCACCGTACTGCCCCCTGACCGAGTGCCGGCCACCACGCCCCCGGCGGCCACCGCGACCGCTGTGAAGCCGGCGGCAAGGCCGACGAACAGCGCGCGGTCGCGCCGCCGCTGCGCCCGCACCAGGACACGCTCGAATCCATACAGCGGCGCGTGCAGCGGGATGATCGGGCCGATGAGCGAGCGCAGCCGCCGGTCGACCGCGGCGTCGGTGGGATCCCAGCTGTGCGCGAGGCTGTCCTCGAAGCGGTCCTCGCGGGAGAGACGCTCGGCGCGTTCGGCCTCTTCGCGCGGGTCGCCGGCGCCGCGCGAGCCCCGATCGGATGCGTCGTTGTTCATCGGGCGCCATCCAGCGCTTGGCGCAGTTGCGCGCGGGCCTGGAACAGGTCGCTCTTGACCGTGCCCGCCGGCCGGTTGGTCAGCCGGGCGACGTCCGCGAGCGGGAATCCGGCGTAGTAGTACAGCAGTACCGTGACGCGCAGCCGGTCGGGCAGCTTCTCGACAAGCGAGCGCAGGTCCCGTTCGCGGAATTCGGCTTCGCCCACGGCGGCCGTGTAGGTGTGCTTGGAATGCCGCAGTATCTCGCGTTCCCGGCGGGTCTTGCGCCAGTGGTCACGCACCAGGTTGGCGGCTATGACGTACAAGTAGCCGACCGGGTCCTCGACTTTGCGCAGTCGCACGATCAGCCGCGTGAACGCCTCCATGGCTATCTCGTGCGAGGTGTCGTCGTCGTCCAGCAGTCTGCGGCACCAGCCGGCCAGCCTCCCGTAGTGCGCCGCGAACAGTTCGGCGGCCACCGCGTCGGAATCGAGCTTGCGGCGGCCCGTGGGCGGCCCGGCAAGCTCCGGCTCGGCCAGGATCGGCCAGTTGTCGGCGGTGTCGCTCATTCCTGCCCCGACTGAGGTGACGGTCATCGGCCGTCACCCGCGTTCCGGGGTGATCCCGATTCGACCATGACCGACCGTCCAGAAAGAGTACTGGTTCCACACAGGTTGCTGTCATACGAGTTGACGACAGCACGGCGGCACGGTTGTCACGGTTTCGCTACGACTCGTCCCGAAGGGCGGTCAGCGGGCCAGGGCACGGCGCAGGAAGTCGATCTGAAGCAGCATCAGGTTCTCGGTGACCACTTCCGCCGGCGTCATGTGGGTCACCCCGGACAGGGGCAGCACCTCGTGCGGGCGGCCGGCGGCCAGCAGCGCCGAGGAGAGCCGAAGCGTGTGCGCGGCGACCACGTTGTCGTCGGCCAGCCCGTGGATGATCATCATCGGGCGGTGCGGTTCGGCCCACTGCCATGCGCCCGGGCCGGCGTCGGGGAAGAGGGAGTTGGCGTTGTAGATTTCAGGCGCCTGATCCGGATGGCCGAGGTACCGCTCGGTGTATCCGGTGTCGTACATCCGCCAGTCGGTCACGGGCGCGCCGACGACGGCCGCGTGGAACACGTCCGGGCGCTTGAGCACCGCGAGGGCCGAGAGGTAGCCGCCGTAGGACCACCCGCGGATGGCGACGCGGTCGCGATCGAGGTCGGGGAACTGCGCCAGAAGCGAGTGCAGCGCGTCGACCTGGTCGTCCAGGGTCGCGCCGGCGAAGTCGTCACGCACCGAGCGGTCCCAGGCCGGTCCGCGGCCGGGCGTGCCGCGCCCGTCCGCGACCAGCACCGCGAAGCCCTGTTCGGCGAACCACTGCGCAGACAGATACGCATTGTGTGATGCCACCGCGAGCTGGCCGTGCGGTCCGCCGTACGGATCGAGCAGAACCGGCAGCTTGGTGCCCGGGACGTGGTTCGAAGGCAGCATCAGGGCGCCGCGCAGCGCCCGCTCGCCGAGCACGAGCTCACGCGGCCGCGCCGTGATGCTCGGCCGCGCGGTGACCGACCGCAACTCGCTCAGTTGCTTCGGCGCGCCGCCGTCCGGGCCCTCGATCCGCAGCACCGCGACGCGCCGGTTCGGCTCGTCGAGCGTCGCGGACGTGAGGACGGCGAGCGAGCCGCCGATCACCGCCGTGTTCACCCCGTCGGCCGAACCGAGGTGTGTCAGCGTGCCGTCCGCGAGGCGGACGCGGACGACGTGGATCCGCGTCGGATCCTCGAAGGAGACCGACAGGAACGCGTATTGCGCGTTCAGGCCGAGCAAGGCGCGCACCTGCACCTCGTCCGCGGTGAGGACGCGGTCGCCGAGCAGCAGTCGGTATGCGTCGCCGCGCGGTGCGATCCAGGCAGGTTCGCCGCTCGGCGACCAGCAGGGCGAGCCGGGGAAGGACTCGATCCAGGCCGGGTCGCGCTCCTCCACCAGCACCTTCGTCGAGCCGTCCGGCGCGAGCGCGAGGATCCGGGCCGTGCGCTGATCCCGGGAGAGCACGACCAGCAGCGGCGGCCCGTACATCGACCAGTGCACCGAGGCGAGGTATTCGAACGCCGACCCGTCCGCCGAATCCGCTTCCTGCTTCCCGGGGCGGCCGGCGCGCTCCCAGGTCACCGGCGTGCGCGCGCCGTCCAGGCCCAGTCGGACCAAGCCGACCAGCGCGTTCGCGGTCCCCGCCGCCGGGTAGCCGATCTCGCGGGCCGGCTGCTGCGGGTTGGCCGGGTCGGCGATGTGCCAGCGGCTCACCGGCGAGTCGTCGACGCGGGCGGCCAGCACCTCGCTGCCGTCCGGGGACCACCAGTAGCCGCGGTGCCGGTCCAGTTCCTCGGCGGCGATGAAGTCCGCGGCGCCGTAGGTGACGTTCGGGCCGTCCGGCGCCGCCAGAGCCCGATCCCCGGTGCCTTCGATGCCGATGACGCGCAGCGCGCCACCGGAGAGATACGCCACGCGTGTCCCGTCCGGGTTCGGCCGCGGGTCGATGACCGGACCCTGCGCGGGCAGTTCGCGCACGCCCGCACCGTCCGGGTCGGTACCGGTCAGGTCGGCGACGAAAAGCCGTCCGGACAGCGCGAAGACGGCGCATCGTACGGCCCGGTCGGCCGCGAAGTCGACGATTCCCGCGGCGCCCTGCCGCGAACGCTCCCGGCGCGCCTTCTCCTCCTCGGTCAGTTGCTCGCCGCCGGTCCCGGCGAGCAGTCGCACCGGGTCGGCGATCAGCCTCTCCGCCCCGGTCTCCGGGTCCGCGGTCCACAGGCAGGTCGCCCGGTCGGTGCCGTTCTTGCCGCGCAGGAAAGCGATCCGCGTGCCGTCCGGGGCGATAGCGAACGCCCGCGGCGTGCCGAGGGTGAAGCGCTGGGTGCGGGCGTACTGCCGGGGAAAGGAGAGCTCATCGGGCATGCCCTTGATCCTATCGGGGCGTTGCGGGCGCTTCGCCGGCTTCGGCCGCGCCCGCGTCGCCTTCACTCCGCGGCATGCCACAACGCCGGGTAGGCGTCGCGTACCGCTCGGTCCAGCACCACGGCCACCTGATGGGCTTGGGGCAGGGCGCGCCGCTGCGGGTCGGGCGGCACGGCCCAGACCACCCAGGAGGGCCCCGCCGCGCCCGGGGTCGGTAGCGGGCAGCTGCGGCCCGCCCCCCAGACCCGTAGGTCGAGCCCTGCCTTGCGCCACTTGGCCAGGCCGAACTCGGCCTCCGGGTCGGTTCCCAGGTCGACGAGGAACCGGATGCGGCCCTGTCCGTCGGTGATCGGGCCGACCGCGGCCGGGTGTTTGCCGAGTCGTTCCAGCGCCGCGACGCCTACCAGCGCGGGCACGTCCACGATGCCGAGCCGTCGCGCTCCCGGCACGGGACGTCCGAGGACCGCGAGGACCGGCGCGCCGGGTGAGAGCCGCCACAGGGTCCGTACCAGATCGGGCGCGCAGGAGGCGGCCCACTGCCATGGGCTGGGTGCCAGCCAGGCGGAGCAGGCGGGTTGGCCGGGTTCGCCTGCGGCCTGCGGCTTCCCGGCCACATCGCCGCCCGGCGTGACCGGCCAACCGAGTGTGACCGCGTACCACATGGCGGCCTCGTCGGGGGTTCGGGGTCGCTTTGATACGTCCGGAGACACCGGGGTCGTATCCATCATCTGCGGTGCGTTGTCCTTTCCCGGGTCGGTGCGGCGAACCCGCGTATGTGTACTGCTTCATCAATCGCTGAAGGCGCGTCAGGACCCCGAAATCCCTTCGTTTCCTGTTACCGAGTGAATACGATCCGTGGCGGCACTGCGAGACGTCGTGGGCGGACTTCTACCGGACCACGCGCTTACGCTTGTGGTCATGAGGCGTCGTATGAGTCCGCTGCCGCGTACCGGTCAGTCGATCCTTTTCGTCCACGCCCACCCGGACGACGAGTCCATCACCACCGGCGCGACCATGGCGAAGTATGCCGCGGAGGGCGCGCGCGTGACCCTGGTCACCTGCACCCTCGGCGAGATGGGGGAGGTGATGCTGCCCGAGTTGGCGTACCTGGCCGCGGACCGGGAGGATCGGCTCGGCCCGCACCGGATCACCGAACTGGCGGCGGCGATGCGTGAACTCGGCGTCACCGATTTCCGTTTCCTCGGCGGACCGGGCCGGTACCGGGACTCCGGGATGATGGGCACCGAGCCGAACGACCGGGCCGACTGTTTCTGGCAGGCGGACGTCGACGAGGCCGCGGCGCTGCTGGTCCCGGTCATCCAACAGGTGCGGCCGCAGGTGCTGGTCACGTACAACGAGTTCGGCGGCTACGGCCACCCGGATCACATCCAGGCGCACCGGGTGGCGATGCGTGCCGCGGAACTGGCCGCGGATCCGGGTACCGAAACCCCGCACGCGGTGGACAAGATCTATTGGGCCACGCTGCCGCGCTCGGTGATCCGGGCGGGGTTGGAAGCGCTGCGCGAGACCGGGGGCTCCACCGGCTTCACCGTGGTCGACGAGGTCGACGACCTGCCGTTCGTCGCCGAGGACGACACCGTCACGGCGGTCGTGCACGCCGAGCAGTACGCCGAGCGCAAGGCCGCCGCGATGCGCGCGCACGCCACGCAGATCGCGGTGGACGGCCCGTTCTTCGCGCTGTCCAACATGCTCGGCCAGCAGGTGATGGGCGTCGAGTACTTCCAGTTGGCGCGCGGCGAACCCGGTCCGGACAAGCCGGAAACCGACCTGTTCGCGGGTTTGGAGGTCTGAGAGGGCGTTTGGTCTGGTTTTGGGGGCGAATCGGCCGATCGACGACGCTCGCTGCGTTGCCGAAACACCCACAGACAACCCGGTATGAGGGTGTTCCGGCGCCTTGCGAGCGCCGCCGCTTGGCCGATTCGCTGCCTGATACCCGACTTCTCGGGCAAAACGGACGTCTAACTATCGTGATGGTTGACCCCAAAACCAGACCAAACGCCCTCTGAGGGCGTTTGGTCTGGTTTTGGGGGCGAATCGGCCGATCGACAACGCTCACTGCGTTGCCGTCGAGGAGAGACGGGTGGCGATCGGCCGGCCGGTTCGCCCCCGAAAGGCCGAGCCGAGTGGCCGCCGGCTACCTGCGAGATGGAAGCGAGCGCCGCGGACAGCGCACAATGGCAGCCGTGAGCCGACCGAAACCGATCCGTCCGCAGGACGCCGCCCCGAAGAGGGCCGCCCGAAACGGTGTCGCGGACGACGCCGTAGCGCAGCCGCGGGACGAGGTCCCCCGCGCCGCCCCGCGGGACGAGCGCGCGCCGGGCTCGGCGGCGCGCGCGAAGGCCGTGCGCCTGTTCTTGCTCCTGCTCGCGGCGGTCGTCGGCCTGGTGGTCGGCGCACTTGGCTCCTTCGGGCACCGCGCCGACGCCAGCTGGTTCGGCGTGGCCTGGCCCACGGGCCTGCTGCTCGCCTTCGGCGGACTGGTCGGCCTGCTGCTCGGCCTGAGCGAACTGCTCGCCCCCGGGGAGGCCGACTCGTGGCGGCCCACCCGCCTTTCCGCGGTCAGCCTCGCCTCCGCCGGCTGGCTGCTGGCGCTGGTCCTGCTGACCTACCTCGGCCCGCCGCCTTCCTTCGCGGTCAAGGGCGACGTCATCCTGCCGAACGACTGGAAGTCGATCACTTACCTGTTCGGCGGCATGACCCTGATCATCGTGTCGGCATACCGGGCGTGGCTCGCCTCGCTCAACGCCCGTCTCGCCCGGCATCCGGGCGCCGCCGGGGCTTCGGGCCCGGCTCCCGGCCCGAAGGGGTGAACTCGGCCGCCCGGTGAGTGCCCGCTGAGGCGGGCGCCGATCCTTCCACCCTGCTCGAAGCGCCGAAGCAGCCCCGAGAGGTCTCCTGAGCGCATCACTCGCGACGGTGGAATCTCAGTCGTCCGCCCTCCTGGCAACGACAGTCACGTTATGGTGTCGTCTAGGCACTGTCCGTGATCAAGCCGATGCGGCGGCGCGGACGTCGATCTGCGATCTGGAAGGCCGGAACGGCGCTGTGAACGCTCCAGAATCCACGGATTACCCGGCACGCGGCACGGATCCCCGGCGCCGCGACGCGCACGACCCGCAGCTCGCGTCCGGTCAGCGCGAGCAGCGCCGCGAACAGGCGGCCTTCGGCGGCGCCACCGATCTGCTGGACTTTCCGCCGCTGCCCCGGTTCCCGGATCCGGCCGACCCCGGCTACAACCTGACGCCGTTCCCCGACCCGCTCTCGGACAGCTACGGCGGATATCTGCCCGTTCCGCAGCCGGATCCGGCCCCGCCCGATCCCGCTTCCCGTGCTGATTCAGCGGCCCCACAGCCAGAGGGGCTGCGCGTCTCCTCCGCCTCGGAGGCGACCGCGCGATTGGTGATCAAGCTTCCGCCGACGCCGCCGCAGCCCTCGACGACGCTGCGGCCGCACGCTCCGTGGGAGGACCTTGATGGCGACGCGGTGCCGCAGGGTGTTTCGGGTCAGCGCCGCGACGCCGCACCGGCCACGCCCTTCGCGCAGGTGGCCGCCTCGCCGGCGCGTCCCAGCGCACTGCCGTCGGAACTGGCCGCGCTCACCACCGCGACACTCGTGGTGCCGCTGCCGCACGACACCCGGCCCACTGCGGCGCTGCTGACCACGACGCTGCCGCCGGACCAGGCCGCGCAGGCGAACGCCGCGGCGCTGGCGTTCGCCTTCAACGACACCCTTGAGCAGGTCTTCGGCCTCGACCTGGAGAAGGCCACCGCGGCGCAGGCCGGTCTGGCGCGCGCCACCGAGGGCGCCGCCGGAGCCGAGAGCGCGCTCGACCGAGCCTCGCTCGATGCGGCCGGGTTCGACGAGGCGGACATCGGCGTGGCCGCGGCCATCGCGGGTGAGGACCTGCCGGCGCACTGGTTCCGCGACGAACCGGCGGACCGCGCGGCTGCGTCGGATCCAGCCGCGGGCGGGTTCACCCGCGCGGATCAGGCCCCTTACGAGTACGTGCCCGGGGTGGTGCCGTCTTCGGGTTTCGGCGGGCGCTACGGCGTGCCGACCCAGCCCGCGGTCTTCCCCGGCGTCGGTGGCTCCGCGGAGGGGCACGACTCGGCCCGGCACGCGCTCGCGCTGCGCTACCTCGGGGGCATCTTCCACAATTCCTCCGGCGAGTCCGCGTATCTGGATCCTGGGTCACCCACCGCCAGGGCGCTGCGCGGTCCCGCGGGCGCGCCCGCCGCCGGTCGGATCACAGCACCCGATGCTCCGACCCAACAGTTGCGCCGGATTCCCGCGAAGCCGGCCGCGCGGCCGTCCGCGCCTGCGTCCGCACCCATGCACGCACCCGCAGCCGTACCCGAGCCCGTACCTACACCCGCGCCCGCAGCCACACCGGTACGCGCACCCGCGCCCGCGCCGGCTGCGAAGCCAGTGCCGTCCCACGCTGTGCCGTCCCACGCTGTGCCGTCCCACGCTGTGCCGTCTCACGCCGCGCGCTCCGGATCCGGCTCGACCAAGCCCGGCCACCCGGAAGAGGACGGCACCGAAGCCGGCTCCGCGCGCCACCCGGGCAGCAGACTGCTGACGGCCGCTGCGGTCGTGGCCGGCGCGTGCGCCCTGCTCTACGGCATCGCGTTGGCGGTCGCGAGCGGAGTCTTCGACGGCGGCGTGCCGCACGGCACCGTCGTGGCGGGCGTGCCGATCGGCGGGCTGAGCCCCGTCGCCGCCGAGCAGGTGCTCGACGAACGGCTGGG
Organism: Actinocrinis puniceicyclus; assembly: GCF_018283645.1. Taxonomy (GTDB): domain Bacteria; phylum Actinomycetota; class Actinomycetes; order Streptomycetales; family Catenulisporaceae; genus Actinocrinis; species Actinocrinis puniceicyclus. Next base: position 82,333 of record NZ_JAGSXH010000011.1, on the reverse strand, counting down.
CCCGGCCTCCCGCGCACCGATCCCGCTGGTGATCGGCCAGACCCCGGCCGAGCTCGACCCCGTCGCATCAGGGCTCTCCCTCGATTCCGAGAGCACCGTGCGGGCCGCGCGGCAGGCGCGGACCGACCCGTTCGTGATCATCCCCGCGCTGTTCGGCGCGACGCACCAGGTCGCGCCCGTACCCAGAGTGGACGAGGCAACGCTCAGCCGCGCGCTGGAGACCGCCGCGGCCTCCTACGGCACCCCGATGGTAGAGGGCTCCATCAGGTTCCACCAGGGCGTACCCGTGGTCACCGCGCCGCGGGAGGGACGCAAGTTCAGCGTCGCCGGCGCCACCACCGCGATCCGCAACGGTTATCTGCGCGTCGACGGCCCCATCCTCATTCCCGTGCAACTGCTCGAGCCCAAGGCGACGTCGGCCGCGTTGCAGAGTGCGCTGGACACCATCGCCCGACCAGCGGTCTCGGCGCCGATCGAGCTCATCACCGGAGCCGACGCGACGGACCTGACACCTTCTCAGATCGGTGACGCGCTCACCATCGCCCCCGACACGACCGGCCGGATGACCGCCCGGCTCGACGGGACACGGCTGCGCGGCTACCTCTCCGCCAAGACGCTGGCGCAGGAACAGCCCGCGGTGAACGCCTCGTTCGTGCTCGACCATGGGCGCCCGGTCCTCGTACCCGCCCGGGACGGACGCGGCTTCGCCCCCGCAGCCCTGGCAGACGCGGTGCTGCCCGCGCTGACGGCGTCCGCGCCGCGAAAGGCGCAGGCGTCGATCGGCCCGCTGCCGGCGGACCTCACCACCGCAGCCGCCCAGGCGCTCGGCATCACGGACGTGCTCGGCAGCGACACGCTGCCGGTCGCGGACGCGACGAACCGAGCCGCCAACGTACAGCGCGCGACCTCGCTCGTCGCCGGAGGCATCGTGCCGCCCGGCGCCACATGGTCGTTCCTCAGGACGGTCGGTACGCCGAGCGCGGCCAACGGCTTCGTGGTGAGCGCCGCGGCGCAGCGCGCCGGCATCGACCCCTCCGGCGGCGTGGACACCGTCGCGACCGCGGTGTTCGACGCGGCCTTCGCGGCCGGCATGGGCGACGTGCAGCACCACCCACACGCCGCTTACATCGACCGGTATCCGGTGGGACTCGACGCGGCGGTCGTCGCCCCCGGCACGGACTTGCAGTGGGCGAACACCGGCGACCATCCGGTGTACCTTTACGCGTCGTACGCGAATCGCTCGCTCACGGTGGCGCTCCTCGGAGAGAAGTCGTACGACGACGTCAGCATCCAGGTATCCCAGCGCACCGCGGTCGTCCAGCCGTCCCCGTCGCGCGGTTCGTGCACACAGGCCGGGGCGGCGGGCTTCCAAGTGGCCGTGACGCGCACGCTGCTGCGTGGTGGCGGTCGGGTCGGCACGGAAGAGTTCCACGTGACTTACCTGCCACAAAACCCCGCGGGCTGTTCGGGCGGCACATCCTCGGGGCCGAGCGCCCGCCGCGCGCCGACGAACGGGTCCGGCACCGACGCGAAACAGGGGCACGGCGGCGGGAGCGGCGGCAACACGGGCGGCGGCAGCGGTTCGGCGCCGTCATCCTCGCCGAGCCCTTCCCAGACCGGCATCCTGGGCGGTCTGCTGCACTGATCGCCGCCGGTCCGAACGCCGCCGGTCCCAACGCCGCCGGTTCGCGCCCTGCTCCCAGCCGCGCGAACCTGCCGCACCGTGTGCATGCTGTGGGCATGACGGTTGTCATACGAGGTTCACGACGCCGCGCACTGACGCGGCGCGGCGCGATCCTGTTCGATGGTTCCAGTTGCCGGAGTGCGGATCGAGCGAGCCGCAGATCCGGGGAGAATTGACGACGGGACTGACGATGACAACGGGAATACGCGGTGGGCCGCAAGGCGCCGCGGTGACGTTCGAGAACGTCACGAAGGATTACGGGCAGGTCAGGGCGGTCGATGAGCTGAGCCTCGACATCGCGCAGGGGCGCACGGTCGCGTTCCTCGGCCCGAACGGGGCGGGCAAGTCCACCTCCATCGACATGCTGCTCGGCCTGCGCCGGCCGACCTCCGGCACGGTGCGGGTGTTCGGCAAGCCGCCGCACGACGCGATCACGGCCGGGCACGTGGGCGCAATGCTCCAGTCCGGGGGTCTGCTCAGCGACGTGACGGTGCGGGAACTGGTGACCCTGATGTCCCGGCTGCACCCGCGGCCGCTGCCGGTGGACGACGTGCTCGAGCGGGCCAACATCACCGAGATCGCCGAACGCAAGGCGGACAAGCTGTCCGGGGGCCAGACCCAGCGGGTGCGCTTCGCCATCGCGATCGCCGGGGACAGCGACCTGATCGTGCTCGACGAGCCGACCACCGGCATGGACGTGGAGAACCGGCAGATCTTCTGGGCCGCGATGAAGACTCAGGCCGAGCGCGGCAAGACGATCCTGTTCGCCACCCACTACCTGGAGGAGGCGGACCAGATCGCCGACCAGGTCGTCGTGATCAACAAGGGGCGGCTGCTGGCCAACGGCACCGCCGCGGACATCAAGGCGCAGGCCGGCTTTCAGAAAATCTCCTTCCGGCTGCCCGGAGTCACCCGAGACCGGCTGCTGATGCTGCCGAACGTGGTCTCGCTGGAGGTCATCAACGAGCGGGTGCTGATCCAGACCTCGGACTCGGACAAGACCTTCTACTCGATCCTGGACGCCGGGTACCGGCCCGAGGAGATCGAGATCACGGCGCTCGGCCTGGAACAGGCGTTCGTCGCGATCACGCAGCAGGACAACGGCGCGGACGCGCCCGAGGCGCGAGCGGAGGATGCCCGATGACCGGTGTGCTCGCGCTGACCCGGCTGGAGGTACTGCGCGCCCTGCGCAACCGCCGTGTCATGTTCTTCACCATCCTCTACCCGACGGTGCTGTTCCTGCTGAGCGCCAGCGCCACCAAGGCGGGTCAGACGGTGGACGGCACCAATATCAGCTACCGGACGTACTATCTGATCGCGTACGCTTCCTTCGGCGCTCTCGGCGCGGCGCTGACCACCAACGCGCAGAAGATCGCCACCGAGCGCAAAGAGGGCTGGATCAGGCAGCTGAGGCTGACCGCGCTGCCCGGCAACGGCTATGTGCTCAGCAAGATCGCCTCGGCGACGCTCGCCACGGTCCCGGCGATCATCATCGTCTTCGTGGTCGGCGCCTCGATGGGCGTGCACCTGAGCTTCGCCAAGTGGGTCACGGCGTTTCTGGTGCTGTGGATCGGCGCGCTGGCCTTCACCGCGATGGGCATCGCGATCGGCTACGGGGTGCCCCAGGACTCGGTGCAGATGGTCAACATCCTGGTATACGTCGCCGGCTCCTTCCTCGGCGGGCAGTTCTTCCCGCTGACCGGGGCGCTCGAGAGCATCGGCAAGGTGTTGCCGACGTACCAGGTCCGCCAACTGGCCACCGATGTGATCAGCGGGGCGCACGTGCCGTCCAGCGGCGTCGCGATCCTGCTGGCCTGGACCGCCGGCGCAGGGACTCTCGCAGCCCTGATGTATCGCCGCGGCGTGGACGCCGACTGAGCAGGGGCGGCCGGCGCACATGAGCGGTGAGGACCGCGAAAACGCAGCCATCTGGCTCCGGGCACCGTCCCGGACCGGATGGCTGTGGGCTGGGATCTGGCTGGTCTACCTGCTGGTCCCGCTCGGCGACAACTTCAACGGGAAATACGCGGCCTGGCAGCAGATCGTGGGCATCGTCGGCTTCTGGGTGTTCTGCTACGTCTATTCCAGGCTGACCATGCAGAGCCGTGCCGGGTGGGACTGCAACTACGAGCGGCGGACCGCGGACCGCAGGCTCCTGCTGTATCTCGCGGGACTGGCCGCGCTGGCCCTCGTACTGCCGATCCTCTGCACGCCGGCCTGGATCGCGTTGTGGATCTACGTCTCCTCGGCCTGCGGCTCGGTGCTGCCGCTCGACGGGGAACGACACTGGGCGCCACTGGGCGCCCTCACCGCCACCGGCGTGATGGTGATCGAGGGGGTGTCGCTCCGCGTCGGCCCCGGGACCTGGGGCTGGATGGTGCTTCCGGGATTCTTCTCCTGTGTCGCGGTCATGGGTGTGCGGCGGATGCGCGGCCTGATCGGCGAGTTGCACCAGGCCCGTGAAGACGTCAAACACCTGGCCACCAACGAGGAACGACTGCGGCTGGCCCGCGACCTGCACGACCTGGCGGGGCACTCGATGGCGACCATCACGCTCAAGGCCGAACTGGCGCGGCGGCTGCTGCCGGCCGACCACGCCGCGGCCGAGAAACAGATCGCGGACATCGAGCACGTCTCCCGGCAGGCGCTCGCGGACATCCGCGAGGCGGTCTCGGGATACCGCCGCGCCACGCTCGCGGTGGAGACGGCGTCCGCGCGCGCCGCGCTGGAGGCGGCGCAGATCTCCTTCGAGGTCGATTCCGCGCTGCTGCGCGGCTCCGGCAGCCTCAGCCCGGACGCCGAAGCCGCGTTGGCCTGGTGCCTGCGCGAGGCGGTGACCAACGTGGTGCGTCACTCCGGCGCGAGCTGGTGCCGGGCCCGGCTGATCGAGGCGCGCATCGACGGCGAGGCCACGGTCACCCTCGAAGTCACCGACGACGGGCGGGCGGTGCCGGCCGCGGGAGTGCTCGCGGACGTGACGCAGGACGGCGTGACCGAATCCGGCTCGGGCGCCACCCCGTGGGGCAATGGACTGACCGGGCTGCGCGAGAGGCTCGCGCCGTTCGCCGCGACGCTGACGGCGCAACCGGTGCGTCCACACGGTTTCCGGGTCTGCGCGACGCTCCCGGTGCCGTGACGTTGGGCTAGGGTTGGCCGCGTGAACGCGGGGAGCGACCAGGACAGACGTATCAGGATCCTGTTGGCCGAGGACCAGGCGATGATCCGCGAGGCGCTGGCCACCCTGCTGGACCTGGAACCGGACATGCGCGTCGTCGGGCAGGTCGGCCGCGGCGACCAGGTGGCCGACGCGGTGACCGCGCTCGGCGGAGTCGACGTGGCTCTGCTCGACATCGAGATGCCCGGACTCGACGGCCTGAGCGCCGCGGCCGAACTGCGCAGACGCCACCCGGAGACGAAGGTGGTGGTGCTCACCACCTTCGGCCGCCCCGGTTTCCTGCGCCGCGCCATGGAGGCGGGCGCGGCGGCGTTCATGGTCAAGGACGCCCCGGCGGCGCGGCTGGCCGAGGCGATTCGCCGGGTGCTCGCGGGGGAGCGGGTCATCGACCCCGATCTGGCCGCCGCCGCCCTCGCCGACGGCGTCAACCCGCTCACCGGACGGGAACGCGACGTGCTCGCGGCCTCGGCGGACGGTTCCGTCAACGCGGAGATCGCCGACAAGCTGTGCCTGTCCGAGGGCACCGTGCGCAACTACCTGTCCGCGTGTATCCAGAAGACCGGCGCGCGCAATCGCGCCGAAGCCGTGCGTATCGCGCAGGAGAAGGGCTGGCTCTAGCCCGCGGCCCACGGCCGGCTCCGGAACGCGCCTCGCGGCGGCGAGCCGGAGTCGGCCTTCGGAGATGCGCAGGTCTCGGGCGGGCTACGCCGCGTACGGCTCGGCAGAGAGCAGCTTGACGGCCATGGTCTTGCCGTTGGGCAGTTCGTACTGGGTGCTCTCGCCGATCTTGCGTCCGTTGATGGCCGAGCCCAGCGGTGACTGCGGCGAGTAGACCTCGATCGCCGCCCCGGCGTCCTCTCGCGAACCGAGCAGGAACTCCAGCGTGTCTTCTTCGTCCCCGTCGAAAGCGACCTTGACCACCATGCCGGGCGCGGCCACTCCCGAGACCGTGGGCGCGATGCCGACCTGGGCGTTCTCCAGGAGCTGGCGCAGCTGAAGGATGCGGGCCTCCTGCTTGCCCTGCTCCTCCTTGGCGGCGTGGTAGCCGCCGTTCTCGCGCAGGTCGCCCTCCTCGCGGGCAGCCTCGATCTTCTTCGCGATCTCGGTACGGCCCGGACCCTGGAGGTGTTCCAGCTCGGCCTTCAGCCGGTCGTACGCCTCCTGGGTCAGCCAGGTGGCGTTGTCGCTGGTCTGGGTCACGGATGCTCCTCGTAACGTCAAACGGATGGACCTGCCGGGTAACCGGTAGACGGATACCCGCGAAACTACGAGGCTACCAAGCGTTGCCGACAATACGCAGCGAACTGCGATCACGGCCAGGCAGGCGGTCTGCGAGACCCAGTGCGCAACGCCGTATGCGCAGCGCAACGATGCTCAGCGGAAGACCGGAGCTACGCGAACCTCGCACAGGCCGGTTCCGCGCGACCACCCCGTGCGGATCGGACCGGACTGTGTCCCTTGCGTTCAGAGTCCCTGGCGTTCAGAGCGGTCCCGAACGGCTCTGACCGGCGTTCGGATCAGCTGGTCAGCTGGTCAGCTTGCAGCTCTGCACGGTGACGGTGTTCGCGGTGTTGGTCGTCTGCAGCGTGTACGTCTGCACGTTCTTCGCCCGGCCGGACAGGATCGGGACCGAGGCGGCACCGACCACGGCGCCGCGCTGGTCCACCGCGACCAGGGTGCAGGTGGCGGTCTTGTCCTGCGCCTTGTCCACCTCGAAGGTCACCACGACCGAGGTGGTGGAAGCGTTGAAACTGGTCACCGTGCCCTGGATCGGCGGGTGCGACATCTCCCAGCCGACGTACCCGGCGACGCCGCCGAGGAGCACCAGGCCGGCTGCTGCGAGCCCGAGCTTGCGCGGCCTGGACATGCCGCGTTTCTCGCCGTAACGGCCCTCGGGCGGGGTCATCGCGCGCAGGGAGCCGTCACCACGCGCGGACATCGAGGTGCCGGACGTCGCGGTGGATGTGACGCCGGGACGTGCGGCCGCCGGCCGCGGGGCGCCCGCCTGCTCGCCGGGCAGGCGGAAGCGCTGCTGCGCGCGCGGGCTCGGCTGAGGCCGGGGCGGCTCGGGAGTCGAACCTATCGTGTCCGTCATGGATCCCTCGGTGTGCCTGGGAATCGGGAATGAAGCGCGACCGAACGATGCTGTGTTACCGACGTGAGTCGAACGCCATACCTGGCGGCGCCTAACACGGTCGTCCGCCACTATAGAGGCTGTCGTGACTTTGACTACGGCAAATGACTAAAACCGTTCAGACGAGGGGACCGGCCCGTGGATCAGCGGCTCCGGCTGATGGCAGTACACGCACATCCCGACGATGAGTCCTCGAAGGGCGCGGCGTCCATGGCACGCTATGTCGCTGAAGGCGTAAATGTGCTGGTGGTGACATGCACCGGCGGCGAACGCGGAGATGTGCTCAATCCGCGATTGAAGGATGATCCGAACATCGCGGCGAATATCCACGCGGTGCGCCGCGCCGAAATGGACGCCGCGCGCGCCATCCTGGGCGTGGACCAGGCGTGGCTCGGCTTCGTCGACTCCGGCCTGCCGGAGGGCGACCCGCTTCCGCCGCTGCCGGAGGGTTGCTTCGCGCTTCAGGACGTGGCCACGGCCGCGCGACCGTTGGTGAAGCTGATGCGCGAATTCCGCCCGCACGTCGTGACCACGTACGACGAGGACGGGGGCTACCCGCACCCGGACCACATTCAGTGCCACCGGATCAGCGTGGAGGCATTCGAAGCGGCGGGCGACCCCGACCGTTATCCCGAGGTCGGCGAGCCATGGCAACCGCTCAAGCTGTACTACAACCAGACCTTCTCCAAGGCTCGGATCTCCGCGCTGCACGAGGCGATGATCGAGCGCGGCCTCCAGTCGCCGTATGAGGGCTGGATCGAACGCTGGGGCGACCGGCCCGAGCGGCAGATCACGACCCGGGTGCCGTGCGCGGACTACTTCGAGGTGCGCGACAAGGCGCTGCTCGCGCACGCCACTCAGATCGACCCGGACGGACCCTGGTTCGGCGTGCCGATGGACGTGCAGCGCGCCGCTTGGCCGACCGAGGACTACGAACTGGCGCGCTCCCTCGTGGACACCACGCTGCCCGAGGACGACCTGTTCACCGGCGTGCAGGAGACCGTGGGCGTCTAGCTGATCTCCCTGCCGCCCGTCGCGGGCCGCGCCGCTCGGTTGTCAGACCGGACGGCGCGGCCCGCTTCGTGTCGGGGCCGCCGTCAGTCGTTCCCCAGATTCGGGATCAGCAGCACGTCCTTGAGGCCACCGCCCGGATGCTGCGCCTTCCACTGCTCCAGCTTGCCGGCCAGTGTCGCGTTACCGACGATCACGCGCAGCGGCGTCGCCGACTTCGCGAGCAGCCCCTCCAACGTGGTCACGCTGTCGTCCTGCTGGGCGCCCCAGCCGGCGTCCGCGGTCACGCCGAGGTGCGGCGCCGCGTCCAGCTGGTAGATCTGCGGTGAGATCAGCCCGTCGTCGTGGTTCAGCGCTGCCATGATGAGCGAGAGGTTGATGTTCTCCAGGGTGTGGTCCTGCCACACCGTAAGCGTCGGCACCCCGTCGCCGAGCAGGCCGCGCGCCAGCAGCGTGCTCATCGCGTCGCGGTTCGACGGAAAGATGAAGTGCCCGCTGCCCCAGACCCGTGCCCAGACCGTGTGCGGCCCCGGCTTCATCTTCGCGTAGCTGAACTTGATCGGACCGTAGGTGAAGCTGTCGGTGGCGACGAACCCGGCCACGATCGCGACGCAGCCGAGCGCCGCGCCGATCACTCCCCGGCTCGGCAGCTTCGGGCGGCGCAGCAGGTGTCCCGCGGTGCCGACGCCGACCAGCGCGACGATCACCCAGGCCTGCACCGCCTTCTCGAAGTAGTACGAGGTGGTGTGGATCGTCGCATGCTGATACGCCCAGAACGCGACCACGGCCGCACCGCACGTCACGCTGCTCGCCAGCGCGGCCACCGCGGTCGGCCGCCGCCGCGCGGCGCGCGCCGCGAAGCCGACGATCGAGAGCGCGGCGATGATCGCGAGGCTCTGTTTCGTCATCGGGACGGTGAAACCGAGCGCGAGTGCGGCCTGCGAGGAGGACAGCCCGCCCTGCTTCGCCGAGAGCAACTCGGACAGCGATACCGGGATAGTCACGATCGCCGCACCTACCGCAAGTCTCCAGTGCGGCAGCCAGCGCCTGCGGTACATCACCGCCGACACCACGATGATCAGCGCGGCGAACGGCGCGAACAGCTCATAGGTCAGGAAGATCGCGATCGTCAACGCCGCCATGAGGACGATGTGCAGCCGACCGCTGGACGGCGGCCGCAGCGCACACGCGGTGATGAGCGCCAGCAGGCCCATGCCGAAGATCTGCGGGTCCCAGCCGCACCAGACCGAGGTCGTCATCACCCCGGTGGACAGGAACGACGCGATCGCCGCGACCAAGAACGTGCGCCGCCACCCGGCCAGCGCCGGCCCGGCCACCCACCGGGCGCCCCAGGCGACGCACAGCACAAAGAAGCCATAGCCCAGGCAGGTGTAGACCTCGTACCGCATCAGTTCCGCGGTCGGGCTGCCCGGGTCGGTGCGGGAGGTGACGAAGATGTCCAGCAACGCGTAGGTGAAGTGCTGCCCCGGCGGGTAAACCGCCAGCATCCCGGGGTCGACGACGTTGCGCGCCTTGCCCTGCATCAGGTATGTGTAGCCGCCGAGTCGGTGGATCGAGTCGAAAAGGCTGAAGTGCCGTACCCGGTCGCCCGTCAGCGCCGCGAACGCGAGGCGGTGGCCTGCGCTCGCGTTCCACAGGGGTCCGTATGCCACGGCGGAGGCGATGCCCATAGCGGCCAGCAGCGGCACGTCACTGCCGAGCACCCGGCGCGGCCAGCGCGGGCGGCGCCGCGAGACCGCCGCGATCGCCAGCAGCACGGTCAGCGCGGTGCCGCCGACCGCGACCGGTTCGAGCCCGAAGGGCCAGAACGAGAAGAGCACCCCGGCGGCGATCGCGGTGCCGATCAGCAGGCCGAGGGTGATCATGAGCCGGTCGAGAACGGTGCTGCCCGTGCGGATCAGTCCGCCGGTGACGTACACGATGACCACGATCAGCAGGGCGTCGGCGCGCAGAAGGTGCGTGATCACGGGCAGTGCCCACGCGCCTACCAGCGCGGCGCCGAGCGCGCGGGGGTCGCGCCCGGACCAGCGCCCGGTCGCCTGCGCTCCCTCGGTCACGGTGCGCTGTCTGGGTAACAGCCCCGGAAGCGAGCGAGCCCAGCGGCCCTGCACCAGTGATCCCATGTCAGTGGCACCTCGTGTCGGAATCAGACGCCTACCCCCTTTGGTCGGCTGCGACAGTCTAGGCGTCCGAGGGCCGCGGTTCATCCAGGCGGCGTCAAGGTTGCGCGTCGAGCCTGCCATGCCGGCGGGTGGCCGAAGTGCGCGCGGGTACCCGAAACCGCCCGGGGGGCGATCCTCGCCATTACCCACGGCCCCGCTCGATACCCGGCGGCCACCGTGACAGAATCCGGCAAGCAGGAAGGAGGAGCGATGAATCTGACGATCCTGACCGGGGCGACGGCCCTGCTGTTCCTCGGCTTCATCTTCGAACTGGTCCGCCGGCGCAGGTTGCGTGAGAAGTACGCGGTGCTGTGGATCTTCGTCGGCGTCATCGTGCTCGGTCTGGGGCTCTATCCCCGGGCGCTGAACCGGGTGGCCATCGCGGTGGGCGTCGCCAACGGCGTGAGCCTGGTGTTGTTCTTCGGTGTGATGTTCCTGCTGCTGGTGTGCCTGCACCTGAGCTGGGAGGCCAGCCGCCTGGAGGACGAGACCCGGGTGCTGGCCGAGGAGGTCGCGCTGCTGAGGCTGCGCATGGACGAACAGAGCGAGCGGACCGAGGAGCGTTCGGCGTCGTGACCGAGACACTGAGCGTCGGGGAGCCCGGCACCGGCACGCACGCGGCGGCGAGCGACGGGCCGGCGGCGAGCGACCCGGCCGCGCGGCCCGCGGCGGCGCCCGCCGAGCAGCCGGGGACCTCGACCCGGCGAGTGCTGATCATCATGCCGGCCTGGAACGAGGCCGAGTCGATCGGCGGCGTGATCGCCGAGATCGAGGATGCGCTGCCGTTCGTGGACGTGCTGGTGGTCGACGACGGTTCGACGGACGGGACCGCGGCGGTGGCACACCAGGCCGGGGCCGTGGCGCTGAAGCTGCCGTACAACCTCGGGGTGGGCGGGGCGATGCGTCTCGGGTACAAGTACGCCCGAGACAACGACTACGACGTGGCGATCCAGGTCGACGCGGACGGCCAGCACGACCCCGGCTACGTCCCCAAGCTCATCGACGCGCTGTCGCAATCCGCTCTGGTCATCGGCGCGCGCTTTGCCGGCGAGGGCGACTACCAGGTGCGGGGCCCGCGCAGGTGGGCGATGACCATGCTCTCCTGGGTGCTCTCGAAGCTGGCGCACACCCGTCTGACCGACACCACCTCGGGCTTCCGGGCCTGCAACCGCGAGCTGATCAGCCTTTTCGCGGAGTGGTACCCGGTCGAGTACCTGGGCGACACGGTCGAGACGCTGGTGCGCACGCTGCGCCTCGGCTACCGGGTCAACCAGATCCCGGTGGCGATGCGGCGGCGGCAGTCGGGCACACCGAGCCAGTCCCCACTCAAGGCCATGCTTTATCTCGGCCGGGCCTTCCTGACGCTATTCCTGGCCTTGGTCAGGCGCTGACACTGGCACAGTCTGGCCGTGGCCGTGGCCGTGGCCGTGGCTTGGCGCTGTGACACAGTCTGGCCTTTTCGGCTGCGTGCCGACACGATCCGGCCGCGCAAGCTCCCCAGATCTCAGGTGGAGAGCCGCTTGCTCGGGTAGGCGGCGTAACGCAGCAGTTGGCGCGCGGAGTCGGCGCGGCGCTGCTTGATCGCCGCCGGCACGAGGCTCAGCGCGTGCAGCCGGGCCGAGCGGTGCCGGCGGGAGATCGCGGCCGCCTCGCTCCAGCCGATGTCGTCGAGATGGGCCGCGGTCTCCAGGAAGAAGGCGCGCGCCTCGGCGAATCGCCGCCCGTCGATCGCCTGCTTGGCCGATTCGCTGGACAGATGCCGGCGGTACTGGAAGCAGACGTGGTCCGCGGCGATCAGTTCCTCACCGCGTTCGACCAGCTTGATGATCATGTCGAGATCCTGGATGACCTCCAGGTCCTCGCGGAAGCCGACCGCCGCGACGGCCTCGGTGCGCCAGCAGATCGACGGGAAGTAGAGCCAGTTGCCGCGCAGCAGGTTCGCGGCCAACTCCTGCCCGCGCATCCGGTGCGGCCCCGGTCCCTTCGGCTTGTAGATGCGCCGCTTGGCCGCGTCGACCAGCCCGCCGCCGACCACCCGGCCGGCCTCGTCGATGACCTCCACCCCGGGCTGCACGATCCCGGCACCGGGCGCCAGCGCCTCCAGCTCCCGCACCGTCGCCACGTAATCCGGCAGCATCAGGTCGTCGCTGCCCATCATGACCATCCGGTCCCGCTTGGCCAGGTCCACGCACTTGCGGAAATTGCCGGTCACGCCCAGGTTCACCGGGTTGCGCTGGTAGTCGACCCGCGGATCGCCGAGCGCGGCGAACCACTGCGGGACCCCGGCGGCCTCGCCGTCGTCGACCACGGTCAGATGCCAGTCCGGGTCGCTTTGCGTCAGGACGCTGCGCACCGCGGCCTGCATCATCGCCACATCGCCGTAATACGGCATCATGATGTCGATGCTCGGCATCGAAGACCCCTGCCTACCTGTCCGGTTCTGCGGCGTTCGTCAAAGGCTCTCGGCACCCGGGCCCGTCGTGCCCCGCCCCGAGTCGGCGAGGAACGCGGCCAGCGTCTCGCGCCAGTGCGGCAGCGGGGCCAGCCCCGCGGCGGCCCACCGTTCGTGCCCGAGCACGCTGTAGGCCGGACGCGGCGCCGGACGCGGGAACTTGTCGCTGGTGGTCGGGCGCACCCGGTCCGGGTCCAGGCCGGTCAGTTCGAAGGCCGCGCGGGCCAGCCCGTACCAGGTGGTCTCACCGGAACAGGTGCCGTGATAGGCGCCCGCGGGCGCACTCCCGGCCAGGGCCGCGCCGCCAAGCGCGATCAGCTGCCTGGCCAGCGCGCGCGCCCAGGTCGGCTGGCCGCGCTGGTCGTCCACGACATCGAGGAACTCGCGCTGCCCGGCCGCGTTCAGGATGGTGGAGACGAAATTCTTGCCGTGCTCGCCGTACAGCCACGCGGTGCGCACCACGTAACCGGTGCCCGGCAGCGTCTGGAAGACGGCGCGCTCGCCGACCAGCTTGCTGCGCCCGTACGCGTTGACAGGGTCGCTCGGCGCGTCCTCGGGGATCGGCGCGACCGCGCCGCCCGGGAAGACGTAGTCGGTCGAGACGTGCACCAGGATCGCACCCGCGTCCGCGCACGCCGAAGCCAGGTTCTGCACCGCGGTCCCGTTGATCGCGGTCGCGTCCGCCTCGCGGGCCTCCGCGCCGTCCACGTCGGTCCACGCGGCCGCGTTGAGGACGATGTCCACGCCCTCGACGGCGCTTTTGAGCGCGTCCGGGTCGGTGATGTCCAGCTGCTCCCGGCCCAGCGCGATGACCTCGTGCGCGCGGTCGGCGGGCGCCGCGCCGCGCTCCGGCTCGCCCAGCGGGTGCTCCGGTCCGATCAGCAGCGCTCCGAGCTCGCGGCCGAGCATCCCGGCCGCGCCGGTGACCAGCCAGCGCGCCACTACAGCGCCGCCTTCGCCTTGAGCGGCTCCCACCACGCGCGGTTGTCGCGGTACCACTGCACGGTGCGGGCCAGGCCCTCGTCGAATGTGACCCGGGGCGTGTAACCCAGCTCGGTGCTGATCTTGGTGATGTCCAGGGAATAGCGCCGGTCGTGGCCCTTACGGTCGGGCACGTTGTCCACGCTGCCCCAGTCCGCGCCGCAGGCGTCCAGCAGGCGCTGGGTCAGTTCCTTGTTCGTCAGCTCGGTGCCGCCGCCGATGTTGTAGACCTGTCCGCCGCGGCCCTTGGTCAGGGCCAGGTGGATGCCGCGCACATGGTCGGAAACGTGCAGCCAGTCGCGCACGTTGCCGCCGTCGCCGTAGAGCGGCACCCGGCCGCCGTCCAGCAGGTTGGTGACGAACAGCGGGACGACCTTCTCCGGGAACTGATACTGGCCGTAGTTGTTCGAGCAGCGGGTCACCACGACGTCCTGGCCGTGTGTGCGGGCGGCCGCGAGCGCCAGCAGGTCGGAGCCGGCCTTGGCGGCGGAGTAGGACGAGTTGGGCGCGAGCGGCCAGTCCTCGGTCCACGAGCCCTCGGCGATCGAGCCGTAGACCTCGTCCGTCGAGACGTGCAGGAACCGCTCGACCTTGTGGCGGCGCGCGGCGTCCAGCAGCAGCTGGGTACCGAGCACGTTGGTCCTGACGAAGCTGGTCGGGTCGGTGATCGAGCGGTCCACGTGGGTCTCCGCGGCGAAGTGCACGATCGCGTCATGGCCCGGCAGAACGTGGTCCAGCAGTTCCGTGTTGACGATGTCGCCCTTGACGAAGCTGTACCGCGGGTCCTCGGCCACCGGCGCGAGGTTCGCCAGATTGCCGGAATACGTCAGCTTGTCGTACACCGTCACGCTGTGCTCATGGGATGCGCCGCGCTCGTTGGCTACACGGCGATCGGTACCGTCGTCGAGTTCCCCCGCGAGCAGACCGCGCACGTACTCCGAGCCGATGAAACCGGCTCCGCCGGTAACCAGGATTTTCATGCGTCGCATCCTATCCCCTGCCCGCGCACTGCCCGGGAGTTGCCCAACCGGCCCGTGACCTGCGGTGATTAGCGGCCTGTGACGATTAGCGCCCCTCCGGCCGAAGCGATACGCTCGGCCGACGCGAGAACCCCTCTTCGAACTCAGGAGTGCCGCCTGGTGTCCGCCCCCGAAGAGCCGACCGCCGCGCAGGACCGGCAGGCGCTGAGCCCGGCCGTCACGGCGATCCTCACCGCCTACCATCCGGACGAGCGGCTGGTCGCGGTCGTGGAGTCCGCGCTCGCCGACTGCACCCGCGTCATCGTCGCGGACAACACCCCGGCGGGCGCGCCCACGCTGGCCTCGAAGCTGGACGATCCCCGGATCGAGGTCATCGCCATCGGCAGCAACCTCGGCCTCGGCGGCGCGCTGAACGTCGCGGTCAAGCACCTGCCCGATGCGGGCGCGCAGGCGGTGCTGCTGCTCGACCAGGATTCGGTGCTTCCCGAAGGGCTCGTCCCCGGCCTCGCCGCGCACCTGCGCGACGACCCGGCCGTGGGCATCGCGGCGCCGACGCCCTGGGACGCCAAGCACGAGAAGTTCTACAACGTCGGCGCCGGGCTGCACGAGACGACGGTCGACCGCGAGGCCGTGATCACCTCGGGCATGCTGGTGCGCCGCGACCTGATCGACCGCATCCCGTTTCGCGAGGACCTCTTCAACGACTTCGTGGACATCGCGTTCTGCGTCGACGTGCGGCGCACCGGCGCGCGCATCGTGCAGGACTACCGGATCAAGCTCCCGCACTCGATGGGCGACCGGCGCGAGCACAAGCTCGGGCCGCTGCGGGTGCGAGTGATCCACTACCCGGCTTGGCGGCACTACTGGATCGCCCGCAACGGCATGCGCTTCGCGATGGACAACGTGCGCGAGCACCCGCTCGGCTTTCTGCCGATGGCGGTGTTCCTCGGCCGCAAGTTCCTCTCCACGACGCTGTTCGAACCGGACCGCCGCCATCACCTGCCCGCGCTCGCCCGCGGGGTCCGTGACGGGGTGATGAACCGCGCCGCCGCGCGCTACCTGCCCGAGGGCGCCAACCCGCCCGGCCTGCGCATCCGGGGTTCGGCCCCGTGACGTCTCACGGCCCGGGCATGCGCATCGCCGCCGTCGCGACCGCGTACCACCCCGACGACCGGTTGACCGCCGTCGTCGAGGCGGCGCTGGAGACCTGTTCGGCGGTCGTCGTCGTGGACAACACTCCGGGCACCGATCCGACCGTCGCGGACAAGCTGCCCGGTCTCGGCGCGGCCGAGGGTAGAGTCAAGGTCCTGCGATCCGGCGAGAACGTCGGCCTGGCCGCCGCGCTCAACCTCGGTGTGCGCGAGCTCCCGGACGACGCGCAGGCCGTGCTGCTGCTCGACCAGGACTCAGTGCTGCCCGGCGAAATGGTGACCGCGCTGGCCGGCCACCTGGACGACCCGACCGTCGGCATCGCCGCGCCGACGCCGTGGGACGCCGCGCACGACTCCTCCTACGACAACCTCGCCGCGCTGCGCGCCGAGGTCGCCGACCGCACCGACGTGATCACCTCCGGGATGCTCATCCGCCGCGGCGCACTGGACCGGGTGGGCCCGTTCCGCGAGGACTTCTTCGTCGACTTCGTGGACATCGACTTCTGCCTGCGGCTGCGCCGGGCCGGACTGCGCATCGTGCAGGACCAGCGGCTGAAGCTGCCGCACTCGCTCGGCGACCGCCGCCCGCACCGGCTCGGCCCGCTGCGCGTCCAGGTCGTGCACTACCCCGCCTGGCGGCTCTACTGGATCGCCCGCGGCGCGGCCACCCTGCTGCGCGAGAACCTGCGCCGCGAACCGCTCTGGTCCGTCAAAGCCGTGCTCTTCCTGGGCTCCTGGACCTGGCGGACCGCGGCCTTCGAGGACGGGCGCGTGAGCCATCTCGCCGCGCTGCTGCGCGGCGCGCGGGACGGCCTGCTGCGTCGCGTCAGCCTCCGTTACCTGCCCGAGGGAGCCACCTATCGTGCCGCCCGCTGAACCGATCGGCCCCATCGCGGCGATCGTCACCGCGTACCACCCGGACGAGCGCCTCGCCCAGGTCGTCGAGTCCGCGCTGGCCAGTTGCGCGCTGGTGATCGTGGCCGACAACACCCCGGCCGAGAGCGCGTCCGCCGCCGAGAAGCTCGACCACCCGAACATTAGGGTGCTGCGATCAGGGCGCAATCTCGGCCTGGCCGCCGCGCTCAACCTCGGTCTGCGCGAGGTGCCGGCCGAGGCGGGCGCGGTGCTCTTCCTCGACCAGGACTCGGTCCTGCCGCCCGAACTGGTGCCCGGCCTGGCCCGGCACCTGCGGGACCCGGGCATCGGCGTGGTCGGCCCCGCGCCGGTCGACGCGGAGAAAGGCGGACAATACGAGACCCTGTCGGTGCTGCACGGCGACCTCTCGGACCGCTACAGCGTCATCACCTCCGGAATGCTGGTGCGCCGCTCGTGCTTCGAGACGGTCCGCGGGTTCCGCGAGGACTTCTTCGTGGACTGCGTCGACATCGACTTCTGCCTGCGGCTGCGCCGTGCCGGAGTGCGCATCGTGCGGGACAAGAAATCGGTCCTGCCGCATTCGATCGGCGACGGACGCGACCACAGGCTGCTGTTCATCCCGGTCCGGGTACTGCATTACGCGGCTTGGCGGCACTACTGGGTGGCACGAAACGGTATGGTGCTTACCCGCGAGCACGGCCGCGCTCTACCCGGCTTCGCGCTCATCAACGCGCTGTTCATGGCGCGTTGGCTGGCCGCGACCGCGGTTTTCGAGCCGGAACGCCGCACTCATGTGCGCGCTATCCTGCGTGGCCTGCGCGACGGTCTGACCGGTCGTACCGACCTGTCCTACCTGCCGCGCGGGGCCGACTACCGTGCGGTGCACGCGTAGCTGTAACCGATTAGGGTTGCTTTGCGTCCAAGGTATGAAGGGTTCCTTCAGGCGAGGTGAACGCGGCCTGTAAGGTTTGTCTTCGCGCAGGTCAGGTTCCCTGCTCCGTCCTGTGATCACAGCAGGTGGACCCCCTATCGGCGGTCGCCGTCCTATTTGTTCGAGGAATGAGGGCATCGATGACAGACGCGGTCGAATTCCCGCGGGATGTCGTTGTGGTCGGCGGCTGCGGCCACGTGGGACTGCCGCTCGCCATCGCCTTCGCGGACCGCGGGGCGAAGGTCGGGATCTACGACACCAGCGCGCAGGCGGTCGAGCTGGTCAACGGCGCGCAGCTGCCGTTCGACGAGCCCGGGGCCGCCGAGGTGCTCCAGCGGGTCGTGGCCGAAGGACGGCTGACCGCCTCGACCGACGCGTCGATCGTGGGAACCGCGGCCAACGTGATCGTGGTCATCGGCACCCCCGTCGACGAGCACCTGAATCCGGACCAGACCGCCATACCGCGCGCGCTCGGAATCTGCTCCGAGCACTTCCGCGACGGCCAGCTGCTGGTGCTGCGCAGCACCGTCTACCCGGGCGTCACCGCCCTGGTGGAGAAGATGATCGCCCGGCTCGGCGTGGACATGCCGGTGGCCTTCTGCCCCGAGCGCATCGCCGAGGGCAAGGCGATGACCGAGCTGTTCAGCCTCCCGCAGATCGTCTCCAGCCGCACCGGGCACGGCCTGGCCCGGGCCAAGGAGCTGTTCGGGCTGCTGACCGAGACCGTGGTCGAGCTCTCCCCGGAGGAGGCGGAGCTGGCCAAGCTGTTCACCAACGTCTGGCGCTACATCAAGTTCGCCACGGCCAATCAGTTCTACATGATGGCCAACGACCGCGGCCTCGACTTCGACCGCATCCGCAAGGGCCTGGCCTTCGACTATCCGCGGGCCGCGGACATGCCGGGCGCGGGCTTCGCCGCCGGCCCCTGCCTGTTCAAGGACACCATGCAGCTGGCGGCCTTCAACAACAACAACTTCGCCCTCGGCCACACCGCGATGACCATCAACGAGGGCATGCCGCTCTACCTGGTGCACAAGCTGGAGGAGCAGTACGACCTGGCCGAGCTGACCGTCGGCGTCCTCGGCATGGGCTTCAAGGCCGAATCGGACGACATCCGCTCCAGCCTCTCCTACAAGCTGCGCCGGATACTCAAGTTCAAGGCGGGCGAGGTGCTGTGCACCGACCCGTACGTCAAGGTGGACCCGACGCTGCTCCCGCTCGAGAAGGTGCTGGAGCAATCCGACCTGTTGATCATCGCCGCCCCGCACCCCGCGTACCGCGACCTGGTGACGGACAAGCCGGTCGCCGACATCTGGAACGTCCGCGGTCAGGGTGTGCGGGTGTGAGCCTGGACTCGCCGGCCTCCGCTCACCGCGACGAGCGGAGCCTCTCCGCCGTCGCGCGAAGGACCGAAGAAGTGCCCGGACCCCGCGTATCGATCGTGATCCCCGCCTACAACGAGGGCGCGCACATCGTCCCCGTCCTCGACCGGCTTTTCGAGGCGGTGACGCTGCCCTGCGAAGTGATCGTCGTCGTGGACTTCCCCGAGGACGAGACGGTGCCCGTGGTGCAGGAGTATTCCCGAGAGCAGCCGCGTATACGCCTGGCGGTCAACACCTACGGGCGCGGACCGGCCAACGCCATCCGCTTCGGCATCGACAGCGCCGCCGCCCCGGTGGCCGTGGTGACCATGGCGGACGGCTGCGACGACGCCCGGCAGATCGACGACCTGACCCGGTTGGTGGAGCGCGGCGTCGCGGTGGCCGCGGCCTCGCGGTACATGGCCGGCGGCCAGCAGGTCGGCGGCCCGTACCTCAAAGGCACGCTGTCCAAACTGGCGGGCCGCTCGCTGCGGGTGTTCGCCCGCATGGGCACGCGTGACGCCACGAACTCCTTCAAGGCGTACTCGACGTCCTTCGTCCGGCAGGTCGGCATCGAGAGCCGGGCCGGTTTCGAGATCGGCATCGAACTGACCGCGAAGGCCCGGCGGCTGCGGCTGCCGGTGGCCGAGATCCCGACGATCTGGCTGGACCGGCAGGCCGGGGTGTCCAACTTCAAGGTCGCCCAGTGGATACCGAAGTACTTCAAGTGGTATCGCTTCGCCTTCGGGCCGAGGATGACCGTCGATCAGTTCCAGGCCCGCCAGATCCGCATGCAATCCAGGCAAACCGAGGAAGACTGAGAACTCATGCAAAAGGTACTGATCAGCGGTTCGGCAGGGTTCATCGGCGGCTACGTCGCCGAGGAACTGCTGCGTCGCGGCTACGCCGTGGTCGGTGTGGACAACTTCTCCAAGTACGGCAAGGTGAAGAAGTCGTACGACGAGCACCCGAACTACCGGCTCGTCGAGGGCGACTGCCAGGACGTGGCGCTGATGACCTCGCTGCTGGAGGACTGCGACCACTTCATCGCCGGGGCCGCGATGATCGGCGGGATCTCGTACTTCCACACCTACGCCTACGACCTGCTGGCCACCAACGAGCGGATCATCGCAGCCTCCTGTGACGCCGCGATCGCCGCGCACAAGGCCGGACGGCTGAAGAAGGTCACCTACCTGTCCTCCTCGATGGTGTTCGAATCCACCGACTCGTGGCCCTCCTACGAGGGCCAGGAGCGCCAGGTGCCGCCGCCGCTGTCCTCCTACGGCTTCCAGAAGCTGGCCGTGGAGTACTTCGCCCGCGCCGCCTGGGACCAGTACAAGCTGCCGTACACGATCGTGCGGCCGTTCAACTGCGTCGGCATCGGCGAGTCGCGCGCCCTGGGCGACGAGGAGATCCTGTCCGGCAACGTGAAGCTTGCCATGAGCCACGTGGTGCCCGACCTGGTGCAGAAGGTGCTCAAGGGCCAGGACCCGCTGCACATCCTGGGCAACGGCGAGCAGGTCCGGCACTACACCTACGGTGGCGACCTGGCCGCCGGCATCGTCACCGCGATGGAGCACCCCGACGCGGTGAACGAGGACTTCAACCTGTCCACGGCCGAGGGCACCACGGTGCTCCAACTGGCCGAGGCCATCTGGCGCAAGATCAAGGGCGCGGACGTGCCGCTGAACGTGGTCAGCGACGACCCGTTCGAGTACGACGTGCAGCGCCGCGTGCCCTCGACCGACAAGGCCAAGCGCGTCCTCGGCTTCGAGGCGACCACCTCGCTGGACGCGATGCTCGACGAGGTCATCCCGTGGATCGCGAACGCGGTCGAGGCCGGCACCATCTAATGCCCGAGCTCCTGAGCGGAGCCGACGAGGAGACGCCGGCGGTGGCGCGGCCCGCCGCCGGCGTCTCCTCGCGGTCGCCCGGAGCCGGGTTCGCCGCCGTAGGGCGCTGGGCGCGTTCGCACGCGCTCGCGCTGACCGGAACGCCGCTCGCGGCCATCGTGCTGTTCACGCTCTACCTGCACCAGGCCAGGACCGCGCCGCTGAACGGCGACGGCGCCGGCAACGCGCTCCAGGCCTGGGACATGCTGCACGGCAACCTGCTGCTGAGCCACTGGAGCGTCTCGGACGTCAGCTTCTACTTCACGGAGCTGCCCGAGTACATGCTCGTGGAAGCGGTACACGGCCTGAACGGTGACGTGGTCCACATCGCCGCCGCGCTGACGTACACGCTCGCGGTGCTGCTCGCCTGCTGGCTGGCCCGCGGCCGGGCGCGGGGCGCCGAGGCCGCCGTCCGGGTCCTGATCGTGCTGGTGGTGATGCTGGCCGCACCGGCCCGGGGCACCGGCGTGGTGATCGAGCTGGACTCGCCAGATCACTTCGGTACCGCGGTGCCACTGCTGGTCTTCTTCCTCGCGCTGGAACGGCTGCCGCGGCGGCGGTTCACTCCGGTGCTGCTGTTCCTGCTGCTGGTGTGGGCCGGAAGCAGCGACACCACCGCGATCTTCCTCGGCGGCGGCGCGCTGGCCGTGATCTGCGCGACGCGCCTGTGGCAGGGCAAGGGCCGGCGCCGCTACGAAGCCTCGCTGCTCGCCGTCGCGGTGCTCGCCGCCGGGGTGGCCATCGAGGTCCCGCGCGTGATCGCCAGGCTCGGCGGTTTCACGATGCACCGGCCGGACATGGCCTTCAACGCCGCGGCGGACATGCCGAACGCCGTCTGGCAGTCCGTCAGCGCCTTCCTGGAGTTGTTCGGCGCGAACTTCTTCGGCCTTTCCGTGGCCGGGCCGTCCTCCGGCGGCGCGGGCGTGCCGGGCGAGACGGTGTTCGCGCTGCTGCACCTGTTCGGAGCGGGCCTGGTGGTGGCCGCGCTGATCAAGACGGTGCGCCGGCTGCGAGACGGCGGACGGGAAGACGCCGGTGGCGATGGGACCGGTGGCGTCGGGAGCGGCGGGGATGAGGGCGGTGGCACCGGGCGCGACCGGATCGCCGAGCTGCTCACCGTCGGCATCCTGCTCAACCTCGCGGCCCTGGTGTTCAGCACGCAGTACCGCGGCTGGGCCCGGGAGATCGCCGCAGTGCTCCCATTGGCCGCCGTCGTGGCCGCGCGGGTACTCGCGGGGCGGATGACGCACCGCAAGCACGTCGCGCTGCTCGGGGCGTTCGCGACCGTGTTCGCGGCGGTGCTGGCATACCACGCGACCGGACCGAGCCAGCCGCCCTACGCCCATCGCGTCGAAGCCTGGCTGAAGCAGCACGGCTACACCAGCGGCATCGGAGGCTACTGGACCTCGCACAGCATCACGGTCGGCTCGGGCGGCGCGATTCAGGTGAGCCCGGTCAACACCGGTCCGGCGGGGATTCAGGCATACGACTGGGAGTCGAAGTCGACGTGGTACGACCCGCGGCAGCGTTCGGCGAACTTCCTGGTGGTCGACCTCGCCAATCCCTCGGCGCTGCAGTACGCGCGGCCGCAACAGGCGATCAAGCAGTTCGGGCCCCCCGCCCGGGTCGTTCCCATCGGCGGCTGGGAGGTCATGATCTGGGACAAGAACCTGCTCGCAGACCTGCCGGGGTCGAACTGACCGGCACCGGGCCGCTCGCCGCGCGGGGCCGCCTCCGATCACCCCGCGGGCTCGGGTACGGTAAGAGCGCGCTCAGCAACTCGACCGTTAGTTAGGGCTGTCCATCCATGCGCGGAATCATCCTGGCAGGCGGCACCGGCTCGCGGCTGTGGCCGATCACCAAGGCCATCTCCAAGCAGCTCATGCCGGTCTTCGACAAGCCGATGATCTACTACCCGCTCTCCACGCTGGTGATGTCGGGGATCGACGAGATCCTGATCATCACCACGCCGGAGGACCAGCCCGCGTTCCAGCGCCTGCTCGATGACGGCTCGCAGTTCGGGCTGCGGCTCGACTACGCGGTGCAGCCGCGGCCGGAAGGCCTGGCGCAGGCGTTCATCCTCGGCGAGCAGTTCATCGGCGACGATTCGGTCGCTCTGGTGCTGGGCGACAACATCTTCCACGGCGCGGGTCTCGGCAGGCAGTTGCGCACCCTCACCGGCCTCAAAGGCGGCCTGGTCTTCGCCTACCCGGTCGCCGACCCGAGCGCGTACGGCGTCGTCGAGTTCGACGAGCAGGGCCGCGCGATCTCGATCGAGGAGAAGCCGGCCCGGCCCAAGTCCCGTTACGCGGTGCCCGGCCTGTACTTCTACGACAACCGCGTGGTGGAGATCGCCAAGGCGCTCAAGCCCAGCGCCCGGGGCGAGCTGGAGATCACCGGGGTGAACGCGGCCTACCTGGAGGCGGGCGAGCTCGTCGTCTCGGTGCTCGACCGCGGTACCGCGTGGCTGGACACCGGCACGTTCACGTCGATGGTGCAGGCCGCCGAGTACGTGCGGGTGATCGAGGAGCGTCAGGGTCTTAAAATAGGCTGCGTCGAGGAGGCCGCCTGGCGCGCCGGGTTCGTGGACTCGGCACGGCTGCGCGAACTGGCTGAGCCGCTGCTCAAGAGCGGGTACGGCACATATCTGCTCAACCTGCTCGACGACGAGAGCAGCCCGGGAGGCATTTCATGACCATCGAGTTCTCCGCCGCCGCTGCGGGCGCCGTCCACCCGCTGGCCGCGCCCGTCAACGACAACACCCCGTGGGTGGGGCCCGGCCTGCTCGGCTTCATCATCGTGGTGATCATCGGCCTGGCCACCTGGTTCCTCGGCCGCTCCATGGCCAAGCAACTGCGCAAGCTGGACGCCGGCCGCGCCGAGCAGCAAGAGCCGCAGACGCCGAAGGACGAGCGCGAGACCGCCGCGCCGCCGCGCGACCCCAAGCTCAACGGCGCGCACTGACCGCGGCCCGCTGTCCGCCGTGGGCGTAATCGGCACGCCGCCCAACGGCCTGATTGGTCACAATGGGCGCGTGGAACACACCTCGGTAACCGGCCTGCGCGTCTTCGTGCTGCGCGGCGTCGAGGCGCGGCGCGACGGCGTGGCGCTCGAGGTGCCCGGGCGCCGGCTGCGCTCCCTGCTCGCCCTGCTCGCGCTGACCCCCGGCGTGCCGCGGCGCCCCGAATACCTCGCCGACCAGCTCTGGGACGGCGAACCGCCGAGCGCCAACGCCCTGCAGGCGCTCATCTCCCGGCTGCGGCGGGTGCTCGGGACGGACGCGGTGGTATCCCGCCCGCACGGCTACCTGCTCGCCGTCGCGGCGGAGCAGGTGGATCTGGCCCGGTTCGACCGGCTGCTCGCGGAGGGCACCCCGGCCGCGGCCCGCGAGGCGCTGGCGCTGGCCGGGCCGGAACCGCTGGCCGAGTTCGCGGACGTACCGGACCTGGCCGACGAATCGCGTCGCATCGAGGCCGAGTGCTGGAAGGCCCGCGCCCTCGCCGAGCGGGCACCCGCCGTGCACCGTGCCCCTCCTGCCACTGTCCACCGCGCCGCGCCCGCGGGCGTCCGGCTCATCGGACGGGACGTGCTGATCGCCGAGATCACCGCCCGGCTCGGCACCACCCGGCTGGTCACACTCGTCGGCGCCGGGGGAGCGGGCAAGACGTCCGTGGCGAAGGCGGTCGCCTACGCGCACGACGGGGCCGTCGTCGCGGAACTGGCCCCGGTCGGCGCGGACGCCGTGGCGGCCGAGGTGCTCACCGCGGTCGGCGGACGCGACCTGATGGTGACCGAGCGGGCCCGCCGCGCCGCCGACCACCGGGACTACCGCACCCGCGTCGCGGCCACCCTCGCCGATCGCAGCATGCTGCTCGTCCTGGACAACTGCGAGCACGTCGTGGACGCCGCCGCGGATCTGGCCGCGCTGATCCTCGAGCGCTGCCCGCGGGTGACCATCCTGACCACCAGCCGCGAGCCGCTCGCCGTGCCCGGCGAGGTCCGGCTGCCGGTGAACCCGCTCCCGGTCCCGCCGGTGGACGCCGAGCACGCGCGGCTCGGCGACTACGCGGCGATGCAGCTGTTGCTGGAACGCGGCCGCGCGGTGCGTCCCGATCTGGCCACCGACGGCGCGGACGGCGAGGCGCTGGCGGAGATCTGCCGCCGGCTCGACGGCATCCCGCTGGCCCTGGAGCTGGCCGCGGCCCGCTTCAGCCTGCTGACCGCGCGCCAGGTCGCGGACCGGCTTGACGACCGGTTCCGGCTGTTGACCGCCGGGGCGCGTACCGCGCTGCCGCGTCAACAGACGCTGCGAGCGGTCGTGGACTGGAGCTGGGAACTGCTGGACGGCCAGGAGCGCGAGGTGCTGGCGGCCTGTTCCGTGTTCGTCGGCGGGGCGAGCCTGGAGGACGTCGAGGCCGTGGCCGGCGCGGAGGTGCTGGACGTTCTCGGCCGGCTGGTGGCCAAGTCGCTGGTGGTGGCGGACCGGCTCGACGACGGCGCGATGCGCTACCGGTTGCTGGAGACCATCCGCGAGTATGCCCGTGCCCGGCTGGCGGAGTCCGGCTGCGAGCGGGCGGCCCGCGACCGGCACGCCGCCTACTACGCGCGCCTGGCCGCCGAAGCGGATCCGCAGCTGCGCGGCGCCGATCAGCTGCGTTGGATCCACCTGCTCGACACCGAGGACGACAATCTGCGCGCCGCCTTGGCCTGGGCACTCAAACGCGCGGACGCGGTCACCGCGCTGAGCCTGTCGACGAATCTGAGCTGGTACTGGATGCTACGCGGGCGCCGCGACACACAGCCGCTGTTCGCCGCCGTTGCCGAACTGGCCGAACGCGAGGGGCCGACCGACTGCGCGCAGTACGCGATCGTGCTGGCGCTGTGCGCGATCACCTCCTTCGACACCGGCACCGAGATCGACGACTCGATGGCGTTGCTGAACCGTTCGAGCGCCGTTTTCCGCGGCTGCGGCGGCTATCACACCATCGCCGTCCTGGTGGACCTGCTGCTGTCGATGTCCGACGCGAAAAGGCTCGCGGACACCGTCGACAGGACGCAGGCCGCAGCCTTGGCCGAGGGCCGCGAATGGGACGCCGGCTTGATCCTGATGTTCCGCTCCCGGCTGCTGGCCGACGAGGACACCGCCGCGGCCGAGGCGTGCACCCGTAAGGCGCTCGAACTGTTTCGCCGGGTCGGCGACCGATGGGGTATCGCTGAAAGCGGACAGGCACTCGGCTACGTGCAGAGCCTGCGCGGCGAACATCGCGCGGCGCTGGAGACCTTCGCCGAGGCGGGAGTGGTCGCCGAGCAACTCGGCGCGACCGGCGACCTCGGCATGATCGGCCTTCAGCGCGCCTGGGAACACGAGTTCCTCGGCGAGCCGCGGGAGGCCGATCGGATCATGGAGCTGACCGAGCGGCGCATGGCGGACCGCCCGGGCGGCGTGGAACTGCGCCCCTACCTGCTGCTCACCCGCGCCGAACTCGCCCGTCGCCGCGGTGACCTGGAGACCGCGGCCGCCCGGCTGGCCGAGAGCCGCAAGATCGCGGACCGCGGCCACTTCGGCCCGTTCCGCGGCCAGTACGAGATCACCGCGGGGTTCCTGGCCGTCTGCCAGGGCCGGCCACGCGAGGCCGCCGGGCATTTCCGCGACGGACTGATTGCCGCGACGACGCTGTTGTACGACCGGTCCGACGTGGCCTTCTGTATCCAGGGGCTGGCCGCCGCCGCTGAGGGCGCCGGGCAGGCCCGGCAGGCCGCGGTGCTTCTCGGCGCGGTCGGTGTGGTCCGGCCCGCGCCACTGCCGGCGGCGCGACAGGTCGACGTGGCGCGGGTCGCGGTCAAGACGCGCGGCGCGCTCGCCCCCGATGAGTACGAGCGCGCCTTCGCCGAGGGCCGGGCGCTTACCGCGCAGGCCGCCTTGGCTCTCGCGCGAGAGTGCGCCGCCTCGCTCTCCCGATGACCGGCGGCGCACCGGCCGCGGTCAGCTGCGTCGCCGGTAGGCCCGCACCGCGAGCGGCGCGAACACGACAGTCAGCGCCGCCGACCAGGCCAGCGTGACCCATACCGGGTGGAAGGCGGGTCCGCCGATCATCAGCGCCCGGGCCGAGTCCGCGGCGGTGGTCAGCGGATTGACCTTCACGAAGGCCTGGAGCCAGCCCGGCATGGTGTTCGTCGGCGCGAAGATCGACGAGGCGAACATCATCGGGAACAGCACCAGTTGGCCCACGCCCTGGACCGCCTGCGGCGTTTTCGCGATCGAGCCGATGTAGACCGCCACCCACGAGATCGCCAGCCCGAGGGTCATCAGCACCCCGAGGCCCGCCAGGAAGGCCGGCGCGGAGGTGTGCACGCGGAATCCGAGCACGGCCGCTGAGCCGGTGGTGATGGCCGCCGCGATCAGCAGCCGCAGCATCGCCGCGACGATGTGCCCGTTCAGCACGGCCGAGCGCGCGATCGGCAGCGAGCGGAAGCGGTCGATGACTCCCTTGGAGAAGTCGTTGCTCAGCTTGATCCCCGTGTACATGGTGCCGAAGGTGAGCATCTGCGCCAGGATCCCGGGCACCAGGAACTCCAGGTAGTTCCCGTTGACGCTGCCCTTCATCGCGCCACCGAACACGTACGTGAACAGCACGGTCATGATGAGCGGGAAGATCGTCACATCGACGAGCTCCTCCGGGTCCGCCTTGATCGACAGCAGATTGCGCCGGATCATCGTTCCGCTGTGCCGCAGCCACTCGCGCGGCGACACCCGGCCCGCCGCCGCGGCCCCCCTCGCGCGCGCCAGCCCAGCTTCCGCCGTACTCATCAGTGATCTTCCCTTCCGGTGCCCGTCAGCGTGATGAAGACCTCGTCCAGCGAGGCGGTGAACGTGCTCAGATCGGCCAGTGCGATCTCCTTGGCGGCGACCTCCCGCAGCACCTGGTTCAGCTTCTCGTCCTCGGCCAGCGGCCCCGTCACGTAGCCGAGGTCCTCCTCCCGGGCGGCGCCGAGGGCCTCGGCCATCAGGCCCTGGAGCACCGGCAGGTCGGCGGCGTCGACGGGCCGCACCCGCAGCCGGCGCCCGGACACCTGGTGCTTGAGCTCGTCGGGTGATCCGGAGGCGATGATCCGGCCGCGGTCCATCACCGCGATGTGCCGGGTCAGCGCCTCGGCCTCCTCCATGTACTGGGTCGTCAGCAGGACCGTCGTCCCGTTCCAGGCCAGTTCGCGCACGATGCCCCACAGGTCGTTGCGCCGCTGCGGGTCCAGGCCGGTGGTCGGCTCGTCGAGGAAGAGCACCTGCGGCGTGCCGACCAGCGAGGCGGCCAGGTCCAGCCGCCGGCGCATGCCGCCGGAGTACTCCTTCGCCCGTTTCCTGGCCGCGTCGGTCAGCCCGAAGGTCTCCAGCAGTTCGTCGGCCCGCGCCCGCGCGGCCTTGGCCGGCATGTCCAGCAACCGCCCGATCATGTAGAGGTTCTCCCGGCCGCTGAGCGCCTCGTCGACCGAGGCGTACTGGCCGGTCAGGCCGATCAGCCGGCGTACCGCGTGCGCATTCCGCACCACGTCGAGGCCGCCGACCTCGGCCGTGCCGCCGTCCGGAGCCAGCAGGGTGGCGAGCATGCGCACGATGGTGGTCTTGCCGGCTCCGTTGGGTCCGAGCAGCCCGAACACGGAGCCGGCCGGGACGTCGAGGTCCACCCCGTCCACGGCCCTCTGCCCGCCGAACCGCTTCACCAGGCCCCGGGTCGACACCGCGGACTCGCTCTTCGTCGCCGCAACCCTTGTCTGTGTCATGCCGCCAAGTTCGCACGCACCCCTGACATCGGCCTGACACGCACTGACAAGCGCCTGCCGCGCCCCGCGTCAGCGGGTGCGTGGTCCGGTTTCGGGTTCTACGCCGCCGTGCTCACGCGTCGTCGGCGATCGTCGACGTGACCGGCGTGCCGGCCTCGATCGTGCGGCTGACCGTGCACAACCGGTCGTGCGAGAGCTTGACGGCGCGCGGCAGGATCGTGCGGGCCGCGTCGCCTTCCGCGCCCTCCGGGAAGGTAACGCGGAAGGTGACGTTCAGGTCGGTCATCCGGCTGCCCTGTTCGTCGCTGATCTTGTGGCCGGTGACCGTTACGGAGAAGCCGGTCGGCTCGGCGTGCCGGCTCGTGGCCACGTCGGCGTCGATCGCGGTGCAGCCGCCGATCGCGGCGAGCAGCAACTCGACCGGCGAGAAAGCGGCGCCGCCGGAGCCGAAACTGATCGTGCCGCCGCGCGGATTGGTGGCGGTGTACTGTCCGGCCTCGACACGGTCGACGCGGACGCTGCGTAGGGTGTCATCGCTTGCGCTCATGCAGCCGACGATAAGGGAACTCCCAAGCGGCCGCCGTCGCCTGCCGCTGGGCAGGTCAACCGAGCGCCGCGCGGGCTTACTCGGGTGCCCCGGCCTCTGCGGGAGGCGCCGCGGCAGACCGCTGAAATCGATCCGGCCGCATTGCTGGACAAAGCACTGAGACGGATGCCAAGGTGCCGGAATGCCCACGATGCGCAGCGCCGAGTATGACGCGCGTTTCCGCGCCGCCGCGTTCGCGTGGCTGTCCACCAGGAGCGACGACGGGGCGCCGATGGTCACCCGCGAAGAACTGCTGAGCTTCTGCTTCGAGGGCGAACGCATCCCGCTGATCGACCACAACCGGGGTATCCGCAGGCCGAAGGTTCTGCGCGGCGCCGTGTCGTTGCTGACCACCTACCGGCCGTCCCCGCAAGCCGCCCCGTACGAGGATGCGTTCGGTGAAGACGGCTTGCTGCGCTACAAGTACCGCAGTACCGATCCGCAGCAGGCCGACAATCGAGCAGTGCGCGGCTCGATGGAGGACCGCTTGCCCATGATCTGGTTCTACGGCATCGCCCAAAGCCAGTACCTGGCGATCTTTCCGGTCTACGCCGTGGCCGAGGAAGCGACCGGTCACCAGTTCGTCGTCTCCACCGACGTGCCGGTCGAATCCATCGCGCAGGCTCCGCCTTCTGTCCTGGAACGCGAGTACCGCGCCGTCCAGACGTATCGCCGGGTACACCAGCCGGTCTTCCGGGCACGGGTCATGCACGCCTACGAAAGGCGCTGCGCGATGTGTCGGCTAGCGCACCCGTCGCTGCTCGACGCCGCGCACATCCGCCGCGACAAGCATCCGATGGGCATCCCCGCGGTCTCCAACGGCATGGCGCTGTGCAAGATCCACCATGCCGCTTACGACCAGGACATCCTCGGCGTACGCCCCGATCTGAAGGTCGAGGTCCGGCTCGACATCCTGCACGAGGTCGACGGTCCGATGCTGCGGCACGGCCTGCAGGAGATGGCGGGCGTTCGACTGGAAGTGCCGAGGTCGCGCGTGCAAAGGCCGGATCCGTCGGCCATTGAGGAGCGCTACACGCAGTTCACGGCGGCGAACCGCTGACCTGATCAGGACGCCTCGGTGAACGGCACAGGCAACCATCGGTAGTCGCTATGGGACACTGTGCCCATGAACCGGCTCGGCGCGGCGACCTCGCCCTACCTCCTCCAGCACGCGGACAACCCGGTGGACTGGTGGCCGTGGGGTGAGGAGGCGTTCGCCGAGGCGCGGCGCCGGGACGTGCCGCTGCTCATCTCGATCGGGTACGCGGCCTGCCATTGGTGCCACGTGATGGCGCACGAATCATTCGAGGACCAGGGCACGGCGGCGGCGATGAACGCCGGGTTCGTGTGCGTCAAGGTGGACCGCGAGGAGCGGCCGGACGTCGACGCCGTATACATGACCGCGACCCAGGCGATGACCGGTCAGGGCGGCTGGCCGATGACCGTGTTCGCCACGCCCGCGGGGCGCCCCTTCTACTGCGGCACGTACTTCCCGCGGGAATCGCGCGGCGGTATGCCCTCGTTCCGCGCCGTGCTCGACGCGGTGAGCACGACCTGGCGGGAGCGGCGCTCCGAGGTCGAGCAGGTGGGGGAGGACATCGCCGGCCGGCTCGCGCAGAGCGCCGTGCCGGTGGACGGAGCCGCGCCGGGGGATGGCGCGCTGGCCGTGGCGGTCGAGGCGCTGGCGCGCGAATTCGACCCAGCGCACGCCGGTTTCGGCGGCGCGCCCAAGTTCCCGCCGTCGATGACGCTGCTGCACCTGCTGCGCCACCACGCGCGCACCTCCTCGCCTCAGGCCCTGGACATGGTGCGGCGTACCTGCGAGGCGATGGCGCGCGGAGGGATTTACGATCAGCTCGCCGGCGGATTCGCCCGGTACGCGGTCGACGCGACGTGGACGGTCCCGCACTTCGAGAAGATGCTTTACGACAATGCACTGCTATTGCGTGTATACACGTTGCTGCACAAGGCGACCGGCTCCGGCTTCTTCGCGCGTGTCGCCATCCAGACCGCGAAGTTCCTGCTCGTGTCGTTGCGCACGGGCGGGGGCGGCTTCGCCTCCGCGCTCGACGCGGACACCGACGGCGTCGAGGGCCTGACATACGTCTGGACGCCTGCCCAGCTGCGCGAGGCGCTCGGCGAAGCGGACGGCACCTGGGCCGCGCGGTTCTTCAACGTCACCGAAGAGGGAACCTTCGAGCACGGCACGTCGGTCCTGCAAATGCCCGTCGATCCGATGCCGGACGACGAGCCGCGCTACCACCGGCTCCGCATCACCCTGCTGGAGAATCGCGGCGAGCGGCCGCAGCCGCGCCGAGACGACAAGGTCGTCGCCGCCTGGAACGGACTGGCGATCACGGCGCTCGTGGAGGCGGCACTGGCCTTCGAACAGCCACATCTGCTCGACGCGGCGCTGGGCGCGGCCCGGCTGCTCGCCGACGTGCACATGAGCGAAGGACGCATCGTGCGCACCTCACGGGACGCAATTGCTTCGTCGAACCCCGGGGTCCTGGAGGACTACGGCTGCGTCGCTGAGGGCTTCTGCGTGCTGTATTCCGCGACCGGTGACAAGCAGTGGCTCGACCGCGCGGCGAGCCTGCTGGAGACGGTCCGGGCGCAGTTCGTCTCCGAGACGGGTTTCCACGACACGGCGGAGGACGCGGACGCGCTGTACTTCCGGCCGAGCGACCCGACGGACAACGCGACCCCCTCCGGGACGTCCGCCGCGGCGGCCGGATTCGTCGCGTACGCCGTCACCGCCGGTTCGCTCGACCATCTCGACGACGCCCACCGCGCCCTGGCCGCGGCCGCCCGGCTGGCTGAACGCGCGCCGCGTTTCGCCGGTTACGGCCTCGCGGTCGCCGAGGCGCTGTTGTCGGACGTGCCCGCGGCGTTTGTATGCCCGGGTCCTTTCTGCGCCTGAGGCCCGTCCGGTCTGAGGCCCGCCCGACCCGAGGCCCGTCGCCGAGGTGGGAGCCGTCCGGGCTCACGCCAGCGTGTACACCGTGATCGAGATCGCGACGTAGTGGCAGGTGAAGGCCGCGATGGTGAACAGATGGAAGATCTCGTGGAAGCCGAACCACCGAGGCGACGGATTCGGCCGTTTGAGCGCGTACACCACCGCGCCGATCGAGTAGAGCAGCCCGCCCGCGATGACCAGTCCCACGACGCTCCAACCGCCGGAACGCAGGAACTGCGGCATGTAGAAGACTGCGGCCCAGCCGAGCGCTAGATAGCAGGGCACGTACACCCACCGTGGCGCGTGCAGCCAGAACACGCGCATCCCGATGCCGATCAGCGCGCCCGCCCACACCAGCGTCAGCAGCACCCCGGCCGAGTTGCGCGGCAGCAGTACGACCGCGAGCGGCGTGTACGTGCCGGCGATGATCAGGAAGATGTTGGTGTGGTCCAAGCGCCGCAACACCGCGTGCGTCCTCGGCGTCCAGGTACCGCGGTGGTAGACCCCGCTCACACCGAACAGCAGCCACGAACTGACCGCGAAGATCGCGCACGCCACCGCGGTGCCCGTGGTCGGCGCCAGCGCGATCAACACGATCCCGGCCGCCAGCGCGAGCGGGAAGACCCCCGCGTGGAACCAGCCGCGCAGCTTGGGTTTCGCGCTCTGCAGCCGCGCCGCGGCCGCCTCTGTGGCGGACGCCACAGCCTGACCGGGGGAGACGTGCCTCACAGCCGAGCCTCGCGGTTCAAGCGCGTCTCCGCCCGCGCCCATGAGATTAGTCACACTGCGCTCCCGTCTCGACCGCCGACGCGGCCTTCTCCGTCGGCGTATTTCCGGACATCGCACCATGCCGCGCCGGTGCTGCCGCTGGCCCCTCCAGCGTAACCTACGGACCCGTAAGTTACTCGTTCGTAGGATTGGGGGGTCCACGATGCGGACACTCGTGGCTATAGTCCAAAACACCCCTCATCACGCCCGGGAGGTGCGGACCCCCGGCGTCACCTAGGAGTGCGCACGATGACCTTTGCCCTTGCTGAACCCATTTTGTCTGAGAATCCACCGACCCGTCACCCGGAACTGCTCTCCTGGGTGACTGAAATCGCCGCGTTGGCCAAGCCCGAGCGCGTCGTGTGGTGCGACGGCTCCGACGAAGAATGGGCCGGGCTCACCGACGAACTGGTTGCCAAGGGCACGCTGCGGCGGCTGAACCCCGCGAAGCGGCCCAACTCCTTCTATGCGGCCTCGGACCCGTCCGACGTCGCCCGCGTCGAGGACCGCACCTTCATCTGCTCGCGGCGCGAGATCGACGCCGGTCCGACCAACAACTGGGTCGCTCCCGCTCAGATGCGCCAGACGCTGCACGGTCTGTTCGACGGCGCGATGCGCGGACGCACCATGTACGTGGTGCCCTTCTCGATGGGCCCGGTCGGTTCGCCGCTCTCCGCGCTCGGCGTCGAGATCACCGACTCCGCCTATGTCGCGTTGTCGATGCGGATCATGACCCGCGTGGGCAAGGCGGTGCTCAACGAACTCGGCGAGAACGGCGCCTTCGTCAAGGCCGTCCACTCGGTCGGCGCCCCGCTGGAGCCCGGCCGGGCCGACGTGCCTTGGCCCTGCAACACGACCAAGTACATCACCCACTTCCCCGAGGACCGCGAGATCTGGTCGTACGGCTCGGGATACGGCGGTAACGCACTGCTCGGCAAGAAGTGCTACGCCTTGCGCATAGCCTCGGTCATGGCCCGCGACGAGGGCTGGCTCGCCGAGCACATGCTCATCCTCAAGCTGACTCCGCCGAACGGCGAGCCACGGTACATAGCCGCCGGTTTCCCGTCTGCCTGCGGTAAGACGAACCTGGCCATGCTTTCCCCGGCGATTCCCGGCTGGAAGGTCGAGACGGTCGGCGACGACATAGCGTGGATGCGTTTCGGCGAGGACGGCCGTCTCTACGCGATCAACCCCGAGGCCGGCTTCTTCGGCGTCGCACCTGGCACCGGTGAGCAAACCAACGCCAACGCCATCGCCACGCTGACCGCCAACACCATGTTCACCAACGTCGCCCTGACCGATGACGGCGACGTGTGGTGGGAGGGTCTGACCAGGCGGCCTCCGGCGCACCTGACCGACTGGAAGGGCCGGGACTGGACGCCCGACTCGCCTGAGCCCGCCGCGCACCCCAACTCCCGCTTCTGCGTTCCGGCCGCGCAGTGCCCGACGATAGCCCCCGAGTGGGAGGACCCCGCGGGCGTGCCGATCAGCGCCATCCTGTTCGGCGGCCGGCGCGCCACCTCCGTGCCGCTGGTCACCGAGGCGCTCTCGTGGCGGCACGGGGTCTTCCTCGGCGCGAACGTCTCCTCCGAGAAGACCGCGGCGGCCGAGGGCACAGTCGGGGAACTGCGCTACGACCCCTTCGCGATGCTGCCGTTCTGCGGCTACAACATGGGCGACTACTTCGGGCACTGGCTTGAGGTCGGCGCCGGAGCCGACCCGGCGAAGCTGCCGCGCATCTTCTACGTGAACTGGTTCCGCAAGGGCGCCGACGGCCGCTTCCTGTGGCCCGGCTTCGGCGAGAACATCCGCGTGCTCAAGTGGATCGTCGACCGGCTCGACGGCCGAGCCCAGGGTGTTGAGACGCCGATCGGGACGGTACCGACCCGGGACGCGCTCGACCTGGACGGCCTGGAGATCGACGGGAAGGACCTGGAGCAGCTGCTCTCGGTGGACGCCGAGGCGTGGCGGCACGAGGCGCAGCTGATCCCGGCTCACTTCGAGCGCTTCGGCGAGCACCTGCCGCAGCCGCTGTGGCAGGAACTGCGTGCCCTGGAGGCGCGGCTCGGCTGAGCCGACGCGCCGTCATCTGAACGGATCTTCACCAGATCCTCACAGCCGCCCCGCTTCTCCCGGGGCCGGGGCGGCTGTCATGGGGATAGGGTTCCGCAGGAGAACCGCTGGGTCGAGGAGAGGCGTCGGAGATGAGCGTGCGAGACCTCGTCTACGGCGTGTACGAGAAGCGGTTGACCGCGAGACTCGACCGCTCCCGCATACCGCGCCATGTCGGCGTGATCATGGACGGCAATCGGCGCTGGGCCAAGTCCGTCGGCGAGCAGATCGCCACCGGGCACCAGCGCGGCGCGGACAAGATCCACGACCTGCTCGGCTGGTGCGAGGAGGCCGGGGTCGAGGTGGTGACGCTGTGGCTGTTCTCGACCGACAACTTCAACCGGCCCGCCGACGAACTGGCCGACCTGCTGCGGATCATCGAGGGTTCGGTGCGCAGCCTCGCCGAGACCGGGCGCTGGCGCGTCCGCCCGCTCGGCGCGCTCGACCTGCTGCCCGGCGACTTCGCCCGCACCCTCAAGGAGATCGGCGCGCGGACCGCGGACAACCCCGGCCTCGTGGTCAACGCGGCCATCGGCTACGGCGGCCGCCAGGAGATCGCGGACGCGGTGCGCTCGCTGCTGCAGGAACAGGCCGAGCGCGGCACCTCGATCGAGGACCTCGCGCAGGTTATCGATGTGGAGCACATCGCGCAGCATCTGTACACCCGCGGCCTGCCCGATCCGGACCTGCTTATCCGCACGTCCGGGGAACAGCGGCTTTCCGGATTCATGCTGTGGCAATCGGCGCATTCCGAGTTTTATTTCTGCGAGGCTTTCTGGCCCGCGTTCCGCAAGATTGATTTCCTGCGCGCGCTGCGCGATTACAGTCTGCGTCAACGCCGTTATGGTGCGTGATGGCGCGGTGGGGGCGCCAGGTCTCGGCCAAGGACCCGCCGGAGCCGTTTTCGCATAGGCCGCGACGGGTAATGCCCTGGTATGACGTGTGACTCCGGCCCGGCTGGCAGACGCCGAACGCCTGTCCCGCACGACCCGGTGGTCAGCCGAAAACTCTGCGTCTTCGATCGTCGCCGCGGCGGCTGCGCGGATGGAGCGGCGGGGAGCGCCTTTCTCTCCGGTGTTCGATCCACGGCCGCCACGAAGCCGCGGTCACGCCAGAAGACCCCGGAACTCGTCGTCTGGAGCCGCCCCCCTTCCTTACCGTTGTGACCGGTGTGCAAGTCCCACCCTCGTACAGGGCGCGCCGGTGACGGTGCGCCACAGGGAGTCGTGCTAAGTGGCCGTTACAACCAAGCGCCGTTCCGCCCGTTCCGAACGGCGCACTTTCGTGCTGGACACCAGCGTCCTCCTCGCGGACCCGGCCGCGATCACCCGCTTCGACGAACACGAGATCGTCATCCCGCTGGTGGTCGTCAGTGAACTCGAAGGCAAGCGTCACCACCCCGAACTCGGATACTTCGCGCGGTCCGCGCTGCGGATGCTCGACGAACTGCGCGTGAAGCACGGGCGTCTCGACGCGCCCATACCGGTCGGGCCCGCGGACGGCACGCTGCGTGTCGAGCTCAACCACACCGACCCGACCGTCTTGCCGCCCGGCTTCCGCCCCGCGGTCGCCTCGCCGGACAACGACACGCGCATTCTCTCGGTGGCCAAGAACCTGGAGGCTGAGGGGCGGCAGGTCACGCTGGTCTCCAAGGACCTGCCGCTGCGGGTCAAGGCGGCCGCGGTCGGGTTGCCGGCCGAGGAGTACCGAGCGGAGCTCGCGGTCACCTCCGGTTACACGGGCATGGCGGAGCTGGAGATCGGCGGCAACGTGGTGGACCGCCTCTACGAGGAGGGCAAGGTCGAGCTGCCTGAGGCCGCTGACCTGCCGTGCCACACCGGCCTTGTGCTGGTGTCCGAGCGCGGTAAGGCGCTGGGCCGGGTCACGGCGGACAAGCAGGTGCGGTTGGTGCGCGGCGATCGCGAGGCGTTCGGATTGCACGGCCGTTCCGCCGAGCAACGCATCGCGCTGGATCTGCTGCTGGATCCGGAGGTCGGGATCGTCTCGCTCGGCGGGCGGGCCGGAACCGGCAAGTCGGCGCTGGCGCTGTGCGCGGGCCTTGAGGCGGTCATGGAGCGCCGCCAGCACCGGAAGGTGGTTGTCTTCCGGCCGTTGTACGCGGTCGGCGGCCAGGAGCTCGGCTACCTGCCCGGCACCGAGGGGGAGAAGATGAACCCCTGGGGACAGGCGGTGTTCGACACCCTCGGCGCGCTGACGACCAGCGACGTGATCGACGAGGTGGTGGATCGCGGCATGCTGGAGGTCCTGCCGCTCACGCACATCCGCGGCCGCTCTCTGCACGACTCCTTCGTGATCGTGGACGAGGCGCAGTCGCTGGAACGCAATGTGCTGCTCACGGTGCTCTCCCGGATCGGCTCGGGGTCGCGGATCGTGCTGACGCACGACGTTGCGCAGCGTGACAACCTGCGTGTCGGCCGCTACGACGGCGTGGTGGCGGTGGTGGAGAAGCTCAAGGGCCACCCGCTGTTCGCGCACGTGACCCTCAGTCGCTCCGAGCGCTCGCCGATCGCCGCCATGGTCACCGAGATGCTGGAGGATCTGGCGGTCTGAGCGCGGTACGCGCGGTCCGCGGCCCGTCCGGGGTGGCTGGGAAGCGGACCGCGTTGTGACGCATGCCACATACTTTTGGCCCCGGGAAGCGATTCCCGGGGCCTTTTGCGGCTTTTTTGATCAATAACGTGACCTGCTCGGGCTCGACGAAGCGTTAACGGATATCCACGGAGGGTGTATTTGCTGTGATTTAAACCACATCCGAAGGATTTGGGGTTTGCGGCAACAATCAGGCAGTGTCATGGCGTCAGGCCCCACGCGACGGATTCCGGTCAAGCGAATCGAACGGACCCGGGCGCGCCACCCGCGGCGTGAGTTTCCGCCGGGGGCTCGCAGAGTCAGATGGGGCGAGGCGCCGAGCGAGCGCGACTGAGCGGAAGAGAACCGCGGCCTTAACGGCCGTGGCTTCGTCGT
This sequence comes from Actinocrinis puniceicyclus, assembly GCF_018283645.1. Lineage (GTDB taxonomy): Bacteria > Actinomycetota > Actinomycetes > Streptomycetales > Catenulisporaceae > Actinocrinis > Actinocrinis puniceicyclus. The sequence goes on along the minus strand of NZ_JAGSXH010000011.1, from coordinate 44,336 downwards.
GCCCGTCGGCAGACGGAAGGCTGTTCGTGTCCAGGCTTCGCCTGTCCATACCCGAGTCCATTACCGCGCACAAGCACAAGATCGCGGTCGCCGCCGCCTCGTGTACCGCAGTGACCGGCGCCGTCGTCGGCGTCATCGCGACGGGCACCCCCAGTGCCGACGCGGCGATTGCACCGGCTGCGCACACCGTTTCTCGCAGCGTGGCCCACCGCGCGGTGCCCGTCGTCGTGACGCCGAGCACGACTGTCACGGCGTCGTCGGCACCGACCAGCGCCAAGCCGTCGCCCCCTGCGGCGCCGCACGCTGCGGCCCCTACGACGACGAAGCCGCCTGCTGCGGCTCCGGCGGTCAAGCACGTGGACCCTTATGCCGGCCTGACCGCGTATCAGATAGCCGAACGGATCGTGCCCTCCAGTCAGTTCGGCTGCTTCGACTGGATCGTCACGCACGAGTCCGGGTGGAGTGTCACCGCGACGAACCAGTCGAGCGGTGCCTACGGCCTCGGTCAGGCGCTGCCGGGCGACAAGATGGCCTCTGAGGGCGCCGACTGGCGCACCGATCCGGTGACTCAGATCAAGTGGACGCTGCACTACATGGACGGGCGTTACGGCTCGCCGTGCGCGGCCCAGTCCTTCTGGGAAGCGCACAACTGGTATTAAGGTCTTGGTTCGTTTGCTTGAGTCCGCGGCGCAGCATCGAGCCCCAGCTGCCTGATCGGCCGCGACGACCCTGACTGCGAACGACCCTCCTGCCCGATTCTCCGACGCCCTCGGTCACGCCGAGGGCGTCGGCGTGTTCTGGGCCCGGTCCTGGCCTTGGCCTTCGGCGTGACCTGACAGGCGGTCAGGTCGAGCCCTGAGCTATTCCGGCATACATCGCGTTCCTGGAAAAGCTCGTAAATCACCCGATTGGCCGCCATTCACTACCGTATTTCCGGGCTCGTGATCGATACGTTTAGGCAGAACGCTGGCTGCCTCCGGCTCGACGGGACGGTTGCTCCGGCGTTTCCGCTGATCAGGGTGGAACTGTCTGACGTCGCTGCTTCTCGATCGATCGCTGCGGGTTTGTGCCGCATGGGCCGACGCGTCACCGAAGCCGGAAAGGGTTCTGATGACTGTTCACTTCGCGTGGCCGCGCTGGGGCGGTGCTCGACGCCGCCGCGGCGCGTTGGCTGCGCCTTTCGCTGTTCTCGGCGTGCTCGCCGTGTCGTTGGCCATGGTTTTCGCCGGTGCGCCCAACGCGAGGGCGGCGCAGGCCCCGGTGGACCTGGGCACCGCCGCGAGTTTCGCGGTGTTGGCCGGCTCCGCGGTCACCAACACCGGTGCCAGCCAGATCAGCGGCGATCTGGGCGTGAGTCCGGGCACCGCGATCACCGGGTTCCCGCCGGGCATGGTGACCAACGGGACCATCCACTCGGCCGACGCGGTCGCCGCGCAGGCTCAGAGCGACCTGACGACGGCGTACAACGACGCCGCGGGCCGAAGCCCCACCACGCCGGTCGCGGGTGATCTGACCGGCCAGACTCTCGTGGCCGGGGCCTACAAGTCGACCTCCAGTCTGAGCCTGACCGGTACTGTCACGCTCGACGGCCAGGGCGACCCGAGTTCGGTGTTCATCTTCGAGATCGCCAGTACCCTGATCACCGGCTCGGCCAGCAACGTCGCGCTGATCAACGGCGCGCAGGCGTGCAACGTGTTTTGGCAGGTGGGCAGCTCGGCGACGCTGGGAACGAACTCGACCTTCAATGGCAGCATCCTCGCCCTGACGTCCATCACCGCGACCACTGGGGCCAACATCACCGGAAGGCTGCTGGCGCGCAACGGGCAGGTGTCGCTGGACACCAACACCGTCACGCGACCTGTGTGCAGCACCACTTCGCCGAGCCCTACCGCTACAGCTACAGCTACCACGTCTACGAGCGCGACGCCGACCACGACCGCAACGACCTCCGCTAGTGCTACGCCGACCACGACCGCAACGACCTCCGCGAGCGCTACGCCGACCACGAGTGCTTCACCCACGGTGAGTGCGTCTCCTACGGTCAGTGCCAGTGCTTCACCGACGGTGAGTGCGAGTGCGTCTCCCACGGTGAGCGCCAGTGCTTCACCGACGGTGAGTGCGTCTCCCACGGTGAGCGCCAGTGCTTCGCCGACGGTGAGTGCGTCTCCTACGGTCAGTGCCAGTGCTTCACCCACGGTGAGTGCGTCTCCGACGGTGAGCGCCAGCGCTTCGCCATCCAAGAGCGCCTCGCCCTCTGCGAGCGCCTCTGCATCTCATAGTGCGTCACCTTCCGCGAGCGCTTCTGCGTCTCACAGCGCGTCACCTACTGTGACCGCTAGCAAGTCGCCCTCGACGAGCGCGACTGCGACGAGCACGCCGACCGCGAGCGTCACGTCAACGTCCAGCACCAGCCCGCCCCACGGTGCAAAGCTCCCTGAGTCACCGACACCGACATCGACCAGCGGCGGAAAGCTCGCCGAGACAGGTGGCGGCCCGATGTTGCCCGCCGTAGCCGGCGCCGGCCTGCTCCTCCTCGGCGGCACGGCACTCAAGATGCGAAAGCAGACACGGCGACACTGAGCCCTGAGAAGAACCGTCAGGCCCCGGGGACGGCCCAACCGTCGCAGTCCCGGGGCCTGACGGTTCCGCCGACGCAATACCCGCCGTACACACGCCGACAGCGCGCGGAACGACCTGCGTGCCTACTCGGGCCGCTGCCCGATCCGCAGCAACGGCTTGTCGCCCCCGGGATCGGTGAAGAAGTCGTTTCCCTTGGCGACGAACTCCTGTGCTGAGTGCCGGTGCCCGAGCGGTCTCAGCGCTGGGCGGTTTGGTCTTGAGTTGTGTTCGTGTTCCGGGTTCTGAACCGCAGACTGACCCGCCAACGCAACGGGTGGGAGGGTGTGCAAACGAACCTGCGGGCGCCGCGCAGCGCCCGGACATCAGCTGAGCTCGAAGTCGTGGATCTCCATCCCGACGATCGCGGCGCAGTCGCGGTCCAACTGTAGCCAGACGCGCGGCGCGTCGTCGTCATCGATATGGATCCATGCGCTGCCTGCTGCTTCGGCATCCCCGGTCTGGAAGTAGTTGCAGTCCGGCTTGCACCTGCACCAGCCAAGGAACGGCAGGTCGCTGACGGCATCGACGAACGCATGCTCGCCGAGGTCCATCAACGCGGTCTCCAAGAAGTGGACCAGGGCTGGATAGACCTCGGCGAGATGACGCGGCTCGGGCTCTGTCACACGGGAACCGTCGCCAGGCGCTCGCGTGTCAGGCCTTCTGCCCGATCTGGAAGAGCGGCGCAGGTGTTCCTTCTTGGAAGAAGTCGTTTCCCTTGTCATCGACCACGATGAACGCCGGGAAGTCCTCCACCTCGATCCGCCAGACCGCCTCCATGCCCAACTCCGGGTAGTCGAGCACCTCGACATGCTTGATGCAGTCCTGCGCCAGCCGCGCCGCCGGACCGCCGATCGAACCGAGATAGAAGCCGCCGTGCGCTTCGCACGCCTCGGTGACCTGCCTGCTGCGGTTCCCCTTCGCCAGCATCACGAACGAGCCACCGGCGGCCTGGAACTGATCAACATACGGATCCATCCGTCCGGCCGTCGTCGGGCCGAAGGAGCCCGAGGCGTACCCCTCCGGCGTCTTTGCGGGACCGGCGTAGTAAACCGGATGGTCCTTGATGTACTGCGGTAGCGGCTTGCCCGCGTCGAGCAGTTCCTTGAGCTTCGCGTGCGCGATGTCCCGCGCGACCACAAGCGTGCCGGACAGTGACAGGCGCGTCTTGACCGGGTACTTCGACAGTTCCGCCCGAATCTCGCTCATCGGCCGGTTCAGATCGATCCGCACAACGTCGTCGCCACCTGCGCTGGAGCCGCTCGTGAGCAGAGACTCGTGCGTGGTCTCCGGCAGATAGCGCGCCGGGTCGGTCTCCAGTCGCTCCAGGAACACGCCCTGCGCGGTGATCTTCGCCAGCGCCTGCCGGTCCGCGGAACAGGACACGGCGATCGCGACCGGGCAGGAGGCCCCGTGCCGCGGCAGCCGGATCACCCGCACGTCGTGACAGAAGTACTTGCCGCCGAACTGCGCGCCGATGCCGATGTGCCGGGTCAGCTCCAGCACCTCGGCCTCCAGCTCCAGGTCCCGGAAGCCGTGGGCCAGCAGTGAACCCGAGGTCGGCAGCGTGTCGAGATACTTCGCGGAGGCGTACTTGGCCGTCTTGAGCGCGAACTCGGCCGACGTGCCGCCGACCACGATCGCCAGATGGTAGGGCGGGCAGGCCGAGGTTCCCAGCGAGCGGATCTTCTCCTCCAGGAATCGCAGCATCGCCTTCGGGTTCAGGACGGCTTTCGTCTCCTGATACAGGAAGGACTTGTTCGCCGAGCCGCCGCCCTTCGCCATGAACAGGAACTTGTACGCGCCGCCGGCCGTCGCGTACAGCTCGATCTGCGCCGGCAGGTTCGACCCGGTGTTCTTCTCGTCCCACATGCTCAGCGGAGCCATCTGCGAATACCGCAGGTTCAGCCTCGTGTAGGCGTCGTACACGCCGCGCGCGATGTGGGCCTCGTCGTTCCCGTCGGTTAACACATCCTGCCCGCGCTTGCCCATCACGATCGCGGTCCCGGTGTCCTGACACATCGGCAACACGCCCCCGGCCGCGATATTCGCGTTCTTCAGCAAGTCCAGCGCGACGAACCGGTCGTTCGGCGAAGCCTGCGGGTCGGTCGTGATCGAGGCGAGCTGGGCCAGGTGCGCGGGCCGCAGGTAGTGCGCGATGTCGTGCATCGCGGTCTCCGTCAGCAGCCGCAACGCGGACGGCTCGACCTGGAGGAACGTGCGGCCCGCCGCGGAAACCGTCGACACGCCCTCCGTCGTCAGCAGCCGGTACTCGGTCTGGTCCGGCCCGAGCGGCAGCAGGTCTGAATAAGCGAACTCGGGCATGAACCAGCCTCCTGAACACCGGCGCGCGCAACGGACTACGGACTACGGACTACGGACTACGGACTACGGACTACGGACTACGGACTACGGACTACGGACTACGGACTACGGACGAAGCCTATGCCCGAGCGATCCACCACCCGCGCCGCCCAGGACGTGGCCTTGGACACTCACGAGCGGGCCCGGCGACGGGTAGCGTAGCGGCGTGACTTCCCCAGCCATGCGTGGACCGGAGGACCGCGAGTTCGCTCTACGCGCTTCCGACGCCGACCGCGAACACGTCGCCGAACTGCTCGGGCGCGCCTTCGCGGAAGGGCGGCTCAGCACCGACGAGCACAGCGAGCGGCTGGAAGCCGCCTACGCCGCCAAGACCATGGGTGAGCTGCGGCCCCTGGTGGCCGACCTGCCGGTGGTCTTCGCGCCGCCCACCGCGTCCTCGGCCGCCGCGGTCCTCGCCGGCACGTCCGTCAGCGACGCGGCCATGCGCTACGGAGGCGAGCCCGTCGTCGCCGTCTTCGGCGAAGCGAAGCGGACGGGCCGCTGGCTCGTGCGCTCCGGGCTCAACGCGCGGGCGCTGTTCGGCTCTGTGGAACTGGACCTGACCGAGGCGGTGCTCGAACAGCGCGAGATCACCATCACCGCCAACGCGATCTTCGGGGAGGTGATCATCCGCGTACCGGACGGAGTGATCCTGCACGACGAGGGCAGCGCGGTCTTCGGCTCGCGAAAGCTGCCCAGTCTTTCCGGCACGGTGTTCGGCCCGGAGACCCCCGTGGTGCACGTGCGCGGCATCGCGCTGTTCGGCAACGTCGAGGGCAGGGGGCCACGCCGCAAATGGTTCCGCTCGCGATGACCGCCGAAGCCGCGGACAAGCCGCTCTACCTGCACCGCTCGACCGTCTGGTTCGACGAACTGGACATGGTCGGCGTGCTGCACAACGCGCGCTACGCGATCCACGTCGAGCGCGCGATGGCGGCCTTCTACCACTCGCGGACCGGGCTCGACCCGTCGGACAGCCACGTCGTGGTGAAGCACTACGAAATCGAGTTCCTGCGTCCGTTCACCCGGGAACGCGGCGAACTCTTGGTCGAGGTCGGCCTCGGCCGGCTGGGCCGCACCAGCGCCGTATACACGTTCCGCTGCGTTTCCACAGGCGACGACGGATCCGAAGTCGAGCACGCCCGCGGAACCCGCACCATCGTGAAGGTGACGCCCGGTGACCTGAAACCGGCGCCCTGGTCCGAGGGGCTACGGGCCGCGGTCGCCCGCTGACCGTCCCGCGAATTCCTATCGACCTCAGCCCTCACGCGCCATCACGGCCCGGTTCGGTGCGTCCAGGGAGTTGTCCGCCAACTGATGCAACATGGCCAGCAGGTCCGCGTGCTGTTCGGGGGACCAGCCGGCCAGTTGCTCGCGCAGGATCTCCTCCCGCGCGCTGGAAAGCTGGTCGATGAGGTGCAGCCCGGACGGGCTGACCGCGACCAGCCCTCCCTCGTCCCGCGCGGCGAGGCCGCGCTCGACCAGTTCGTCGATCCTCGCCCGGACCCGTTCGACCGGCAGACCGAGCCGCTTCGCCGCGGCCTCCTCGCTGATCGGACCGGCGTGGTGGAGCCGGAAAAGTCCGTACGCCTGCGCAACGGTGACGTCCGCCCCGGCCCGCGCGATGACCGCCTCGTAGCGGTCCCACAGGTTCTGCCGGCTGGTCAGGCTGGTCAGCGCGCGCTCGATCTCCTCCAGCGAACTGCGGAAGGTCGGCAGGCCCGCGGCCTCGCCCAGATCCGGCTCCCGGGTAGCGCCCCGGAGCGGCACCTCGCGCAGGAACAGTGTCAGCACGAAAGCCACCAGCGCGATCGGCACCGCGACCAGGAACACCTTCTGCATCGACAGCGCGAACAGGTGAACGAACGCCGCTGACTCGCCGGGCGGCAGCCGGTGCACCGAAGTCGGCGACTCGAGAACGCGTCGCACCGGGAACGTCCGCGGCAACTTGCCGTCCGCGACCGAGCCTGCGACGTTCATGGAGAGCCGGTTGTTCAGGATCGTGCCGAAGATCGACGCGCCGAACGAGCCGCCGATCGACCGGAAATAGGTGGCACCCGAGGTAGCGGTGCCCAGGTCCGCGTAGTCCACCGCGTTCTGCACCGCGATGATCAGCACCTGCATCGTCAACCCCAGCCCGAAGCCGAAGATCGCCATGTCCACGCCCATGACAGTCGAACTGGACGTGTCATCGATCCGGGAGAGCAGGTACAGCCCTACAGCCATCAACGCGGTGCCTGTGATCGGGTACACCTTGTACCGCCCGGTCCTGCTGATCAGTTGGCCGCTGCCGATCGACGCCACCAGCAGGCCGGCCATCAGCGGGAGCAGACGCAACCCGGACACCGTCGGCGAGTTGCCGTTGACCACCTGCATGAACAACGGGATGAAGGACAGCGACCCGAACATGCACAGGCCGACGACGAACCCGATCGCCGAGCACATCGAGAACACCCGGTTGCGAAACAGCCGCAGCGGCAGCACCGGCTCCGACGCGCGCCGCTCGACCAGCACGAACGCGCACAGCAGCACCACCGCACCGATTCCGCACCCCCACACCTTGGTGCTGTTCCACGCCCACGTGGTTCCGCCGAGACTGGTGATCAGCACCAGGCAGGTCGAGGCCGCGGCCAGCAGCGCGGTGCCCAGGTAGTCGATACGCGGGCGCTCGTGCGGCGCTCGGGTGCGCAGCGCGATCGCGATGACCACCAGGGCCAGTACACCGACAGGCAGATTCACGTAGAAGACCCAGCGCCAGGACAGCTTGTCCACCAGGAACCCGCCGAGCAGCGGCCCGAGCACCGAGGAGACACCGAACACCGCACCGATCACGCCCTGGTACCGGCCGCGGTCCCGGGGCGGCACCACGTCCCCGATGACCGCCATGGCCAGCACCATCAGCCCGCCGCCGCCGATGCCCTGGAACGCGCGGAAGGCGATCAGCTCGACCATGTTGTGCGCCAGCCCGCACAACATCGAGCCGATCAGGAAGATCACGATGCAGACCTGGAAGACGCCCTTGCGGCCGAAAAGGTCGCCGAGCTTGCCCCACAGCGGCGTGGTCGCGGTCGCGGCCAGCATGTAGGCGGTCACCACCCAGGACAGGTGGTCCGCCCCGCCCAGGTCGCTGACGATGGTCGGCAGCGCGGTGGACACGATGGTCTGGTCCAGCGCGGCCAGGAACATCCCGAGCATCACCCCGGCGAACACCAGGCGCACCCGCCGCGCGTCCTGCTCGATCGGTGCGATGGTCGCGGCGGGGTCCTCGATCCGATCCGACATCAGGTGCCTCCGGGAACTGGGCGGACACGCAGCGATCGCGCTCTCAAGCAGATGTCCCCTCAACCAGCGGTAACACCCGTAATGCGCGCGCCGCCCGTCCGAAAGCCCGATGCGCCGCGCGGCACCGCGGCCGCGCGGGTTGCATCGATGGCCGCCCCCGCCCCTAGGGGTCTCAGCCGAAGTCGATCGCGCTGAACAGGCGCAACTTGTCCAACCGGTGCTCGGAATCGATGCGTCGCACCGTCCCGCTCTTCGAACGCATCACGAGCGAGGACGTTATGGCTCCGCCTGCGCGGTACCGCACACCCCGCACCAACTCGCCGTCGGTGATACCGGTGATCGCGACGAATGCGTTGTCGCCGGTCACCAGTTCATCCGTCCTCAGTACCCGATCGAGGTCGTGGCCCGCGTCCAGCGCCTTGCGCCGCTCGGCATCGTCCCGCGGCCACAGCCGGCCCTGGATCACCCCGCCCAGGCACTTCATGGCGCAGGCCGCGATGATGCCCTCCGGGGTGCCGCCGATGCCCAGCAGCAGATCCACACCGGTGTCCGGACGCGCCGCCATGATCGCGCCCGCGACGTCGCCGTCCGAGATGAACTTGATCCGCGCTCCGGTCTCCCGGACCTGCCGCACCAGTTCCTCGTGCCGGGGACGGTCCAGGATGACCACCGTCACCTCGGACGGCTTGCTGCCCTTGGCCCGGGCGACCGCCCGGATGTTGTGCTCGACCGGCGCGGTGATGTCCACCTCGGCGGCGGCATCCGCGCCGGTGACCAGCTTCTCCATGTAGAACACCGCGGACGGGTCGTACATCGCGCCGCGCTCGGCCAACGCGATCACCGCGATCGCGTTGGGCATGCCCTTCGCGTTCAGTGTCGTGCCGTCGATCGGATCCACGGCCACGTCGCACTCCGGGCCGTCGCCGTCGCCGACCTGCTCGCCGTTGAACAGCATCGGGGCGTTGTCCTTCTCGCCCTCCCCGATCACCACCACGCCGTTCATCGAGACGGTGTTGATCAGATGCCGCATGGCTCCGACGGCGGCGCCGTCCGCACCGATCTTGTCGCCCCGGCCGACCCAGCGGCCTGCCGCCAGCGCCGCCGCCTCGGTGACGCGCACCAGCTCCAGCGCCAGGTTCCGGTCGGGAAGCTGCGGATTTTCGGGCGGGTATGGGGTCTCGGGCTTGACGGTGCTGGTCATGAGGGTGTCCTTCCGCACGGGGACATCGGCAGATGGCGGCCGATGAGGGGGCGGCCGGCAGGTGCGCTGATCTATCGATCGTAGCGACGCGGACAACCCGGCCCCCGGCGCCGGGGCCCAGCGGCCGATCGGGGACGATGGGGACATGGCGAAGGCGAACGCGCGACTGAAGACCACGGTCCGGGACATGGTGCTCTCACTGCTGGTCATCGCGGTGCCCATCGCGGTGGTGCTGGTGCTCAAACCGTCGAAGGCGGGGAACCCGGTGCACGTCATGGACACCGGCTCCTACCAGTCCGAACTCTCCGCGGCCCGTGCGGCCGAGCCGTTCACCGTGCTGGCCCCGGCCGGGCTGCCCGCCGACTGGAAGCTCACCTCGGCCTACTACCAGCCGGCCGGCTCCGGCGCGGCCGACTGGCACGTCGGCTACCTGACCCCGGGCGGCGGCTACGCCACACTGGAGCAGACCACCGAACCACTCTCCGGCTACCTCAGCGACCAGCACTCCAACGCGAGCCCGGACGCCACGGTGCAGATCGCCGGGGCGACGCCGAACGTATGGCAGCGTTACAGCGGAACCACCCCGGGCGGGCTGCGCACACTGCTGAGCGCGCAGGACGGCAAGTCGACGGTGATCGTGGCGGGCAGCGCCCCGCTGGCCGAACTGGAGCGACTCGCCGCGGCCTTGCGCTGACGAGGGCAGCAGCGGCACGCGACGCGATAGGTCAACCCTCCTCGCGTGCCGCCACGGCCGCGTCCAGGCGGGCCCGGGCGCCGTCAAGCTTCGCCTGGCAGTGCGCGGCCAGCGCCTCGCCGCGCTCCCACAGCGCCAACGACTCCTCCAGCGACAGCCCGCCGGCCTCCAGCCGCTGCACCGTCGCGACCAGTTCCTCGCGCGCCTGCTCGTAGCCGAGCCCGCTGACATCCCGGCCCGCCTCGGAATCCCTGTCGGCGGAATTCGCTTCTTCACCCATGGCGACAACGATAGGTTGCCGGGGCGAGCGCGAGCGAAAGGGAGCCCGATCGTGGGAATAGCGGCGCGTCAAGCGGTCGTCGCCGACGCCGAGGAGCTGACCCGGCTGCGCGAAGTGATGATCTCCACGTTCGGGCCGGTCCTCGATCACGGCTGGCGCGAGCCGTGCGCCGAAGCCTTCCGCGCCGCGCTGGCAGATCCCGGCGGTCCGCTTCAGGCTTTCGTCACCGACGCCCCGGACCAGCCCGGCATGCTGGCCGCGGGCAGCGTCGGCGTGATCCAGCAACGGCTGCCCGGCCCGGCGAACCCGAGCGGAACGACCGGCTACATCCTGAGCGTCGCCACCGATCCGCGTTTCCGCCGCCAGGGTCACGCCCGCGCGGTCGTGGTCGCCACGTTGGACTGGCTGCGCTCCCGCCACGTGCCGCGAGTCGACCTGCACGCCTCCGAGCAGGGCGAATGGCTCTATCGCGACCTCGGTTTCCACGAGCCGCGCGGACTCGCGCTCACGGCGTGGCTGGAGCCGGCACGCTGAGTCGGGCGGCGGCGACGGTAGCGGCCAAGGCGCCGCCGGCCAAGCGCAGGGTCAGCGGGTCACCCGGCTCGACCTCCGCGGGCTTGCGCACGACCGCCCCGTCCGCCCGCTGCACGACCGCGTAGCCGCGCTCCAGCGTCGCCAGCGGCGAGAGCGCGCGCACCCGCGCCAGGGTCTGCGTCAGCACCTCTCCGTCCTGGGTCACCTTGTGCCGAGCGCACCGATACGCACGGTCCCGCAGCGCCACGATCTCCTGTGCACGCTGATCGAGCATCACGTACGGCACGGCGAGCACCGGCCGTGACCTGAACCCGCCCAGCGCGTGCTGTTCGCGGTCAAGCAGCTGGTTGATCGCGCTCCACAGCCGGCGCCGCGCGAGTGAGACCCGCTCAGTCTCCTCGCGCACGTCCGGCACGATCCGCTTCGCCGCGTCCGTCGGCGTCGAGGCCCGCACGTCCGCGACCAGGTCGAGCAGCGGCGAGTCGGGTTCGTGCCCGATCGCCGAGACCACCGGCGTATCACAGGCCGCGACCGCGCGGATCAGCTGCTCGTCGGAGAACGGCAGCAGGTCCTCCACCGAGCCGCCGCCGCGCGCGATCACGATCACGTCGACCTCGGGGTGCGCGTCGAGTTCGGCCAGCGCCGCGGTGACCCCGGTCACCGCCCCGGCTCCCTGCACCGCCGTCTCGCGCACCTCGAATCGCACTCCGGGCCAGCGCCGCTGGGCATTCTCCAGCACGTCCTTCTCGGCGGCCGAGGCCCGGCCGCAGATCAGCCCGATCAGGTGCGGCAGGAACGGCAGCCGCTTCTTGAGCGCCGTATCGAAGAGCCCTTCCGCAGCCAGCCTGCGCTTGAGCTCCTCCAGCCTGGCCAGCAGCTCGCCGATGCCGACCGGCCGCAGTTCCTGCGCGAGCAGCGAGAACTGCCCGCGCGGCCGATAGAAGTTCGGCTTGGCCCACACCACCATTCGCGCGCCCTCGGAGGGAGCGGGCATCACCTTGTCGTACACGCTCCGGTAGCAGGTGACGTTGACCGATACGTCATGTGACGGGTCACGCAGCGTCAGGAACACCATCCCGGCCCCCGGCCTACGGCTGATCTGGGTGACCTGGCCTTCGACCCAGATCGCGCCGAGCCGGTCGATCCAGTCCCCGACCATCTTGGCGAGCTCGGAGACCGGCACCGGGTGCTCGAAGGATGTTTGCAGCGCCATGTCACAACGTTATCGGCCGGAACGGACAGACCGGCGCGGACGGATTGTCGCCCGCCGCAGACACACCGCAGAGCAACGGCCCGACCCACGGAAAAGTGTGCGGGAGATGTAAAGATCGGCTCTCCCGCACTGGGGTGCCCCGCTCCACCACGAATACCATGGAGGCATGGTCACCGCCTCCGGTTCCGTACCGGCCACCGACTCGCCCTCCGCCGACGCCTCCGCCTCAGCCGACGCCTCTCGCAAGCGGGTACTGCTCGCCGCGCCGCGCGGCTACTGTGCAGGCGTCGACCGCGCGGTCCAGACCGTCGAACGCGCGCTCGAGCGGTACGGAGCGCCGGTTTACGTACGAAAGCAGATCGTGCACAACAAGCACGTCGTAAAGACGCTGGAGGAACGCGGCGCCGTCTTCGTCGAGGAGAACGAGGAGGTGCCCCAGGGCTCGATCGTGATCTTCTCCGCGCACGGCGTCGCGCCCGAAGTGCACGACCAGGCGTCGCAGCGGCGGCTGCGGACCATCGACGCGACCTGCCCGCTGGTGACCAAGGTGCACAAGGAGGCGGTGCGCTTCGCGGACGAGGGCTACGACATCCTGCTCATCGGCCACGAGGGCCACGAGGAGGTCATCGGCACCACCGGTGAGGCGCCCGAGCACATCAAGCTGGTGGACGGCCCTGAGGGGGTCGCACAGGTCGAGGTGCGCGACCCGTCGAAAGTCGCCTGGCTGTCGCAGACCACGTTGTCGGTCGACGAGACCGAGCAGACCGTCGCGAAGCTGCGCGAACGCTTCCCGCAGATGATCGATCCGCCGTCGGACGACATCTGCTACGCGACGCAGAACCGCCAGGTCGCGGTCAAGCGGATCGCGCCGCAGTCGGACCTGGTGATCGTGGTCGGCTCGACGAACTCCTCCAACTCGGTGCGGCTGGTCGAGGTCGCGTTGGAGGCGGGAGCCGGTTCCGCGTACCTGGTCGACCGCGCCGACGAGATCGATCCGTCCTGGTTCGAGGGCGCGAGCACGGTCGGCCTGACCTCAGGAGCCTCCGTGCCCGAGGAACTGGTGCAGGGAGTGTTGGCGCTGCTTGCGGAGCACGGATACACCGATGTCGAAGAAGTCCGCTCGGCACAGGAGAAACTGCTGTTCGCGCTTCCGCATGAACTGAGGCGCAACCTCAAGGAGAGCTGACCGCGCAGTTGACCACCGGCCGCCGTCGGCGCGTACCGGATCCGGCTACTTCCGGACGGGCAGACGGCGCATCAGCGTGATGAACAGCGCGAGCGCGGTACCCAGGAAGACCGTGCGCGCCTTGTACGCCAGCAGCTCCAGCATGGTGGCGATCGTGCCTGTCAGCCCCGTGGCCAGATCGTGCGGCGAGAACGTGGCGATGAGCAACAGTCCGCACGCGAAGGCGAGCGGTGGGCCGACCACGGCCGAATACCAGTCGCTGCGCCGCACGTGCAGCGCCGCGTAGGCGCTGCCGGCCAGGAACAGCCCGATGAGGCACCACGCCGCCGTGCCGACCAGGAGCAGGTCCAGCGCGGCGCCGGCGAGGCAGGTGCCCAGCAGGACGAAGGACACTCCGAACGCGGTGAGCGGCATGCTGCCGGTCAACGGCCGGGAGAGCGAGGCCCGGGCGTGCTGCCGCGGGGCCGAGTGGTTGGCGGAGACGGGGCGCGCCGGACCGGACCGCTTGACCAGCCGGGCCGGACCGTCGCCCGGCCGCCGCACCCGCGAGTCACCGGGGCGGGCGGGAGCCGGCCGGGGGCCCCACCGTTCCTCCTCTTCAGCTCCGTGTTCCGGCGACCGGTGCTGGCTCATGGGCGTCACGGTACGAGCCGTCCGGCCGCCGCAGCCGGTGCCACGCCTGTTGATCACCCGTCCGGAGGATCGGTCGGTCCTGTCGCGTGTATCTGGCGCGCGCTTGGTGCCCTCTTAAGGCGTTATCCGGTCGGATGGCGCGCGCGGCGCGAGGCTGCCTGGTGCGCTCGGCAGCGGCAGCAACGTGTCCAGCGCGCTGGGGGAGCGTGGCGCGGTGTCGAGGTGCCGCGGCTCCTGAGGGGGCGCCTCGCCGACGCCGAGGTCGTGCAGCCGCCGCGCGGCCACCAGGACCCGCGAATCCAGCGACCCGACCGCCCGGTTGTACGCCGTGACCGCGCTGCCGAGCGATCCGCCGAGCCGGTCGATGTGGCCGGCCAGTACGCCGATCCGGTCGTAGAGGTCCCGACCGAGATCGACGATCGAACGAGCCTCTGTGGCCAATGTGTCCTGAGACCACGCGTAAGCGACGGTACGCAGCAGCGTGATGAGTGTGGTCGGTGAGGCGAGCATCACGCGTCGGTCCGCCGCGTACTCAAGCAGGTTCGAGTCCGCTTCGAGCGCGTAGGACAGGAAGGCTTCTCCCGGCACGAACAGCACCACGAACTCGGGGGTCGAAGCTCCGGCCGCGTTCAACCGCTTCCAGTACGCTCGCGAAGCCAACTGCTCTACGTGCGCCCTCAGCTGCCGCGCGTGCGCCCGTAGCCGTTCAGCGCGCACGTCCTCGTCGCGCGCCTCGGCCGCCTCCAGGAACGCCCCGAGGGGAACCTTGGCGTCTACGACCACGTTCTTCCCGCCGGCCAGGTGCACGACCAGGTCCGGGCGCGCGGCGCCCTCGTCGCCGTCGGCGCTCGCCCCGACGACCAACTGCTCGGTGAAGTCGCAGCGGTCCACCAGCCCGGCCAGTTCGACCGCGCGGCGCAGGTGCAGCTCACCCCAGCGTCCCCGGACCTGCGGCGCCCGCAGCGCGGTGACCAGCGCGGCGGTCTGCCCGCGCAGTTCCTCGCCGGTCGTGCGCACGTCCTCGATCTGCCGGGACAGCGCGGCCTGCGCCGAACTGCGTTCGCGCTCGATCTCCCGCAACCGGTCGTCCAGATGCCTCAGCGACTCCTGGATCGGCCGGCCGACCTGGGCGAACTGCTGGTCGGCCAAGCCCAGCAGCCGGTCGGTGGACCGCTCCAGCGCCTCCGCGGACGGCGCGCGTCCCCGTCCGCGTTCCCACAACACACCGAGCACCAGACCGAGGGCGAGCCCGATCAGCAGCAGCACCAGCTCTCCAACGTTCACGAGACACCATCGTGGGAGTTCGCGCCCGTACGGACAACTAGACTTGCCGTCCATGGGCCTGCAGATCGGAATCGTCGGGCTGCCGAACGTCGGCAAGTCGACCCTCTTCAACGCGCTGACCAAGAACGACGTGCTCGCCGCGAACTACCCGTTCGCGACCATCGAGCCGAACGTCGGGGTGGTGGGCGTGCCCGATCCGCGGCTCGCGGTGCTGGGCCGCCTGTTCAAGTCGGAGCGGATCGTGCCGGCCACGGTCTCCTTCGTGGACATCGCCGGGATCGTGCGCGGCGCGTCCGAGGGCGAGGGCCTGGGCAACAAGTTCCTCGCTCACATCCGCGAGGCCGACGCGATCTGCCAGGTCATCAGGGTGTTCACCGACTCGGACGTGCACCATGTGGACGGCAAGGTGGATCCGCGCGGCGACCTGGAGACGATCAACACCGAGCTGATCCTGGCTGACCTGCAGACCATCGAGAAGGTCTTGCCGCGCCTGCAGAAGGAGGCGCGGATGGCCAAGGACAAGCAGCCCGTGCTCGCCGCGATCGAGCAGGCCGGGAAGGTACTGGAGGGGGGCACGACGGTCTACGCCGCCGGCCTCGACCCCGCGCCGCTGCGCGAGCTGCACCTGCTCACCGCCAAGCCGTTCATCTACGTGTTCAACGTCGACGAGGAAGAGCTGACCAACGATCAGCTCAAGGACGAGCTGCGCGCGCTGGTCGCCCCCGCCGAGGCGGTGTTCCTGGACGCGAAGATCGAGTCCGAGCTGATCGAGCTGTCGGACGACGAGGCGTTGGAACTGCTGCAGAGCATGGGGCAGCAGGAGTCCGGGATCACCCAGCTGGCCAGGGTCGGCTTCGACACGCTCGGCCTCCAGACGTACCTGACGGCCGGCCCTAAGGAGGCGCGGGCCTGGACGATCCGCAAGGGCGCGACCGCGCCCGAGGCCGCCGGCGTCATCCACACCGATTTCCAGCGCGGGTTCATCAAGGCCGAGGTGGTCTCGTTCCAGGACCTGGTGGACGCCGGGTCCGTCGCGGAGGCGCGTGCCCGAGGCAAGGCCCGCATCGAGGGTAAGGAATACGTCATGGCCGACGGCGACGTGGTCGAGTTCCGCTTCAACGTGTGAGGCTCTGACCAATAATGATCAGGACTCATTGAAGATCTCGTGTGCACCTATCCGACGCCAGATGATGTGCGGGTGGCCGGGCTGCACAGGTTCCGCGTAGCTGAAGGTCGCCCGGCCGTCGGGGGCCCAGGTCATTTCCCAGATGTTCTCATGGCCCTTCATCTTCTTGACCCGCAGCCCTGGCCGGAACCCTGCGCCGGCCGCGAGATCCTCGACGAAAATCACTACGGCGCGAAGGAATGCGACCTGCTGGTCCCGCGTCAGCTTCTGCCAGTCGCGCCGAAACAGTGAGATCCATGCGTACGTCGGCATCAGCGCGTTGACCGACGGAATTCTTCGGCGCTGATTCCAGCGGAGTCCGCGAGTGCGGAGATAAAGGACTCACCGTCCGGGAATGTCTCACTCGTGCCACGCAGGGCCAGTTCCTGATCGGCGTCTTGCTCTTTGCGCTGCCATTCGGGAGTGAAGAACCACAGCTGGTCAACAGGAATCGAACGGTATCCGCGCACGGTCACCTCGCCGGAGTCGGCGACGGTGAACTCAAGTTCGTCGTCCTCGCCGACCTGCAGCGCGCGACGAATCTCCGGAGGAAGGGTCACTTGATGCCGATTCCCTCTGACGCGTGCGCGTGCGGTAATTGGCTTCATGCACACACTGTAGCACCGTGCCACTGTGTTACACAGTGATCCAGGCATGCTGGTTGCGTGATGGTGCTGGATCCGTGCTGACTCGCAGGGCCGTACAGGCGGCGGCTTACGTCATCCGGCGTGGAGCGCCGCGATGGCGGCGATGAGCGCGACCCATCCCGCCAGCAGCACGCTCGACACGACCGTCCCAGCGAGCGCCTGACCGTGCCCCGCGCCGTTCTTGCGTGCCTTGGCGAGGCCGGCGATGCCCAACGGCAGCGCGACCAACAGCGTGCATGGCGCGACGACGCCAACCAGCGAGAGTACGAGTGCGGCGGTGGCGATGCCGTTTGACGGCGCGTGTGCTTGGTGCGGATGGCCATAGAGCCCGGACGCCGGGGAGACGGCCTGCTGCGGATACGGCGGCGGTGCATACGCGCGTTGAGCCATACCGGGTCCGGTTCGAAAGTGCGGAACTGCTTGGAGCGGGGGCGGATGGAGTGGTGCCTCGGTCTGCGACCGCTGCGACTGGTACGGCTGGAATGACTGGAATGACTGGGGCTCGGGTCGCCCGGGTGCGGAGGCCGCTTCCGGGCCTGATGACGACGGGGACGTGCCCTTGAACGGTGCGGGCGGTCGCAGCGCCTGCTGGGGTGGCAGCTGTGGCTGTGGCTGTGGCTGTGGCTGCGCGGCTCGATATGAGGGTTCGGACGGCGGCGCGAAGCCGGGACCATGCCATGACGACGCAGGCGACGAGGGGGTGTCCCGGCCGTTTTCCCGCGGCGGCGAGTTCGGCGGCGCACTCGACGGGCGTTGCGCCGCGAGCCCCGCCGCGGAGTCCTTGTTCAGCGCGTCCGTCGCCTGCGCCAGGATGTCCGAGATCACCGCGCTCGGCAGCCAGCCGGGCAGCGGGCGCTCGCCCGGATGCGCCTCCAACGCGCGCACCACCTCGGCCGTGCTCGGCCGGGCGGCCGGTTCGGCGGCGAAGCAGCGGCGTACCAGTTCGAACAGGAGGTCGGGCAGCGCCGGGTCGACGACCGGACCCACGCCCATGGCCCGCGCGTACTGCTCCTGTGCGCCGCCGCGCCCGTACGGGCCCGCCGCGGTCGCCGCGTAGTGGAGTACCGCGCCGAGCGAGAACACGTCCGAGCCCGCGCTGAACTGGCCGTACCCCAGTTGTTCCGGCGCCATGTACGGAGGCGAACCGCTCACCATGCCGGTTCTCGTCAGGGCCGCCTCGCTCACCCCGCGGGCGATACCGAAGTCGATGACCTTCGGCCCGGCGGCGGTCAGCAGCACGTTGCCCGGCTTGAGGTCCCGGTGCACCAGGCCGACGGAGTGGATCGCCGCCACCGCCTTCGCGACGCAGAGCCCGAGGACGCGCACCGAATCGGCCGGCAGCGGCCCGAAGCGGCGCACCGCGTCCTCGACCGAGATTCCGGGCACATACGCGGTGGCAAGCCACGGCGTCGCGCCGTCCGGATCGGCGTCAACGACCTCGGCGATGTACTCGTCGCGCACCTTTACCGCCGCGGCCACCTCGTGCGAGAACCGGGTGCGGAACTCGGTGTCGGCAAGCAGCTCGCCGTGGACGGTCTTGACGGCGACGGCCCGGCCCGTGGACTCGGAACGGGCGAGATACACCCGGCCCATCCCGCCCCGGCCCAGTCTGGCGACCAGCCGGAACGGTCCGATCCGGGCGGGATCGCCCTGCGTGAGCGGCTCCATGACCCCTCCCCCAGCGTGTGGAGGGTATTGAATCGCGCGGCGTCGCGACGGTGCAACAACGGCCGGAACACTCGATAGTGGATCAGGATCGGATCACCGGCCCAACTGCGGCATTCCAAGCCGCGACGGACACCTACGATCAGCCTCTTGAGTTCGGCGTCCGGCCCGGCGTTCAGCGAGCCCCTGTGGCGCTCGCAGGACGCGTGCCACCGCGCGTCACCCCAGCTCGCGCTACCCGCAAGCCTTTCCCGGCCCAGAGGTCCGTCAGACTCAGACCGTGGCGAGGATCTCCCCGACCATCGCGGCGGTCGTCTCCGGATGCAGGAACGCGAACCTGGCCACCGTCTCGCCCTCCCAGCCCGTCGGGGTGACGAAGGCGACCTGTCCGGCCAACAGCCGCCGGGACCAGGCGTGGTAATCCGCCGGTTCCCAGCCCTTGCGCCGGAACAGCACCACGGAAAGCTCGGGCTCGCGCACCAGCTCCAGATCCGGGTTCCGGCGGATCAGGTCCGCGGCCTGGCGGGCCGTAGACAGCGCCCCCTCGATGGCGTCCCGATACGCGTCGGTACCGTGCACCGCCAGGGAGAACCAGAGGGGTAGCCCGCGCGCCCGGCGAGTGAGGTGGTACGCGTAGTCGGTCGGGTTCCACTCCTCTGGGGTATCCGTGTGGATCACGTCCAGGTACGAGGCGTCCTGCGTGTGTACCGCCTTCGCCAAACGCGGTTGCCGATAAAGCACGGCGGCACAGTCGAAGGGCGCGAAAAGCCACTTGTGCGGATCGATCACGAACGAGTCCGCGAGCTCGATGCCGGCGTATTTCGCGCGCACGCTCGGCGCGAACAGCCCGGCGCCTCCGTATGCGCCGTCCACGTGATACCAGAGGTCGAAATCGCGGGCCACTTCCCCGAGCCCGGCCAGGTCGTCGACGATGCCTGCGTTCGTCGTGCCCGCGGTCGCGACGACGCCGATGACGGGCGCATCGTCAGTGTCGTGAGTCAGGGCGGCCCGCAGGTCCGCACCGGTGAATCGGTGATCCGCCGTCGGTACGACGAACGCCTCGACGCCGATGATGCGCAGCGTATTGCCCACGGAGGAGTGCGCCTGGTCGCTCACCGCGATGCGGACGCGGTCGTAGGCGCCGAGGCCGAGCCTGAGCCGGGCGGTGTCGCGCGCGACGACGAGCGCGGAAAGGTTGCCGGCTGAACCACCGGTGACGAAGCAGCCCCCGGCGCCCGCGGGCAGCCCGGCCAGGTCCGCGATCAGGCGCAGCACCTGGTTTTCCGCGGCGATCGCGCCGGCAGCCTCCAGCCAGGAGATCCCTTGCAGCGAGGCGCAGGAGACGACCATGTCGAACAGCAGCGCGGCCTTGGTGGGCGCGGCCGGGATGAAGGACAGGAAGCGCGGGCTGTCGCAGGAGATCACGGCGGGGGCGAGCTGTTCCGCGTAGACGGACAGCACCTGGGCGGGATCGTGCCCCTGCTCGCCGAGCAGGCCGCTGAGCGCGGCCTCGAGCTTGGCGCGCTCTCCGGGATGGTCGAGCGGTACCGGGTCGAGTTGCAGGCGCTCGCGCATGTAGTCGAAGACCAAGTCGGCCAGATGCGCGTCGTATGTGTGCATTCGCAGCTGCGGAGCCTCGGACATGATCCTGAGTATGCGGCGAGTCGGCCGAGCCGTCGAGAGCGCTGAACACAACGATTCGATGATGCAGCACCGGTGTCTGCGCAACAGAACTCCGAATTAACCGGCCTGATGGCTCACTTTGTTGTTGACGTCGCAATGAATCATGAGGACTTTCGTTTCCGGCGGCTGCGGCGTCGCGCGCGCGGCGGCCAATGTGGCGTGCGTCACCACGTTGTGGCTCGCCGCGCTCCTCGCCCGGTCCGCGGGACGATCCGTGGGACGATGTCGCGCATGCAGGAGAGCGTGCGCGTCGTCGTCGCGGCGGTGATCGAACGCGACGGGCTGATCCTCGCGGCCCGGCGGGTCGGGCCGCCGCAGCTGGCCGGCCGTTGGGAGTTCCCCGGAGGCAAGGTCGAGCCGGGCGAGAGCGAAGCCGCGGCCCTGATCCGCGAGTGCGGCGAGGAACTCGGCGTGCGGATCGCGGTGGGGGACCGGATCGGCCCGCAGTACGAGGCCGCGGGCGCCTCGATGGTGGTGCGCACCTACTTCGCGGCGATCGAGGCGGGCGAGCCGCGGGTCGCCGGAAGCCACGACGCGTTGCGGTGGGTGCGCCCGGAATCCGCCGAAGCGCGCGCGCTGGCGTGGTTGGACGGTGATCTGCTCATCCTCGACGCGCTGAAGGAACGCGCAGCCGCCGGCGACGTCAGCCAAGTGGCCTAACTAGCTCGGCGCGCAATATAAAGATCATACTTTGCGGGAAGGACTCCGGGCAGCCAGTCACCGAACCCCAGGACCGTAGATGCCCGCAGCCTTCGATTCGTCCACCGGCGGTGCGCCGGACCGGAGGGCGGCTGGCGCGGCGGTGCCGGATCCCGAGGGCGTGGCCGACGACGCACCTGAGCCCGGGCCCGGAGCCGAGCCCGAGCCCGGACCCGAGCCTGATGCCGCCGCGTGGCGGACGGTCATCGGCGCCGCTTACGGACGAAGCCTGACCCAGCTGGCGGCTTCCGCGGTGGATCCGCGGCACATCGACGTCGAGCGGGCCCTGTTCGAGACCCTGTTCGACCAGGTCCCGGTCGGCATCGCGATTTACGACACCGAGCGCCGGTACGTGCTGGTCAACAAGGCGCTGTCCGGTTACGACGGAGTTCCCGCGGACGGACACGTCGGCAGGCGGCTGGAGGACATCGTCCCCGAGCTGGGGCAAAGCGTGCCGCTGCTTCAGCAGCACGTGCTCGACACCGGTGAGCCGGTTGTGGACATGCTGGTCAAGGGCTCGACGCGCAACGCCGAAGCGGGCCGCTGGCGCTACTGGTCCATCTCCTACGCCCGGCTCCAGACCGAGGACGGCCGGGTCGTCGGGCTGACCGCGGTCGTGGTGGACGTGACGGAGCGTCAGGAGACAGTCGAGCGCAATCGGCTCGCTCGCGAGCGCGCCGCGCTGCTGAGCGCGGCCAACAGCCGCATCGGCACCACGTTGGACATCGACCGGATCGCGGCAGCGCTCGCGGAGGTCGCCGTGCCGCAGTTCTGCGACACGGCCACGGTCTTCCTGCTTGACGCCACCCGGCAACCCGGGGTCGCCCACTCGGGAACGGTAGCCACCATCTCCTCCGCGGCCCTGTCGGCCGCCACGCCGGGCCCGACGCTTTACGTGCGCACGGCCGCGATCCGCAGCCAAGCCGGCGCAGCCGCATCCGGCGCGCAGCCGCAGGGAACACCGCCCAGAAAGCATTCCGGCCGCCGGACGAGACTGCGCGGGGCGGACCGCAGATTGCCGCCGATCGAGCCCGGCACGCAACTGCACGACTGCCTGGTCGGCGGCCGCGCGAGGTTTCTCGAACTCGCCTCGGATGCGCGAGAGCCGGCCTCGGCCGTGCCGCCGCCACCGTCGACGACACCGCCGCCACCGTCACCAGCACCTCCGCCACCGTCACCAGCACCTCCGCCACCGTCACCAGCACCTCCGCCACCGTCACCAGCACCTCCGACGCATCCGACGCATCCGACGCCTCCGACACCTCCGATGCCTCCGCAGCCTCAGACACCGCAGCCTGTGACGCCGACCGTGCTGGACGAAGGCGGCCCGGCGTACCTCGAATCAACCAGCGCCCGGCCCGCTGAGCGCAGCATCGTCACACCGTTGAAGGCCCGCGGATCGCTACTCGGCGCGGTCCGTTTCCAGCGCAACCCGCAGCGCGGCGCCTTCACGCTGGTCGACCTCGAAACCGCCGACGAGCTCGCCGCGCGAGCCGCGGTCAGTATGGACAACGCGCGGCTCTACCTGCGCGAGCGCGACACGGCGCTGATGCTGCAACGCTCGCTGCTGCCACAACGGTTCGAGGCCGTGGAAGGCACGCAGGTCGCGTTCCGCTACCGTCCGGGACCGACGGGCGCGCAGGTCGGCGGGGACTGGTGGGACGTGATCCGGCTGCCGTGCCGGCGCATCGCTTTCGTCATCGGCGACGTGATGGGCAGCGGGCTGTCCGCGGCCGGCATCATGAGCCAGTTCCGCACCGCTGCCCGCACGCTGGCGCAACTGGACCTGAGTCCGGCGCTGGTGCTGCGCGAACTGGACGCATTAGGGCACTCGATGAGCGAATCGCACCTGGCCACCTGTGTCTACACCGTGTACGACCCCGTTACGGGGGAGTGTGTCCTGGCCAGCGCCGGGCATCCGCCGCCGGTGCTGGCCACCGCGGGTGGCGGCGTCGAACTGGTCGAGCTCTCGCCCGGCGCGCCGCTGGGCCTC
Organism: Actinocrinis puniceicyclus; assembly: GCF_018283645.1. Taxonomy (GTDB): domain Bacteria; phylum Actinomycetota; class Actinomycetes; order Streptomycetales; family Catenulisporaceae; genus Actinocrinis; species Actinocrinis puniceicyclus. The sequence continues at coordinate 21,197 of NZ_JAGSXH010000011.1, read as the reverse complement.
GGCGGTCAGCGCTTCGAGGAGCGCCGGTTCGTGGTCGAACCCGGCTGCGCGCTGGCCCTCTACACGGACGGCCTGGTAGAAGGCCGGGACCGGGACATCGAGACCGGAATCGACGAACTGCTCGGAGCGCTGTCGAAGTCGTCGCCGGTGGGCCCGTGGCCGCAGGCCACCGGATCGGCTCCCGGCCAGGCGGACGCCCGCCGGCTCGAAGCCGCCTGCGACGCGGCCTTCGAGCCGCTGCTCGGGCCGCAGCGCGGCGACGATGCGACCCTCTTGATCGCTTCGCTCGGCCGATTCCCCGAGGACCAACTCGCCTCGTGGGTGCTCACCAGCCAGCCGACGGTCGCCGGCCGCGCGCGCGAACTGGTGCGCCGCCAACTGCTCGCGTGGTCCGCCGCCGAACGCGACCACGACGGCAGGCCGGCTCGGCCCGTCCCGGACGTGACCGACGTGGTCGAACTGCTTGTCAGCGAACTGGTCACCAACGCGCTGCGGTACGGCCGCGGACCGATCGGGCTGCGCCTGCTGCGCGGGACCGCGACCGTGGTGTGCGAGGTGGCCGACGAACTCGACGCGGCGCCGCGGCTGCGCACCGTCCAGTACGGCGAGGAAGGCGGCCGCGGCCTCTACCTGGTCGACCAGCTGTCGCTGAGCTGGGGGACGCGGACCACCGCACACGGGAAGATCGTCTGGTTCGAGGTCTGAACCGCCCGCGGCGGTGGCCTACCGCCGCGGGACGGCCCGGTTCAGGCGCCCGGCGCCACCGCCGCGAATGCCTTACGCAGCGGGCTGCCGGAGCCGTCGCGCCGCGGGTCGAGCGGCGGCAGGTCCACCGGGTTGCCGGCCTCGTCGGCCGCGTGCGCCGGGGTCGCGCCGGCCCACGCAAAGACGAGGGTGTCTTCGCCGCGCAGGAACCGCTGGCAGCGCACACCGCCCGTGGCCCGGCCCTTGGAGGGGTAGAGCTGATACGGCGTCACCTTCGCGGTGCCTGTTCCGGTTCCCGGCAGCGCGTCCCTTGAACCGGCGACGGTGACCACGACCGCGTCCCGCTCCGGGTCGACCACGGTGAAGGCGAGCACCGAGGCGCCCTCGGCCAGCTTGATCCCCGCCATCCCGGCGGCCGGCCTGCCCTGCGGGCGCACCTGGTCCGCGGAGAACTTCAGCAGCTGCGCGTCGGTGGTCAGGAACGCCAGGTCTTCCTGCCCGGTGCGCAGCTCGGCCGCGCCCACCACCCGGTCGCCCGCCTTCAGGGCGATCATCTCGAACTCGTCCTTGTTCGCCGGGAAATCCGGCACGACCCGCTTGACCACGCCCTGCAGCGTGCCCAGCGCCACGCCGGGGGACTGCGGATCAAGCGTGGACAGGCACAGCACCTTCTCGTCGGCCGCCAGGTCCAGGAACTCGGACACCGGCGCGCCGCCCGCCGGGTTCACGGGCGCCGCGGTGGCCGGCACCGACGGCAGGTCGATCACCGAGATGCGAACCAGCCGGCCCGCGGAGGTGAGCACGCCGATATCGCCGCGCAGCGTCCCGGCCACCGCGGAGACGACCGCGTCGTGTCTGGCACGCGGGCCGTCGACGGCGTCATCGCCCTCCAGCGGCCCGGTGCGGGCCAGCAGGCCGGTCGAGGAGAGCAACACCCGGCACGGCGCGTCCTGCACCTCCAACGGGACCGTGGCGGTGAGCGGCGCGTCCGCGGCCTCCAGCAGCACGGTGCGCCGCGGTGTGGCGAAGTCCTTGGCCACCTTCGCCAGTTCGTCCGAGACGGTGCGGCGCAGCAGCGCGTCCGACTCCAGGATCGCGGTCAGCTCGGCGATCTCGCGGGCCAGTTTCTCCTTCTCGGTCTCCAGTTCCAGCCGGTCGAAGCGGGTCAGCCGGCGCAGCGGGGTGTCCAGGATGTAGTTGGCCTGCACCTCGGTCAGCTCGAACTGCGCCATCAGCCGCTCGCGCGCGTTCGCCGCGTTCTCCGAGGTGCGGATCGTCTGGATCACCGCGTCGATGTTCAGCAGCGCGATCAGCAGGCCGTCGACCAGATGCATGCGGTCCGAGCGCTTGCGCCTGCGGTACTCGCTGCGCCGCCGCACCACCTCGAAGCGGTGGTCGAGATAGACCTCCAGCAGTTCCTTGAGACCGAGCGTGAGCGGCTGGCCGTCCACCAGCGCCACGTTGTTGATGCCGAAGGACTCCTCCAGCGGCGTCAGTTTGTACAACTGCTCCAGGATCGCCTCGGGGTTGAAGCCGTTCTTGACCTCGATGACCAGCCGCAGACCGTTGGCGCGGTCGGTCAGGTCCTTCAGGTCGGAGATGCCGAGGATCTTCTTGTTCTGCACCAGCTCCTTGACCTTGGCGATCACCCGCTCCGGGCCGACGTTGTACGGCAGCTCGGTCACCACGATGCCCTTGCGCCGGTTGGGCAGCGTCTCCATGTGCGCGGCGGCGCGGATGCGGAACACGCCGCGTCCGGTCTCGTACGCATCCCTCACCCCGTCGAGGCCGACGATCCGGCCGCCGGTGGGCAGGTCCGGGCCGGGCACCATCCGCATCAGTTCCTGGAGGGTCGCCTCCGGCTTCTTGATCAGGTGCCGCGCCGCGGCCACGACCTCGCCCAGGTTGTGCGGCGGCATGTTCGTGGCCATCCCGACCGCGATCCCGGCCGCCCCGTTGACCAGCAGGTTCGGGAAGGCCGCGGGCAGCACCTCCGGCTCGGTCTCCTGGCCGTCGTAGTTCGGCCCGAAGTCGACGGTGTCCTCGTCGATGTCCGCGGTCATCAGCAAAGACGCGGGAGTCAGCCGCGCCTCGGTGTACCGCATGGCGGCCGGCGGGTCGTCGTTGCCCAGCGAGCCGAAGTTGCCGTGCCCGTCCACGAGCGGCAGCCGCATCGAGAACGGCTGCGCCATCCGCACCAGCGTGTCGTAGATCGGCCCGTCGCCGTGCGGGTGCAGCCGCCCCATCACCTCGCCGACCACGCGCGCCGACTTCACGAAGCCGCGGTCGGGCCGCAGCCCCATCTCGTTCATCTGATACAGCACCCGCCGGTGCACCGGCTTGAGACCGTCCCGGGCGTCGGGCAGCGCGCGCGAGTAGATGACCGAGTAGGAGTACTCCAGATAGGAGTTGGACATCTCTTCGGTCACGTCGATCTCGACGATCCGTTCCTCGAACGGCTCGTCAGTCTCCTGCGGTGCGCTGCGGCGGGCCATGGCTGCGCTGCTCCTGTGCTGGTAGGGATGCTGCTAGCGGCCTATTGTGCCCCGTCGTGCCGACAGCCTCGAACAGCGGCCAGACGGGGCGCGTATCCGGTCGTGCCCGGGTTTCCCCGGGTTTCTCCGGGTGACTCCGGTGAAGTGGCGCCGGTGAATACGCGCAGAAGTTCCGTCGCTGTCTGGATGCGAGCTGTCTGGCGGCGGAGCACGGGGCTGCGTGTACACAGTTCTACCTGAGTCCCTCGTTGTCGGCCGCAGCTGGATCGTGATTCACGCACGATCAAGGCGGATCTGTCCCGGCGTAGTCTCGGTAGGTGGCGCCTCAGCGTCAGCGCTTACCCGCACCACGGCTTCGGCACTGAAGTGCCGCGGGTGACCGAACACGCCATGCCCCGGTCACTGCCGCCTGCTTTGCCGTGCAGGCAAGTGGACCGGCCATCTGTTGCGGGAACGGCTCGTCAGTCTCCTGGGGTGCGCTGCGGCGGGCCACGGCGGCGCTGCTCCTGCGCCTGACTCGGATCGCGTCGTACCGGCACTGATGTCGCTGCCGGTTGTCACTGCCGGTGCGGCGGCGGGCGCGCGGTGCCGGCCCGGATCCTCTCCTTGGCGGGCCCGCGACGCGCGCCATTCTCGCCCCACCGCCGACAGTCCCGGCGCACTGGCCGTGATCCGCGCCACCCGATGTACGCGCACAAGGGCGAGCAGTGCGAGGATTGGGGGCATGCCCCAGAGAACCGACTCCGGCGCCCTCGACCCCGGTCTGCGCGCATCGATCGAGCGCAGCGGCTACTATCCGGCGCTGGTCGCCGAGGCCGTGGAGACCGCGCTCGGCGGTGAACCGGTCATCAGCCATCTGGTCCACCAGGAAACCACCTTCGACGCCGAAGAGGTGCGCCGGCACGTCACCGTACTCGCGCTCACCAAGCGCCGCCTGGTGGTCGGGCATACCGATGAGCACGGCACCGAGCCGGAGCTCGACGGCGTGGACTCGCAGGTGGGCTCGTACGCGTCGACCTCGACCGAGACCGTCCGGCTCGACCGGGTGTCGACGGTCGTGGTCACGAGAGTCGTGGACGATCCGGCCAAGCACGTGCGCGGCACCCTGCCGCGCGAGGTCGTGTTGACCGTCGGGTGGGGCGCGGTCGGCCGAGTCGACCTTGAACCGGCCAACTGCGGCGACCCGAACTGTGAAGCGGACCACGGGTACACCGGCACCGTCACTGGCGATGATCTCTCGCTGAGGGTGTCGACCGGTGCGGACGGCCCCGACGCCGTGCGCATGACGCTCGAGTTCGCCCAGGCGCTCGCGGCGGCCACGGTCGAACTCGGCGCGGCTGGACGCGGGTAGCGGCGTGGACGCGGGGGCGGCCGAGGGGGAGGTCGGGTTCGACAACCCGGCCCACGTCGCGGGGGCGCTTTCCGATGTGCTCCCCGCGATCGGCGCCGCCCTCGGCGTGCCCGGACTCAGTGGCCCCGGCGCGGACACGTCAAACGCCTCCATGCGCGACGGCCTCGGGCAGCTGCACCCGGTACGCCGGGCCTGCCTGTTCCTCGTCGACGGCATGGGCAGCGAGTTGATTCTCAAGCACGCCGATGCCGCGCCGTACCTCGCTGCGCTGCTGCGTAACGGGCCGCAGGACATCGGTCCGCAGGGCGTCGGCCGCAGGCTGACCGCCGGCTTCCCGTCCACCACCTCGACCTCGCTCTCCTCCGTCGGCACCGGCCTGCCGCCCGGCGCGCACGGGATGCTCGGCTACAAGCTCATGGTCCCCGGCACCGGGCGGCTGATGAACTTCCTGAAATGGGATCAGGACGTCGATCCGCTGCGCTGGCAGCCCCGGGAGACCATGTTCGAGCGGCTGCACCGGGCCGGGGTCGAGGTCACCCACGTCTCCTCGCCGCGCTTCGCCGAGTCCGGCCTGACCCGCTCGGTCTTCCGCGGTGCGCGCTTCTGCGGGGCCGAGCCGCCGGATGTGCGCGCCGAACGCGCCCTCCAGGCGATGGAGGGCCCGGAGCCGGCGCTGGTCTACCTGTATTATTCGGACCTTGATTTCGTCGGCCACGCGGCCGGCACCGGATCACAGGCGTGGCGCGACCAACTCGGTTACGTGGACGCTCTGGTGCAGTGGTTCGCCGAGCGCTTGCCACAGGATTCCTCGCTCTACGTGATCGCGGATCACGGCATGCTCGACGTGCCCACCGAACACCGCATCGACGCGGACACCGACCTGGAGTTGCGCGCCGGCGTCGCGCTGCTCGGTGGTGAGGCGCGCGCCCGGCACGTTTACGCGCACCCCGGTGCGGCACGCGACGTGCTCGCCATCTGGACCGAACGGCTCGACGGCGTCGCGACGGTGCGCTGCCGTGAGGACGCGATCGCCGAGGGCTGGTTCGGGCCCGACGTCGACCCGCGTATGCGGGATCGGATCGGGGACGTGGTGGTGGCGATGCGCGAGGACTGGGCCGTGGTCGCCTCCGAGCGCGAGGTGGTCGAGTCCCGGCTGATCGGCATGCACGGTTCGATGACGGCGGCCGAGCGACTGGTTCCCCTGCTGGAAGTGCGAGGTTGACCTGCCATGGCTCCTGATCAGTCGGACCGCGCGCCGTTGATCTCGATCGAGCGGCTGGCCGGCCTGCTCGGCGCGGCCGCGGGCGCCCGCGGTCCTGCCGCGGCGACGCTGCTCGACGTGCGCTGGTCGCTCAGCGGCCCTCCCGGGCGCGAACTGTACGCCGTCGGGCACATCCCCGGCGCCCGTTTCGTGGACCTCGACCACCAGTTGGCGGGCCGGCCAGGACCGAACGGCGAGGGAGGCCGGCACCCGCTGCCCAGCGCTGACGACTTCCAGGCCGTGATGCGTTCCCTCGGCGTCTCGGACGACCGTCCCGTAGTCGTGTACGACGCGGCCGACTCCACTTCTGCGGCGCGCGCATGGTGGCTGCTGCGGTACTTCAGCCACGCTGACGTCAGGGTGCTCGATGGCGGGTACGCCGCCTGGGCCACCGCGGGACTGCCGATCGCCACGGGCGACGCCCCTGGCGGTCCCGAACCAGGCGCTGCCACCGCGACAGGGAACTTCATCGCCGTACCCGGCGCGATGCCCGTCGCCGACGCGGACGCGGCGGCCAAGCTGGCGGTCGAGGGCATCCTGCTCGACGCGCGGGCGGCGGCCAGGTTCCGCGGCGAGGTGGAGCCGATCGACCCGGTGGCCGGGCACATCCCCGGCGCATTGAGTGCGCCGACCCGCGACAACGTGGGGCCGGACGACCGCTTTCTGCCGACCGAGATCCTGCGCACCCGCTTCGCCTCGCTCGGCGCGAACTGCGTCAACGGGCGCGAGGTCGGCGTCTACTGCGGCTCCGGAGTGACCGCCGCGCACCAGGTGCTCGCGCTCGAACTCGCAGGCATCAAGGCCCTGCTGTACCCGGGGTCGTGGTCGGATTGGGTCACCGATCCGGCCCGGCCGGTCGCCACCGGCGAGTAGCCGTCCCCGCCGGTCGCCTCACAGCGTCGCTATTCGTCTTCGTCGTCCACGCCGTCCCCGCTGCCCTTCCCGTCCTTCTTCTCGCCCTCGGGCTCGGTCAGCAAGTCGTTGAGGGCGGACAGGTCGATCTCGTCGCGGTGCACGAAGCCGTCAGGATCGTCCAGGTCCTGCGCTGTCGGCAGCAGGTCCGGATGCGCCCACACGTCGTCGCGCCCGTCGATCCCGCGCGCGTCCCCCAGCGAGGCCCACAGCCTGGCCGCGTCGCGCAGCCGCCGCGGCCGCATCTCCAGACCCACCAGCGCCGAGAAGGTCTGCTCGGCCGGACCGCCCGAAGCGCGGCGTCGGCGCAGCGTCTCCCGCAGCGCGGAGGAGTGTGGCAGGTTCGGCACGGCCGCCGCGTCGACGACCGCGTCCACCCAGCCCTCGGTCAGCGCCAGGATCGTCTCCAGCCGGGCCAGCGCGGCGCGCTGCTGCGCAGTGTCCGGTGCCGTGAAGGTGATCCCCTCCTGGAACACGCTTTGCAGGTCCGCCAGGCCCTCCGGAGACTGTGCGTTACGCATCAGTTCCTCGATACGGCTCTGGTCCACAGTGATCCCGCGCGCGTACGCCTCCACGGCGCCGAGCACGTGTGCCTTCAGCCACGGAACGTGAGCGAACAGACGGTGATAAGCGGCCTCACGCATCGCGAGATACAGCCGCACCTCCGTCGCCGGGATCTCCAGCCCCGCACTGAACGCCGCGACATTCGTCGGCAGCAGTACCGCCTTGCCGTCCGGGCCGAGCGGCAGTCCGATGTCCGACGAACCGAGCACCTCGGTGGCCAACTGCGCCAGCGCGGTGCCGACCTGGTGCCCGAACAGCGAACCGCCCATCTGGCGCAGTATGCCGGTGATCGGTGCCCGGGCTCCGGCCGCCGCCTCCGGCAACAGACCCGTCATCGCCTCGGTCATCCGGTCCGCCACGGGCTCGACCAGTTGCTTCCAGACCGGCAGCGTCTTTTCGATCCAATCGGCGCGGCTCCACGCCAGCGCGCCGGTGGTACCGGCCGGCAGCGCGGTGACCTCGTCCAGCCAGTGTTCGGCCAGCCGCACCGCGTCCTCGATCGGGGCCGATTCGCCGGCGGTCGGCGTGGGGTCCGGCTGCGCGGCAGACACGGTGCGAGCGACGTCGCGGGCCAGCGCCCAGTTGACCGGCCCCTCGCCGTTGTTGATCAGGGACTGGATGCGCCCCATCATCATCATGAGCATCTGCGGGTCGAACCCCTGCATCTGCTGCCCGAGGCCCGCCGCGAACTTGGACAGCGACTCGCCGAGTTCGGCGCCGGACCCGCCGCCGAGCCCCAGTGCGTTCAGCAACCCGGAGAGCGGATCGGACTCCTCGTCGTCGCCGCCGGCGCTCTCGCCCGCCCGGCCGCGGCCGGGCTGTTCGCCCTGTTCCCGCGCGGCCTGCTGCTGTTCCTGATGCGCCTCGCGCTCAACGTCGGCGCCGAGGCCCTCCAGCCCCTTGACGATGTCCTCGAACGGCACCGGCTCCGGCTCGTCCCCGCCCGGTGGGAAACTTTCTGGGTGGTCGTTCACGTCGAACCTCTAGACAATCGTCCACACTGGAGCCGGACCCCCGGCGTGCCGGTGTCCACGAGAAGCGGTGTTCACGGGAAGCACAGCCGACTCAATCACTCGGAGATCGCGCACTCAACGGATAGAACAGACTTTACGGTGAACGGAGCGTCCCGTCCCTCTCACCGTAGTAACCAACGGAGTGTGCTTGTGAGTTCCCCGGCAGAAGGCGGACGGCGCCGTTCGGCGCGTCTCACCGTAGCGGTGACCGGCGCGGCCGACGTCATCGGCGCGCAGGTGGCCGCCCGACTGGCCGGGCACGACGGGGTGCGCAAGGCGATCGCGCTGGACACGCGCAGGCTGGACCTGCCGGGTGTCGTATTCCGCTCGGCCGATACGCGTGACCCGGCACTGGCCGAACGGCTCGCGGATGTGGACGTCGTCATCCACACGGATATCGACACATCGCCGGATACCGACGCCAAAGCGCGTACCGCGTGGAACGTCCGCGGTGCGCAGACGGTGCTCACCTCCGCGGCTGCTGCGGGAGTCGGACGGGTCGTTTTGTTCACCAGTGCGATGGTGTACGGCGCCTACCCGGACAACCCCGTGCCGCTCGCCGAGGACGCGCCGCTGCGCGCGGTGCCGGACGGCTCGCTGGTCGGCGATTACCTGGAGATAGAACGGCTGGCAGAGCGGGCCCCGAAGGCACACCCCGGCCTGTCCGTCACCGTGCTGCGCCCGGCCGTGCTCACCGGTCACGGCGTCGACACCGTCTTCACCCGGCACTTCGAGGCGCCCCGGCTGCTGGTGGTCAAGGACTCCGAGCCCTGCTGGCAGTTCTGCCACATCGAGGATCTGGCCTCGGGGCTGGTGCATACCGCGCTGAGCGATGTGGAGGGCCCGTTCGCCGTCGGCAGCGAGGGCTGGCTCGGGCAGCAGGAAGTCGAGGAGATCTCCGGCATGCGCCGCATGGAACTGCCCGAGGCGCTGGCCCTCGGTGCCGCCGAGCGCCTGCACCGGCTGCATCTGACGCCCGCCCCGGCCACCGACCTGCAGTACGTCATGCATCCCTGGGCCGTCTCCACCGGGAAGCTGGAGGCCACCGGCTGGCAGGCCGAGCACAGCAACGCCGAGGCGTTTCAGGCGCTGCTGCTGGAAATAGAGGGCCATCACGCCGCGCTGGCGCGTCGCCTCGGCAAGAAGGACGCCGCGGCCGGACTCGGCGCCGCCGGCGCGACCGTCGCGCTGGTCGGCACGGCGGCGCTGGTACGCCGTGCCCGCAAGAAGCGCCGGTCGGGCTGAGCGGCCGCCGTCTCAGGTCCGGGCGGCGGGCGAGACGACCGCGAGCAAGAGGCGAGAGTGAGTAAGAGATGATGATGCGATGACCGTCACCGCAAGCGAGCCAGTCCGCCTCATCGACGTGCGTGACACCACGCTCTCGGTGGATGAGGTGCTGCACGCGGTCACCGATCGCGGTGTAGGCGGCGTCGCACTGTTCATCGGCACCGTGCGCGACCACACACCCGAGCGGCCCGGCGAACTGGTCGGTGAACTCGAATACACCGCCCACCCCACCGCCCGCGACCAGTTGCTCGACGTGGCGCGCACGGTCGCCGCCGAGCATCCCGGCACCGTCCTGGCCGCGGTGCACCGGTGCGGCCGGCTTGAGGTCGGCGACCTGGCCGTGGTCGTCGCGGCCGGCGCGGCACACCGGGCCGAGGCATTCGCCGCCTGCAGAGCGCTGATCGACACGCTGAAGGAGCAGGTCCCGATCTGGAAGCGGGAGGAGTTCCGGGATGGTTCCCACGCCTGGGTGGGCATCTGACCTAGGCTGTGGCCGTGCTCTCGATCCTGATCTGGTGGGCCATCCCGGCCGTCGCGGTCGTGGCAGCCGCAGGCGTTGCCGCCGCTGCACGGCGCGTGCGCCGCGCCCGCGAGGACGTGGGCACGCTGCATCGTTACCAGCGGGCCAGGCAGGTCCTCGCGCGCACCCAGCAGCCACCTCCACCGGAACGTCCGGCCGTCTCGGTCGTGGACTGACCTCGCTACGGCCGCTGCCCGCGCGCCGCGTCGCCCCTGCGCTGCGCGCGCTCAGAATCGTGCATTAGGGTCGTTCGCATGCCGCGCCGACGAACCGTCACGCTCGCCGTTTCAGGGGCTCTGCTCGCCGTCTTCGGGATCGGCGTGTATTTCCAGCCGGTGCCCTATGCGGAGATGACCCCCGGCCCGACCTTCGACACGCTGGGCTCGTATCAGGGAACGCCGCTGATCACGATCACCGGGCACCCGACGTACAACACCAAGGGTGAGCTGCGGATGGTGACGGTCGGCGTCTCGAGTCAGGACTACCAGATGCCGCTTGGTACCGCGCTGGTCGGCTGGCTCAGCTCGGACGAGGCGATCGTGCCCAAGGAGACGATCTACCCTCCGGGCACCACGCAGCAGCAGAGCGACCAGGAGAACGCGGTGGCGTTCACCGACTCGCAGGACGCCGCGATCACCGCCGCGCTCGGCGCGCTCGGCATCAAGCCGACCGGCAGCGAGGTGGTCATCGCCTCGGTGGCCGCGGGGACGCCCGCGGACGGCAAGCTTCAGGCGGGCGACGTCATCAAATCGCTCGACGGCACCGCGATCACTTCCGGCGGGGACAGCGGACTGAAACAGCTGCAGGATGTGATCCAGAAGGTGACGCCCGGCGGGCAGGTCACGTTCGTCGTATCGCGCGGGGCCAAGGAGCAGACCGTCACTACCGGCACCGTCAAGAGCAGCAAGGGCAGGACGGTGGTCGGGATCTCGGTGGAGGGCGAGAACACCTTCCCGTTCGACGTGAGCATCCAGCTCAACGGTGTCGGCGGCCCGAGCGCCGGGATGATGTTCGCGCTGGGGATCATCGACAAGCTCACCCCGGGCGGTGACCTGTCCGGCGGCCGGATCGTCGCGGGCACCGGCACGATCGACGCGTCCGGCAACGTCGGGGCTATCGGCGGCATCCAGATGAAGACGATCGGCGCTCGGCGCGACGGGGCGACGGTCTTCCTGGCGCCGGCCGACAACTGCGCCGACGCCAAGGCGAACCTTCCGTCGGGTCTCGAACTGGCGAAGGTCTCGACCTTGCAGGACGCGCTGAACGCGCTCGCGGACCTGCGCGCGGGCAAGACGCCGCCGAGCTGCTGAAGCCGGCACGGGCGGCCTCAGCACAGCCGTCCTGTCAGTCCTGCAATGTCTGCGCCAGCGCGTCTTCGAGGTTGGGGACGAGTCCCGGTCCGGACAGCACCTCGTCGTCGGTGTCGCGCGACCGCAGCCGCAGTGCGCAATCGCGTGAGCCGTCCCGCAGCACGCCGACCGCGATCCGTACCTCCTGCCGTTGCGGGTGCGCGGCGGCCCAGGCGTCGACGTTCACGCCGTCACTCTCGGCCGGCAGGTCTGCTTCGGCGTCAGGGGGCAGCATGACCCGCTCGACGACCAGCGCAGCGCCGTCCACCGTCTCCGGCCAGCCGATCCCGGACAGTGCCTCGTCCAGTGCCCGGCCGCCGGGGAAGCCTTCCTGCTCGATCGAGGTGTAGGTCCGCAGCGGGGCCAGGCCGGCCATTTCGACCGTCTCCGGCGCCAGCGCCGCCGCGAGCCGCGGCTCGGCCTTGATCAGCGCCGCGGTGTCCGCCAGTGCGAACAGCCGCGGGCCTTGGTCCCAGCCGTCGCGGGCGACGTGCTGCTCCAGTTCGATCAGCGATCGTGTCAGCGCGGTGTTCATCGCGCCCTTGGTCTCAGCCGAGCCGTTGTCCATGCGCCCATTCTTCCCGATCCCGCCCGGGCACCGTAAGGATGCTGGTCTGGGCGCCGCGCAGGCCTGTGGCTCATATCGATTTGCGTTAACGCCCGCCTTCGACCTACAGTAGAGACACACCGACGCGGGGTGGAGCAGCTCGGTAGCTCGCTGGGCTCATAACCCAGAGGTCGCAGGTTCAAATCCTGTCCCCGCTACGCAGGGATGTTCACGAGTTCGCTCGCTGGACGTTCACGAGATCCCGGTCAACCAGTCTTGGTTGACCGGGATCTTCGCTTTGGAGCGTGTTTTCGTTAGCTGGGAGCCGCGTGATCTTCTTCTGGGCGGCGTGACGGTCCGGGAAGGAGTCGGTTGGCCCGCGCGCAGGCATGCCGAGGGGACCGCGCACCTTGGTGTGTGCGGTCCCCTCGGCGTGCTGCTGGGTTAGGGCCGATCGATGCGTGCGCTGATCGGTGGGCGGGCTACTTCTCAGCCAGTGGGCGGGCCGCCGCCGGACGTGTCGGACGGAGCTTCACCGTCGTGTTCGGTGGACGAGGCCGGGTTCTCGGGCAGCAGGTGGTCCATCAGTGTGGTGGGATTTTCGTGTCTGTCGCGCAGGAACTGTTCGAGGCGACGCAGGTTGTTGACGGCGATGATCAGTGCCAGCAGGAGCGTCTGGGCGACGCGTCCGCGTGGCCTGCGGTAGGCGGGGATGCTCATGCTGGCGTCGCCGGCTTTGAGCCAGCCGTTCGCGCCTTCGGTGTGCGCGCGGATGGACAGCTCGCTTTCGCCGTCCAGAACGCTGGACCGGCGACCTGATCGACCACCGGCGCCAGCGCGTCCAGGGGCCACCGTCGGTAGCCTGGTGCACCATGGTGCGGATCAGAGGCCGAGTGTCGTGATGATCTGTACGTCGGCGGCTATGGGGGCGTACCCCAAATCTCGGGACGTCGGCGCCGGGTGCTGATGCACCATCGACGGTCGTGGTCTGGAACTATGCCATTCACGACCGAACCGTCGCTGACGACGCCACCGAGATCGAACGGAGGCGGCGCCGACATCGCAGACAGCTGTCGATCCTGCCCCGGCGGGTTGACACGGCCCGAGGGCGCCGTGCGGCCGGAACTCCTGAGGCTACCCGAAGGCCAGCTGATGGAGGACTACCTGCGCCAGTTCTAGCTCGGCCCGTACACGGCGGGCACGGCCTGGCTGGACTGCGGCAGCGGCGCCGACGGGCTGGAGCGGGAATGGGATCTGGGAGCGGCCGGCGCGCACCGGCTCAGCGCGGGAACGATAGGCGGTCCGGTTCCGGGTGGCACAGGGGTATCACCGCTCGCCCGGGCAGCGTCCCGAAGGGCTGGCAACGGTGGGCGCAGGAGGCGTTCTGCCCGCCGCAGCCGTGGCGCGACCTGCTGGGCGCAGCGCTTCGTACGGCGGCGTCCGGAGCAGGTGCGCACTCGTCGTCGTGCGCTGCAGGAGCTTCCCCGGTCGCAGGAGCCTGGGATGCGTTGCCGTCTCGGACGGTGAGCGTGGCGTCAGAGCGCCGGCGGCGATCCAGACGGGCGCGAGCGTCGCGGTGAACAGTGCGACCGCGAGGTGTTTGGTGACCTCGTTTCCCTCTCCGTATACGGCGGTGGCGTATTGAATGACCGTGCAGCCGAGCAGGGTGAGGGTGACTAGGCCGAAGCCGCGGCGGCGCGAGTTCGCCGATCCGGTGCGGATCAGCCAAGCCGCGCCGGCCAGGCAGGCCAGCCAGTACGCCAGCACGCCGGGGAACCCGCTCCACTTGAGCGCGTGCGCCGCGCTCGGCACGAAGCAGACGCGGCACTCCTGGTGCTGGGGCGGCTGGCCGGAGTTCGCCGCGTAATTGCCGAGGTAGTTGGCGCGGAAGGTGAGGTACGCGTCGGCTCCCCCGGAGAAGACGCGGGCGGACATGGTCGGGTGCTCGGCGAAGTACCGCACCAGATTGGAGCGGGAGAAACGGGTGCGGTAGTGCGAGAAGGCCGGATCGTTCTCGATCGGGTGGTCACTCCACCAGTTCGTGCCGCTGTACTGGCCGAAGGCGCGCGGCAGCCCGAAGTCCGCGGCGAGCTGACCCGGGTCGCCCACCCTCGGCATGAGCGTCATGGTGACTTCTTGGGCGGTGTTGATCTCCTGGTCCTCACGCGACTCGTGCGCCATGCTCCAACCGGCCGTGGCCAGCAGCGCGACCACGCACAAGGCCGGCAGGACCCTGACGCCCAGGCGGCTGCGCAAACGGCCGAACGGGACGCGCCGGGTGCCGAGCAGCGCGGCCAGCGGGATCAGCAGTGTGACCGTCTCGTTCTTCGCGCCGACGGCGAATGTGGCCGCCACCGACGCGACCAGGAAGGCAATCACCCGGCCCTGGTCGTTGACCGGCGCCACGGCGATCACACCGGCGACGGCGACGACGAGCAGCCCGTAGAGAGCCGTGGTCTCGCTGTACGGCGAGCCGGCGTAGTCGGCGAAGGTGGCGTCGGCCAGCACGGCGAACAGCGCTGCCAGCAGGCCGATCCGGATCGGGAGGCGCACCGGCCGCAGCAACCAGGCCATTAGTGCGATCACGATGCCGACCAGGACGCAGTACTCGACCATGAGCTCGCGGGTGTCGATGGCGCCGGTCAAGCCGAGCAGGTGGCGGTGCACCCAGGAGGTCAGCCGCAACTGGAGATACTGCGTGGTCGGATAGTCGATGCAGCGGCTGTGGTGCGACGTGAACGCGTAGTGGAGTCGCACGAAGTACCACTGTGCGCTCGACGCTGGCGGGCGGGCCGCATCGGCGTGGATTTGGCACATGAGCCGCTGTGCATCGCCGTTGTTGGCCATCGCGACCGGCTGCGGCACGAACAGCCGCACGCCCATCAACGCGGCCGACACCACGCCGGCGGCGAGGATGGTGACCCAGCCCGGCGCGCGCCAGCGCGGCACATGCAATCGTCGCATCCCTGAAGACCCCTAAGCCCGAGAGCGGATCGCCGATCACCGACCGACTCGGAGGCGCCGCCGCCCCGTCATGCTAATGGTCGTTGGACCGGGTCAGCATTTGGTCCGCGTCAGGGAGCTGTAACAACTGGCCGGGTCGGGCCACGGAAGGGGCCCGCTGCCAGCGCGCTGGCAGCGGGCCCCCGTCGGGCTTATCGCGCAATTTACTGGATCTGGTCGTAGAGGGCGGTGATCTGGGGTGCGGTCAGCGTGTAGTTGAAGGCTTGGACGTCGCTGACTTTTCCGCTGAGGTAGTGGTTGACCATCGGCGTGCCGTTGCCGAGGAGGTTGAGCGCCCCGACGGTGAAGGGCCCTGTGGCTGCCCAACCGGTGGGGCGTCCTGTGGCGGTGGCGGCGAGCGTGCCGTTGACGTAGAGCGAGTAGGTGTCGGTTACGGCGTTGAATGTGGCGACCAGGTGCGTCCACGTGTTGTTCGCGGCGGTGGAGGCTACGGTCGCGCCGTAGTAGGTGTTGTCTGAGGCAGTGTCTGAGCCCTGCCCTCCGATCTGCCAGTGACCGTTGCTGTCGAGGCCGAAGTAGAGCGCGCAATGGTTGTTGCCGCATTCGGCAGCCACGACTTGTGCGGAGCCGGCGGAGGTGGGATCGATCCAGGCGCTGATGCTGTAACTACCCAGGGTGTTGATCAATGTGCTGCTCGCGGCGCCGTATCCGGCGGTGCCGTCGAGGCTCAGCACGGTTCCATCGGTGTCCTGGGTGTTGACTCGAGCGGCATCGGTAGGCCAGGCGTAGTTGGTGCCTTCGGTGCCGTACAGGGTGAGTGTGTTGGTCCCGGAGGCGGGGTCGGTCCCGGTGAGGTAGGCGTTGGAGTAGTGGGTCGGCGCGCTGTCGGTGGCTTGGGCTGCCGGGTTGCCGCCGGTGCCGTCGGTCAGCTGCCAGACATCCTGGTTGGCGAGGATGGCATTGGTCAGGGCGCCGATTCCAGCGTTGGTGAGGTTCACCGGGTCGGCGGGGGAGTTGTTGCGGCTGGTGCCGACCTGCGCGGCGGGGACGAGTTGGACCGGGTTGTCGGCGGTGGCTCCGATGACAGGGTCGGGGTCGACATAGAAGAAGCTCGCGCTACCGCTGCCATACGGACTCAGGCCGAGGCCGGTACCGCTGCTCAGGTTGCCGTTGAGGGCGGTGCGTACGGTCTCGACGTTGGCGTTGCACGGGTCGTTGGCGTTGGTGCCAGTGCCAGTGGACCCGCTGCCGTTGTAGCCGCCGCAGGGAGTCAGTCCCAGGGCGACCGTGTTGATGAAGCCGGTGCCGCTGCTGGTGGTCGCCGTGGCGGCGAGTTCGCCGACGAGCCCGGTCATCGCACCTTCCAGGTTGGAGGTGACCTGGTCGAGGGTGAGGTTCCCGTTGAGGATATTGGGTGCGCTCAGGGCGTCCTCGAGGCCCTGGTTGAGGATCACGGTGTTGATTCCTGGTTCGTCAAGGACGTCGCGGTCGATGCGGGAGCTGGCGGAGGGTCCGCCCACGGCGCCGACGTTGGTGAGCGTCTCGGGATTGTCGACAGCGATCTGGTTGGACTCGATGCCCGCGTTGATGGTGCCCCAGGGCGCCGGAGTGGTGGGGGTCGCGTTGGCCAGATCGTCCGTCAAACGCAGTGCCGCGCCCTGGTTCGGGCTGAGCGGCGCGGTGTTGTTCTGCCAGGCGTCGATGAGGTTGTCGCCGAGCACGACCTGGGTGGGCATGCCCGCGGTTTCCACATCAAGCCCGGTGACCAGGTCGGTGAAGGTGCCGTTCACGTTGCCGGACGCGGTGTAGGCGGTCGCGGCACTGTCGGCGGTGTGGTCGCCGGAACCGACTGGGGCGGCGTATTCGTAGGCGTCGGTGGCCCAGGAGTGCTGGACCAGGTTGGCAGCCGTACTGCTGAGGTAGAAGGAGACGTCCAGCCATTGTCCGCTGGTGACGTTGAAGGAGAGCGGGTCACTGAAGACCATGCCGCCTTCAGGAATCACGGTGCTCGGGGAGTTGGCGAAGGTGAGGTTGACGGGTGTGGACCCGGAGGCCGTGGCGGCGGATGCGTTGATGTCGTTTCCGGCGGCCAGGGCGACGGTGGCGTGGCCGATGTGCAGCGTGCTGGTGCCGAGGGCGTTGTCGAGTTTGACGCGGACGACGTTGCCGGTCACCGAGGGTTGGACCATGACGCGGAAGGACTGGTTGGAGAAGCTCCCGGTCTCGAAGTCGTAGTTCCCCTCGGTGTCCTCCGCCCATGCGCCGGTCCAGGTCTTCCCGCTGTCGGTGGCATGGGTGGTGCCGTCCGATTCAACGGTGCCGGTGGTGGTGTTGCGGGTACCGAGGGCGAACAGGTGGATCGCGCTCGTGCTGCCGTTGATAGTGCTGTTGTCGGGCAGCGTGATGGATTGCACGGTGCAGCCCGGGTAGAGCGGGATCGCGAACGGATAAAGGTAGGCCGTCTTCGCCTTCTGGCCATTTGGGTTGTTCAGGTGAGGCAGGGCGACCGCCGCGGGTGAGGACGGACCGGCGGTCCAGTCCGGGACGGTCAGGTCGTAGCTCTGGTTGTTGTTGGTGGCGGCCGCGCACCCGGCCGCGTACGTGATCACTCCGCTAGGAGCGCAGTATCCGTTGTCGATGGTGCCGGTGAAGCAGCGTTCGCCGGCGACTCCGGTGCCGGCTCCGATGAACGGCGCGGTGTCGTCGCCGGTGATCTGACCCGGGTCCACGTAGCCGCCGTTGGTCGCGGTGGTCAGGAACATCAGGCTGCTGGCGCCGGTAGTCGGCACCGGGTAGCTGTAGTTGATGACCTGGTTCTGGGCGATGACGTTGTCGGCCTGTCCGGACCCGAACGTCGGCAGCGTCAGGTTGGCACCGTCGATGGTGACGTGGCCGTTGCTGCTCCAGCCGGCATTGCCCAAGTCGGTGACCGAGAGGCCGTTTCCGGCGCCGTCGGCATTCGCCTGCGAGGGCGCGCTGTCGGAGGAGATCGCGGTGTTATCGAAGCACTGCGCCAGCGTCTGGCAGCTCGCCCCGGCATGCGTCTTGGCGATGAACGAGTAGCTGGCGGTGGACGAAACGTCACCTGCCGCGTCGACCGCTTCCACGTTCAGAGTGTGCGGGCCGGGTGACGGCGGGGTAATGGTGACGTTGGTGTTGTTGGTGTTGTACATGGCGCTGACTTCGGTGCCGGTCAGGGCCCTGCTGTAGGTTTGGACGTCGCTGATCTGGCCGGGGAAGTTGAAGGCGGCGGTGGCGTTGTAGCGTTCGTCGCCGATGGTCAGGGCGCCGCTGGTGGCGAAGGCCGTGGTGTCGGGGCCGGTTCCGATCAGGGTGCCGTTGACGTAGAGGGCGCGGGTTTTAGCGCTGGCGTCGTAGACGCCGGTGATCAGGGTCCAGACGTTGAGTGTGGGGTGGTCGGTGGTGGGGCAGACGCCGGGCCAGTTGGTCAAGCCGCTGGATCTGACGTCGCCGTTGTAGCCGTAGAAGCACCAGCCGGTTTTGTTGGCGTCATAGCCGAGGAAGAACGCGCCGATGTTGGTGCCGGCCTGGCTTACGGCGACGGCGTCGCCGCTGGTGCTGGTGAGTTTGACCCAGGCACTGACGCTGTAGCTGGCGGTGGTGTTGAGCAGCGGCCCGCCGGCGCTCGCGTAGCTGTTTGTCGCGCTGGTGGAGTTCATGACGTTCTGGCGGTTGGCGTCGGTGCCCCAGCCGGCGCCGGCGGCCAGGGTGACGGTGCTGGAGCCGACCGAGTCACTGCCCGCGCCGCTGAGCAGCCACCGGTGTGTCGGGCTGGAGGCGGTAGTGCCGACCGGCATCGCGATTTGGCCCACCGGAGTGCCGTTGGTGGTCGTTCCCTGGTCGAGGTTGTAGTAGAACTTCGCGGCGGTAGCGCCGGTCGGATCGCCGGTGATTTGGAAGGTGGCCGCGGTGTCGGCGGTGGCGCCGGTGACTCCGGCGGGATAGGTGGTGTTGGCGGCGATGGTCGGAGGAGCCGGGGCGGTAGGTTCGGCGGTGAAGGTGCATACGGGGGACCAGCCGCTGGGCCATTGCAGGTTCGTGGTCTGCATCTGCCAGGAGACGTTCGTCCCGTTCGTCAGGGTACTGGTGAAACTGCTGGGCAGCTTGATGGACGCGGACTGGCCGTTGGTGATGCCGAAGGCGCTGGACGCGGTGTACGTCGTGCCCGGCGTGAGGGTGAGCCAGTACTTGAAGTTGGCCTGCAGCGGATCAGCGTCGGGGCTGGTCAGGTTGGCGCCGGTCAGGGTGATGCCGTTGCTGGCGATGGTCGTGCCGACGAACGGGTAGGGTGCGGCGGTCGTGCACGGGACGGTATTGGAACCGCTGGTGCTGGCCGTCAGCTGGCTTGCTGCGGGAGTGGTGGGTGTGTGGCCGTATTGGATCTGCAGGGTCGGGTTGTCCGCGTAGCGGGCGAAGCCGGTGCCGTTGTAGTGGGTTTCGTCGGAATCGTTGGTCAGTGCGAACGTGATCTGGCTGGCGTTGCCGTTCGCCGAGATCTGAAGCGGGCCCTGCACGTTGAATCCGGCGGTGGAGCTGGTCGGGTTCTGGCAGCCGTTCGGGTTGTATGCCGAGCCGATGCTGGTCGAGGCGTTGAACGAGTCGGCGCCGGTCATGTAGCCGGGCTGGTTGCTCCAGTTGGTGCCGGTACCGATCCCGCCGGACCAGTGCAGGTTGATCGTGTGGCTGTACGAGCAGGAAAAGCTGGCCTGCCAGACCTCTGTCACACCGACGGTGGCGGTGTTGATGTGAGCCTGGTTGATGTAGCTGGGCAGCTTCCACTGATAGAAGGTGCGCTGGTCGCCCGAGCACGTGGAGTAGTTCGGATACCCAGAAGAGGTGTAGCCGACACCGAGCTGGCCGTAGTCGCCGCCCGAGCCGGAGTTGTTGGTCTCGGCCTGACCGGCGCAGGGGCCGTACTGCTTGACCTCGTCGAAGTACTGGGTGCCGAGCGTACCGCTGTTGTGCCAGGTGTAGGACGGGTCGATGTAGAGCGGGAAGATCGTGCCCGGCCCATGAAGCAGCCGCAGGTCCGGGGTGAGCGTCAGCGCCTGGCCGGTCGCACTCATCCCGATGACCGCGGTGCGGGCAGCCTGTCCGGGAGCGTGCGCCGTGGACGGGTCGGCGTGGGCCTGCCGACCGGGCCCGGTGCTGGAGTCCCACATCAGCGCGCCGGCTGCGGACAAGGCCATACCCGCGGGCGAGGTGGCCAGGGTACGGCTGCGCGCGTCGGCACGGCCGGTGGCGCGCACCGGAAGCACCAGCTTGGCGAGCGCGGGGTTGGCCGCCGCCTTGGCGTCGCGCACGACGAGGGTGTCGCTAAATCCACCGGAGGCGTTGGCCGCGATCAGCAGGTCTACGCCGGGCAGCACGCCCCGGTAGGTAAGTGTCGAACCGGCGGCGGTCGGCGCGGGCAGCGCGGTGGGCCAGGACAACTGGTAGGAACCGCCGTCCGGGGTCGCGGTGGTGGCGAGGACGTGTGATCCCGCCGCGCCGAAGGTGACCTTCGCGTAGGCGATGTTCGCAGGGCTGAAGGTGCCGTCAGGGTTCTTACGCGGTGTGGTGTCGATCGGAGCCCACACGGAGTGTGTCTGGGCGCGAACCGGGGCGGGGTTGTCGGCCATTTGGAACCCGCCGCCGGGCAGCGCGACCACCTGCACAGTCGGAGTGGTCAACGCATCGACGACCACGGGTTTACCACTCGTGCGGGCTTTGGCGGCAGCGGCTTCCATCGCTCGCTGCTCAGCCGGAGTCGGCCCGTGCCCGTCGGGCAGCTTGGGTGCGTCGGCCGGCAGCTTCTCCGCGCCGGCTGGAGCGGTGACCGGATTGCCAGTGGAATTCGCAGGGCTCTGCTTTGAGGTGGCGGCCACCGCAGGGCTCGCCGTCAGCACACCGGCGGTCACCGCGAGAACGGAGAGTCCCGCCGTGAGTCCGCGCCGCGAGTTTTTTTCACGTATGAAGGTAAGCATGCGAACTTTCTGTCGCAGAATGCTCCCTGACCCCCGTATACCAGGCCCCCTGGTTCAGGGCTGCGGAGCCCGTCAACATCTGGACCGTACTGTCTTCGCCTCCTGAGGGCAAGGAATCATCTCCCGAACTGCTCTTTGCAACTCCTTTGCCAAGTATTGGCAGTGCGCTATCGTCGGCTTCGAAGATCCTTGCTAGCTTGCGCTACAGCATGTTGATTGCGGGGCGGGGCGTAGTCGTGTTC
>NZ_JAGSXH010000119.1 GCF_018283645.1 Actinocrinis puniceicyclus | reverse complement strand
CCCTTCCCCCGAGGAGGAGCTGTGGCCCGCCCCGAAGGCGACGAGCGTAGCGATGAAGCACTGAGGATCGATCTGGAGGCGGTGCGGGAGAAATACCGGCAGGAACGCGACAAGCGCACCGCCGGGCGCACCTACCAGTTCGCCCGCGGCGAGTTCAGCCGCTACGCGCACGATCCCTACACCGAACCCAGGCAGCGCGAGCCGCTGCGCGACGAGGTGGACGTCGCCGTCGTCGGAGCCGGCATCGGCGGCCTGCTGACCGGCGCGCGTCTGCGCCAGGAGACCGGCCTGGACCGCATCCGGCTGATCGACGAGGCCGGCGACGTCGGCGGCACCTGGTACTGGAACCGCTTCCCCGGCGTGCGGTGCGACGTGGAGAGCTACATCTACATGCCGCTGCTCGAAGAACTCGGCACGATACCCACGGAGAAGTACGCCACCGGGCCCGAGATCCTCGCGCACCTGAAGCGGATCGCGCGCGAGTACGACCTCTACCGCGACGCGCTGTTCCAGACCGTCGTCACCGAGCTGCGCTGGGACGAGGCCGCCGGCCGCTGGCTGGTGAGCACCGATCGCGGGGATCTGATCCGGGCCCGGTACGTGGCCATGTCGATCGGCCTGATGCACCGCCCCAAGCTGCCTGGGCTGCCGGGGCTTGAGACGTTCGCCGGACACTCCTTCCACACCAGCCGCTGGGACTTCGACTACACCGGCGGCGACAGCACCGGGGGCCTGACCAGGCTCAAGGACAAGACGGTCGGCGTCATCGGCACCGGTTCCACGACGATCCAGATCGCCCCGCACCTGGCCGAATGGGCCGAGCGTCTCTTCCTGTTCCAGCGCACCCCGGCCGCGGTGGACGTGCGCGGCAACCGGCCCACCCCGCCGGACTGGGCGCAGAGCCTGGAACCGGGCTGGCAGCAGCGCCGGATGGAGAACTTCCACGCGCTGACCTCCGGCGTCCCGCAGGACGAGGACCTGGTCCAGGACCGCTGGACGCAGACCACGGCGAAGCTGGCCGCCGCGATCCTGCCCACCGGTGACGCCGGGGGCGACCCGAGGCAGCGGGCGCTGGCGGCCGAGCGGGCGGACTTCCTGAAGATGGAGGAACTGCGCGCCCGCGTCGACAGCGTCGTCGCCGACCCGGCGACCGCCGCCGCCCTCAAGCCGTACTACCGCCTGTACTGCAAGCGGCCCTGTTTCCACGACGGCTACCTGCAGACCTTCAACCGCCCCAACGTGACCCTGGTGGACACCCAGGGGCGCGGCGTGCAGCGGCTCACCCCGGCCGGTGTGGTAGCCAACGGCCGGGAGTACCCGCTCGACTGCCTGATCTTCGCCACCGGCTACGAGCACGAATTCGCCGTCCCGTACACCGTCCGCGCCGGCTACGACATCATCGGGCGCGACGGCGTGAGGCTCTCGCAGAAGTGGGCGGACGGGGCGCGCACCCTGCACGGACTCCAGGTGAACGGCTTCCCGAACTGCTTCATCCTGTCCAAGGTCCAGGCCGGCCGGCACGTCAACATCGCCTACATGCTGGGCGAGCAGACCCGGCACCTGGCGTACATCGTCGGGTGCGTCGAGCAGCGCGGCCACCGGGTCGTGGAGGCCTGCGAGTCCGCCGAGAAGGAATGGGTCGAGGAGATCCTGCGGCTGGCCGCCAACGACCTGGACTTCCTGGAGAACTGCACCCCCGGCCTCTACAACAACGAGGGCGACCCGAAGGGGATGCCCCTGCTCAACTCCAGCTACGGCGGCGGCTCGGTGCAGTTCGTGAACATCCTGAGGCGCTGGCGCGCGGCGGGCGACCTCGCCGGGCTGGAACTGCGCTGACCACCCCACTCTTTCGCGAAAGGCGGCAACGCCCATGGACGTAACGCCGATACCCGGCGCCGCTCTCGGTGCCCTCGTGCACGGCGCCGAGGTCACCGCAGACATGGACGAGTCCCAGTTCGAGCAGCTGCGCGCGGCGCTCGACGCGCACCTCGTCCTCGTCCTGCGCGGCCACCGGACCCCTTCCTACGAGCGGTTCCTCGCCTTCGGCAGCCGATTCGGGCACATCCCGAAGACCGGCCTGACCAGCGGCGCCCACCCCGATCACAACGAGATCCTGATCGTCTCCAACGTGCTGCGGGACGGCCGCAGGATCGGGGTCGGCGACGCCGGGTGGATGGGCTGGCACACCGACTACTCCTTCCGGCCCCGCGTCTCGCAGGTCGGCTTCCTGGAGGCGATCGAGGTGCCGCCCTCCGGAGGCGGGCAGACCCTCTTCACCGACATGTACGCCCTGTACGAGTCGCTGCCGCCGCAGGAGCGCCGGCGCCTGCACTCCTACCGGGTCCGCCACGCCCTGCGCACCGGGTACGAGGACAACATCGAGGAGGAGCTGCAACGCGAGGTCTCCCTCGGCGAGAGCACCGAACAGATCCAGCCCGAGGACGGCACCTCCACGATCCACCCGCTGATCGCCCGCAATCCGCGCACCGGCCGCCACTCCGTGTATGTCAGCACACTGAATACAAAGCGGATCGTGGACCTCTCCCCCGGCGAGAGCCGCAAGCTGCTCGACGAACTGCTCTCGCACGCGGGCAAACCCGAGTACACCTACGCGCACACCTGGCAGCCCGGCGACATCGTGATGTGGGACCAGCTCGGCACCATCCACGCCAAGCAGCCCTTCGACCCGGCCGAGCGGCGCATCATGCGCCAGGTCGTCAGCATCTTCGACGACCCGGCCGACCCGTGGCGCGCGGAGATCGGCGCATGAGCGCCGCACCCGCCTGCCTCAGCCAGGGTCGGGCCGCCATCACCCCGGCGCTGCGCGACGCCGTCGACCGGCTCGACCACCGCTCGCGCCACCAGGTGGCCTACCACTTCGGATGGCTCACCGCCGACGGGGCTCCCGACAGCGCCGACGCGGGCAAGGCGGTGCGCCCGGCGCTCGCGCTGCTGTCGGCCGAGGCGGTCGGCGCGCCGTCGCGTATCGCGCTGCCCGGGGCCGTCGCGGTCGAGCTCGTGCACAACTTCTCCCTCGTGCACGACGACCTGATGGACGGCGACGAGGAGCGCCGCCACCGGGACACGGTGTGGAAGCTGTGGGGTCCCTCCAGCGCCATCCTGACCGGTGACGCGATGCTCGCGCTCGCCCAGGAGGTACTGCTGGAGTGCGGGCTGGCGACCGCGGCGCCCGCGGCCCGGCTGCTGGCACGCGCCACCCGGCACCTGATCCGCGGGCAGGTCCAGGACCTGTGCTTCGAGCAGCGCCCGCACGTCACGGTCGAGGAGTGCACCGACATGGCCGCCGGCAAGACCGGGGCGCTTCTGTCGGCCAGCGCTGCGATCGGCGCCGTGCTCGCCGGGGCGCCGCAGGCGGCGGTGGACGCGCTGGCGCTCTACGGCGCGCACGTCGGCGTCGCCTTCCAGCTCGTCGACGACGTGCTCGGCATCTGGGGCGATCCGGCCGTCACCGGCAAGCCGGTGCACTCCGATCTGCGCTCGCGCAAGAAGTCCCTGCCGGTGAGCCACGCGCTGAACCGGGACGGTCCCCGGCGCGACGAGCTGGCCGCCTGGTTCGCCGCCCCGGGCGAGCCGGACGAGCCGGACGAGCAGGAGCTGCGGCGCGCGGCCGGGCTGATCGAGGGCGCCGGCGGCCGGGACTGGGCGCTGGCCGAGGCCGCCCGGCGGACGGCGCTGGCCGAGGCCGCGCTGCGCGACGCCGATCTGGACGCCGGCGCGCGCGAGGAACTGCTCGCGCTCGGCCGGTTCGTCGTCGACCGCGAGGCCTGAGCGGCGGCGCGCCACGTACCCTCATCCGCCTTCCGCTTCCCCGATCCGAGTCCTGATTCTCCCATCGGCGCAGCACCCCGCCAGGCCGCCACCGTGCCCGGCGCCCCTTGCCGACCCACTTCCAAGGATCTGCTCTCATGCCCCAGGACGTCGACTTCCACATACCTCTTCCGGCCCGGCAGAGCCCTGATTACGCGCGGGCCGAGGCCGAGCAGCTCGCCTGGCCGCGCTCGCTCGGGCTGATCACCTCCGAGGCCGCGGCGGCGCGTCACCTGCGCGGCGACTACGCCGAGCTGGCCTCCCGCTTCTACCCGCACGCCACCGGCGCCGACCTCGACCTGGGCGTCGACCTGATGTCGTGGTTCTTCCTCTTCGACGACCTGTTCGACGGGCCGCGCGGCGAGAACCCGCGGGAGACCAAGCAGCTCACCGACGCGGTCGCGGCGGCGCTGGACGGTCCGTTGCCCGACACGGCCCCGCCCATCGCCCGCGGCTTCGCCGACATCTGGCGGCGCACCACCGAGGGCATGACCGCCGCCTGGTGCGCGCGCAGCGCCCGGCACTGGCGCAGCTACTTCGACGGCTACGTCGACGAGGCACGCAGCCGTTTCCTGGGCAGGCCCTACGACTGCGCGGCTCAGTACCTCGCGGTGCGCCGGCAGACCATCGGGGTGCAGCCGACGGTGGATCTCGCGGAGCGCGCGGGCCGTTTCGAGGTGCCGCACCGGGTCTTCGACAGCACCGTGCTCAGCGCCCTGCTCCAGATCGCCGTCGACGTCAATCTGCTGCTCAACGACATCGCCTCGCTGGAGAAGGAGGAGGCGCGCGGCGAGCAGAACAACATGGTGATGATCCTGCGCCGGGAGCACGGCTGGTCCAAGGGCCGCAGCGTCGCGCACATCCAGGACGAGGTGCGCGCCCGGCTGGAGCAGTACCTGCTGCTGGAGTCCTGCCTGCCGAAGGTCGGCGACATCTACCGGCTCGGCGAGGCCGAGCGGCACGCTCTGGAGCGCTACCGCGAGGACGCCGTGCGCACCGTGATCCGCGGTTCCTACGACTGGCACCGCTCCTCGGGCCGCTACGACGCCGAGTTCGCGCTCGCGGCCGGCGCCGAGGGCTACCTGGAGGAACTCGGCAGCAGCGCCCGCTAGTGCACCGCTAGTGCCGCCACTCGAACGCGATGCCGTGCCGTCGGCAAACCGGCAAAGACGGGAAGTTGAGGATCGAATGACCGAGCAGACCGCATTCTCGGCGGGAGCGGCGCCCGGCGCGCTGCCCGTCGTGGGACACGCCCTGCAGATGATGCGCCACCCCGTGAACTTCATGACCTCGCTGTCGGCCCACGGCGACCTGGTCGAGATCAGGATCGGTCCGACCCGGGCCTACGTCCCGACCCACCCGGACCTGCTGCGGCACGTCCTGACCAACGACCGCATCTTCGACAAGGGCGGCGTCTTCTACGACCGGGCCCGCGACATCGCCGGCAACGGCCTGGTCACCTGCCCCTTCGCCGACCACCGCCGCCAGCGCCGGCTGATGCAGTCGGCCTTCACCCGCCCCCAGCTCAAGCTGTACGCGGAGGCGATGCAGGCCGAGATCGAGTCCACCGCCTCCCGCTGGCGCGACGGCGTGGTCTTCGACGCCTTCCCCGAGATGTACGGCATGGCCCTGCGCACGGTCGGGCGCACCCTCTACTCCACGCCGGTGAGCCCCGAACTGGCGGCGAAGGTGGAACGGTCCTTCGACGTCGTGCTCAACGGGCTGTTCCGGCAGATGTTCCTGCCGGCCTCGATCCGCCGGCTGCCGCTGCCGTCCCAGCGCCGTTACCGCAGCAACCTCGACTTCCTGCACCAGACCACCCAGCGGCTCATCGAGGACTACCGCGGTTCGGACGTCGAGCACGACGACCTGCTCGCCGCGCTGATCGCCTCCCGGGACGACGACGGCGGCCGACTCGGCGACACCGAGATACACGACCAGGTCATCACTGTCATGGCGGCCGGCACGGAGACCGTCGCCGGCACGCTCACCTGGGTCTTCTATCTGCTCTCGCAGCATCCGCGGATCGAGGCCGCGCTCTACGAGGAGATCGACGCCGTCCTCGGCGGCCGCGCCCCGCGGTGGGACGACCTGCCGAGCCTCTCCCTGACCGACCGGATCATCTCCGAGACGCTGCGGCTGCACCCGCCGGCCTGGCTGTTCACCCGCCTCACCACGTCGCCCACCGAACTCGCCGGCCGCCGGCTGCCGGCCGGCGCCACCGTCGTGTTCAGTCCCGCCGCGGTCGCCCAGTACGAGGAGGCCTTCGACGACCCGAAGGCGTTCGACCCCGACCGCTGGCTGCCGGAGCGCATCGCGCCGGCCGCCCGCAACGCCTACGTGCCGTTCGGCACCGGCGCGCGCAAGTGCATCGGCGACCTTTACGCGCGTACCGAGGCCACCCTGGGTCTGGCCACCATCCTCGGCCGCTGGCGGGTCACCTGCGAGCCCGGGATGGACGTGCGCCCGGTCCCGCTGGCCACCGTCTACCACCCGCGCCGGCTGCGGCTGAGGTTGAACGCGCGCACCGCGCACCGGATGACCTGCGCCGTTCCCGCTCCGGTCGGCGGTGACGCGAGGTGAGCGAGGCGAGGGTGGTGCTGGCGCAGCCGCGCGGCTTCTGCGCGGGCGTGCGGCGCGCCATCGGCATCGTCGAGCGGGCGCTGGACGTGTACGGAGCGCCGGTGTACGTGCGCAAGGAGATCGTGCACAACCACTACATCGTCTCGCAGTTGCAGCAGCGCGGCGCGGTGTTCGTCGACAGCGAGCAGGAGGTACCGCAGGGCGCTGTCTGCGTCTTCTCCGCGCACGGGGTCTCTCCGGCGGTGCGCTCCACCGCCGCCGGCCGGCGGCTCGACGTCATCGACGCGACCTGCCCGCTGGTCGCCAAGGTCCATCAGGAGGCGGTGCGCTTCGCCCGCGACGGCCGCACCATCCTGCTGGTCGGCCACGAGGGCCACGAGGAGATCGAGGGTGTGCTCGGCGAGGCCCCCGACCGGATCGTCGTCGTCGAGAGCGAGGACGACGTGCGGCGCCTCGACCTGCCGGACGACGCCCCGGTCGCCGTGTTGACCCAGACCACCCTCTCGTTCGACGAGACCGAGCGCGTCGTGCGGGCCCTGCGCGCCCGTTTCAGGGACCTGATCACCCCCGGCGACGACATCTGCTACGCGAGCCAGAACCGGCAGAACGCCGTCAAGAACCTGGCCCGCGACAACGACCTGGTGCTGATCGTCGGCTCGCCCAACTCCAGCAACTCGCTGCGCATGGTGGAGGTGGCCCGCGAGCACGGCGCCGCCGCGCACCTGGTGCCCGACGCGCGGCACCTCGACACGGCCTGGCTGGACGGCGTCGCGTCGGTGGGCATCAGCGCCGGGGCCAGCGCCCCGGAGATCCTGGTCGACGGGCTCGTCGCCCGGCTCGCCGAACTCGGCCTCGACTGGGTGGAGCTCCAGCGGGGCGCCGCCGAGGACGTCGTGTTCTCCATGCCCGGCCGGCTGGCCGACCCGGTCACCGGCCGCTTCCCACGCACGCCGCTGGCGAGCGAGCTCTCGCCCGCGCCGGACGGCGCCGCGCCATGAGTGCGCTGCTGCACTCGACGACGGCGCGCCGTCTCACCACCGCACTGTACGGATACGGGCGGGGAGAGCGCGAAGAGCGCGACGCGTTCGTGCGCCGAATATCCGACGCTAGTGGCCCGCGCCGGAAATCCGCCGTGAAAATCGGCCCCCGCATCCCTTCGTGACCGGATGTTTCGCTTACGCACCCTTATCGAGACAGACCCGAATTCCCGCATCGCCACGGTCCGCAGGGAGCCGAGGACGACCCCGGCCAGCGAGGAAGATGCGAGTGGCAGGTGCCGTTACCCGGTACGGATCACGCTGTTGACGGTCAATCAGCCCGCGGCCTGGTCGATGAGTTGCTTGTGGAGGGCGATGACTTCGAGGCAGCGGGCGTTGGCCGCCTCCTGTTCGATGCTCGCCTCTTCGAGTCCTTCCCAGTTCTGGAAGGCGGTGTAGCAGGAGTAGAGGATGGCGAACGCGGATTTCGCCGTGAGGACGTCGAAGTCGCCGCATGCGCTGACGCCCATGAGCAGTTGGCCGGTGCCGATGTCCTCGACGTCCTGATCGATGTCCTCGTAGGCGTCGCTCAGCTGATCCGGCAGGGTGGCTCCCGGCGCTCCGGCGGCGGCCGCATCGCGGCAGACCTGCATGGCGGCGTCGATCCAGGCGCGGGCTTCGGGCTCGATCGGGGAAGGCGAGGGCAGGTGTCGCAGGGTCCAGTCAAGGGCCGAGACGGCGATCGACAGGCGCTCGGGCGCGGTGAGCTGCTCAAGGGCTGCGTTGTACGGCGCGAGCTCTTGCTCCCACAGGTTCATGGTCGGCCCCTCCCGTTAGGGTGATGCGAATCTCCCGACCAACCTTATCCTGGGGTACGAGGCTATTCGCGCCGCGCAGTTCTGCGCGGGTTTTCCGGTATTGCGGAATTCCTGACAGGGAACGCGGGATGTGGCGATGCGTCCGGTGTCGGGAACCGCTTTCTTGTCGACGGCGTTGAGCATGATCTGTTCAGCGTCGGTCTGCTCGGGAGCCATGTACTTGGTGCCGAAGACGCGGCTGTAGCCCATATTCTTGGCTGTCTCGTCCATGCCGGGGTAGGACTTGCTGCCGTTCACTGAGTAGTACAGGCTGCCGTCCTCGCCCTGGAAGGTGCTGACGGTGCGGGCGTTGTAGGTGCGGTCCCCATAGGCGGTGCGGAAGCCTTCGTGGATGGCGTCGGCGTCGGCTTGCAGTTCGTCGTCGGTCTTCATCCGCGGCGTCGGGCCCTGGGGGGTCAGGCCGAGCGGGTCGACGCCCGCCATGGGATTGGCGACGTACCGGGTGGGATTCGGTGCGGCCTCCAGGCCCACCGGATCGGGGCTGAGGTAGGAGGCCGTGTCGGGGTCGTAATAGCGCTGATTGTTGTAGTAGAGGCCTGTCTCGAGGTCGTGGTATTGGCCGGGGAACCCGATCGGGCATGCCGCGTCCTCGCCGCCGGGCTCGGCGTCATCGAGGGGGCGGCCCCACAGCAGGGCACGCCGAGCCCAGGCAATCGAGCCGTCCGCGCAGACCAGTTCCTGCGGGGTGCCGGCCAGGTCGGTGACGATCGCCCAGAACTGGGCGTCGATGCGCTGCTGCTCCGCTTCCCGGTCGGTGTTCGCTGGTTCGACGGTGCGGCGCTGGGCGGCGGGGCGGTGTCCCGCGGGCTCGTAATCCCAAGTGGTCGTCGCCGTGGTGCCATCGTCGCCCGTGGTGGTCTGCTCGACCAGAGTCGTGCCGTCCCAGGCGAACCGGACCGTGTCTGTTGCCCGGCCATCGTCTGTCAGACGGGCCTTTTCGATCCTGCGTCCGAGCGCGTCGTAGCAGTACGTCCAGCGCTGGCCGTCGGGGCGGGTGACGGCCGTCAGCCGGTTGTGCGCGTCCCAGGTGTAGCTCCATTCCACTCTCTGCCCGGAGAGCGTACGTCGCGTCTTTGTCGCCAGGTTGCCCCGCGCGTCATAGGTGTACTGGGTACGTCCGGCCGCGGTGACGCGGGTGGCGGTGACGGTATACCGCCCGGTGACGGCCGCAGCCGCTGTGTCGGTGGGCACCCCGGCGATGTCGGCCGCGGCAAGGTTGCCGACCGGGTCGTAGCTATAGCGCTCTGCGTGGTCGGCGGCCAATACCGCGGTGATCTGGCCGGCGCGGTCGAGTTGCAGGTCGCGGGTGCCGCGCAGCAGATCGATGATCCGCATGGGCAGGCCGTCGGCGTCGTAGCCATAAGTGCGTTCCTGCAGCACCCGTCCACCCGCGGTCAGCCGTTGGCCGGCAAGCCGGCCCGCAGTGTCATAAGACTGGTCGAGAGCGACCTGGCCGACGTCGCGTCGGATCTCACGGCCGAGCATGTCGCGGGCGAAGGTGACTGTGGCGGGCCCGGCAGCCAGCCTAACCGCGTCACCGACCGCATCGTAAGCCCATTGAGACACGGCGCCGGACGGGGTGGTGCGAGCCGAGAGGTTCCCGGCCGCGTCGTACTCGCGCGCGACCGAGCGCCCGTTGATCTGCTCTCGTACGGCGCGGCCGAGCAGGTCACGCTCGATGGTGACCGTGGCGTGCTCGTTCTCGGCGCGTACCAGGCGCCCCACCGGATCGTAGCCGAAGCGGGAGACTTGCTCGCCCGCGCGCAACTCGACCAGCCGACCCGCGGCGTCGCGCTGATAGGAACTGGTCACTTCGCCGGGCGCAGTATAAGTGGTCAGGCGCCCATCCTGGTCGAAGGCGTAGGTCTGTTCGCGGCCGTCGAAGTCGCGCTCGACAACGCGCTGACCGTTCTCGTCGTACCGATACGACCACGTGAGCCCGGTGGGCCCGGTCACGCCGGTCAGGCGCAGTTCCGCGTCGTAGGCGAAGATGTGCCGCGTCCCGTCCGGATTGACGCGCGCAACCGGGATATGGAAGGGCCCGTAGTCGACGCGAGTACACCTGCCGGACGGGTCGGCGATAGCGACCTGGTTACCCGCTACGTCATAGCTGTAGCGCGTCACCGCCCCGTCCGGTGCGATCCGGGCGAGCACGCGCCCCTCGCTGTCACGCTCGATCCGGGTGACCGCGCCGTCCGGGGTGGTGATCGCGGTGACGCGACCGTGCGTGTCGCGTGCGATGGTCGTACGGGCGCCGTGGGGGTCTACCGCGGCGATCGGCAGTCCGGCCGCGTCGTTCTCATAGCGCTGGACAGCGCCGAGCGGATCAGTGACCGTGACCAGCGCGCCATGCCCGTCGTAGCCGAAGACAGTAGTCGCCCCGAGTGGATCGGTCTCGCTCAGGACGTTGCCGCGCTCGTCGTAGATGTAGCGCCACCGCGCCCCGTCCGCGAAGTCGACCTGGGCCAGTTGGCCCGGGCCGGCGTAGGCCATCGACAGGCGCTGCCCGTCCGGGTAGAGGATGCGGGTGCGGTTGCCGTCGGTGTCGTATTCGAAGGCCGTGGTGTGCCCGAGCGGCGTGGTGTGCTTGAGCAGTCGCCCGAACGCGTCCTTGTGCAGGAGAGTTTCCGCGCCGAGCGGGTCCACGATCTTCGTGATCTGCTGAAAGCGGTCGTAGTGATACGCGCTGGTGTGCCCCAGGGCGTCGGTGACCCGTGTGACCCGCGCAGCGGGATCATAAGCGATGAGTGCGTGTTTGAATCCGCCCGGTTCCCCGGTTTCCACCACGCGGCCGGCCTCGTCGTACCGGTAGGGGTAGCGGTATCCGCGCCGGTCGGTCCACGCGCAGATCCGGTCGTGCGCGTCGTATTCGTAGCCGTGCGCCGCACCGGTCGAATCGATCACGCGCACCAGCCGGCCCGCCTGGTCATACTCGAACCCGACCAGGGTCGCGAGAGCTCCTGCGCTGTCCAGTTCGTATCCTGCCAGGCGCACCCCGCCCGCCGTCTCGATCAGTACCGTGCGGATCCGATACCCGCCAGAGTGCTCGACCTCGTATGGCAGGCCGCGCTCGTCGCGATGGAACGAGATCTCATTGCCGGAGCGGTCACGTATCGCCTCAAGCGGCCGCGCCCCGCCCTCAGCCGCGAACCGATATGTAAGGCCGCTGCGCGGATCGGTGACCGTCCACGCGGCGGCCGACGTGTCGCGTTCGAGAGCCCACCGCTCGCCGTATGCCGGGTAAGCGGGCAAGCCGAGCCGCAATCCGGTGGGGACGCCGTAATCCAGGCACTGTGCGTCGTCGCCCAGGAACCGCACCGTCCCGTCATCACCGACGACAAGGCGCATATCAACGGTCGATGACCAACCTGGGCCGAACAGGGCGCCCCGTGTGTACCCGGAGGCGTAGGTGCGCCGCAGCACCAGCGGTAGCACCCCGGGCAACGAGAAGTCGATCACCTTCTCCAAGAGCTGCCCGGAGACCACGTCAACAGGGTCGGTTGCGCCCGTCTCCGCGCTGCGTGCGCCACCTGACGACACGCCGGCGTCCGTGACGTCGCCCTCGGGCACAGACGGCCGCCCGCCACCGCCGGACGTCTTCGGCATCTTCGAGACCGGATTCTCCAGCGGCGCCTCGGCAGGGCGCTTGCCGATCGCGTTGATGCTGTCAGTGACCTCGTTCTCGGTGGCCAGATGCGCATCGAGGTTCTTCTCCGCCCCCTGGGCGGTTTCCTCGGCGAAGCTCCCCGCCTTCTCGCCGGCGTCCTTGAGAGCCTTCTGCGCGTCGTCGCGTAGCGCGACGAAGATCGCCTTTTCCTCCCCACCCGCCATCAGAAGCTCAGCGCCCCCAGACCCGAATGCAGCGTGCTCGCGTGAGAGCGCATCGTCTCCGAGTGCGTGCGAAGCATCGACACATGGCTACGCGCTTCCTCGAAGTCGACCGAGAACATCTCCCCCGCCCCGGCCGACCCGCCACCCTGCGCATTCGACCAGTCCAGGCCCGCGACCATCTGTTCTACCTTCGCGAACAGCGGTTTCGCCGCCGCCTCGATCACATCCCCCATGATCTTCTGAATGATCTGCTGCTTGAGCGTCTCCATCAACGCCTTACCCAAACCGATGATCGCCGGCACCGCGGCCTCCGCCAGCCCGAGCGTCGCCACCGACGCGGCCTGATCGGCAACAAACTCCGCGGCCATGACCCCCAGCTGGATCGCAGCCTCGACCTTCTGCGCCACCACGAAGTCGGCGCCGATCTCCAGCGCCTCGGCCAGAACGTGACAGCCCTCGACGATCTCATCGACATGCTGCGCCGAAAGCTTCGCCCAACCCGACTGCAAAGCCTGGGTCGAGGCACCCTGATATGCCTGTGCGAACTTCTGGACGGTCGCGGTCGCATCCTGATGCGTCTGCTCGACCGCCTGCCCGAACTCGCGCACCAGCCGCGCGAACGCCCGCACGTCATCCTCATTGAGATACGGCCAGTCCACACCGATCACGTTCAAGAACGTCACCACTGGCCCTGGCAGATCATCCGCCGGCAAGACAGACCCCCTCCGCCACGGACATGCGACCCCCCGGTCGCTCGACGCTCAGATGTCCGACATCAGACATCATACCCGTCTGGCCATACTATCAGCCCACGATATTGCCCCGCGTCGCCGGCGATCAATAGCACGAGGTTCGTTCGAGTTCGACGGCGCTCTGTTGAGGCAGCGCTCGGCCGCGGTGAGCTCATGGCAGCGATCCTCGGCGACATGTTCGACCGCGTACACGGCGAGACCTCAAACGTCGCGGTGCCGGACTTGCCGAACAAGCTCGCGGCCGAGTTCCAGAGCTCCACGGCTGCCGAAGCGGTGCTCTGATGCGGCTGGTGACGGCCCGCGCGCACACCAACTCGCGCGACCCGGTGAAGATCAGCGAGTATGGCAGTGTCCAACTCAGCTCTGACCAGCTGAACGATGCCGACCGCGCACAGCTGGGAAAGCTGCGGGAGAAGGGTGTCTTCTCAACGGTCATCGAGACGAGCATCGGCTGGAGGCTCACCGCTCAGGACTCCATCGGCGTCATCAACCTCGACAAAACAAGTCTGATCATCGAGCCGAAGTTCGTGTTCGACGGAAAGACACTGATGGAATGGCTGTCGTATGCACTCTCCGTCCCGCTTGCGATCACCGACATGGCGAAAGAGTGGGAAGCAGGCCCCGGGCCCTTGTTCGGTGACCTGATCGTTCATGCCCCTGCTCGCCGAGTGCCGCAAGCTGCTGCTGTCAGGTCTGCGGCGCGAATACGTTCGGCGCGACCTCGTGGACACTACTCTGCGCGGGAGAATTGATCCGGTAGCGCAGGCTACGCGCGGTTACGGCCAGCTGGACCGCCTCCACATGCGGACCTTTCGCCGTGAACCGGAGACGTGGGAGAACCAAGCGTGCTCAGCCGCTTTGACCGCCGCAGCCACCATCGCCCGCACACCTGGGCTGGTGCACGCCGCGGCTGAAACAGCCGGTCTGTTCCCCGCGCCGGGCAACCGCGCGGCATTGCTCACAGCCCTCGAACGCGGGGTTTACCACAGGCTCAACCAGCACTACCGCCCGGCACACGCCTGGGCGCGCGTCATCCTGCACGGCGACGGCGTCTCCGACGTCCTGCTCGACTCCGGGCACCGCGCGCACACGGTGCTGCTGCGAATGAACGATCTGTGGGAGCAAGTGGTCCGCCGCGCCGCCGCCCAGGCGGCCGCGCCTCTCGGCGGCACTCTCGTGCAGAAAGGCGCAGGCGCCGCCTCGGCGATCCGCAGCACCGGCGATCTCGGGCAGGACAGCAGCTACCCGCCTGACTGCCTGCTCAGGTTCGGCACCCACACAACCGGTTACCTGCCCGTAGACGCCAAGTACAAGCGCTACGAGCACCGCAGAGTGGATGCATCCGACATCCATCAGCTACTTACCTACGCAGCCGGCTACGCCGGTGACCACCCAGCGGTCAGCGTGATCGTCCACCCCGTGCAGCGCGGTGCGCACGACGTGCTCCAGCGTCCGCAGCGAGAGCCCCAGCGCAGGCGCGCCTCCTGAGCGACCGAGAGCTTTTCAATTGGGTGATATCACAGGAATAGCCCGGGTACGCCGTCGCATCCGCATTGAAGAAGCTGGTCCCCGCACATCAGAACACTGATTACTGCAAGCAATGATGCACAGCCAAGTCGGCGAGTGCCGGCGCTCTTGTTACGCACTACGGATCACGCCAGAGAAGGGCCCTGACGCGGAAAGCGCCGTGTGCGGCTGAGCGGAGCGGTAGTCACCGTAAAGCGCAGATACGTACGGACAAATTCGATCGCTAGTCTAGGCGACGTCGGGCCGTGTCATCAGAGGCGACCGTACATGCAGCTCCAGGCTGGGACCGGTCAGGGGCAGGGTGCTCCACGTCGCCGTCGCTGCCCCCGCCTCGACGTCGACGACGAGCCGGACCCGGTGCGGGGTGGTGATGACGTAGAGATCGGCGACGAAGGTGCTGCCCTGCCAAGCGCCGGCCGCGACGACAGGCCGGCCGAGCGGGGAGCTCTCGCGCCAGTCGCCGTGGCCGGCCTCGACCTCGAAGATTGAGCCGAACTTTATGAGCCACCCGCCGACGGCGGGTTCGATGATCACCGTCGTTCCGTCGGGTAGGGCCGAGCCCTCGACGGATGCGTCGAGTCTCGCACTGACCGAGCGCCGCGGGCCGGACGAACCCGGCACAGCCGGAAGCGACAGCCGCTGCAGCCGATCCGCGAGAATCTCCTCGTCCTGGGCGCTCCCCGCGTTCTCCGCGTTCTCCGCGTTCTCCGCGTGGTCCACGCCAGGCAGCAGGCACTCCCATACAGCGTCGATCAGCTCCTGAGCCTCTCCTTGGGCGGTCACGGCGACCACGAGATCGTGCGACGGGATCACCATGCACTGCTGTCCAAAGGCGCCATGACCGTGGTATCCGTGACGGGACATCCAGAACTGATAGCCGTAACCGCATGAGAAGTCGGCATCGTCCGATCCGTCGTCCTTGAACGACACGCAGTCGATGTGCCGTCTGGTCGCGAGCTCCACCCATGTGCGCGGGACAAGTTGCCGGTCGTCCCACACCCCTCCACGCAGCAGCAGTTCACCGAACGCGGCGACGGCCTCGGTGGTGAGGTGCAGTCCATGGAATCCGAAGGCGGCACCGCTTGCCACCCGGTCCCATTCGGCGTGGTCGATGCCCATCGGCTGAAAGAGACGCTCGTCGAGGAACTCCGGGAGACCGCGGCCCGTGACCCGCTCCACCATTCGGGCCAGGATGAAGGTAGTCGAGTTGTCGTAGGTGTGCCGCGTTCCCTCGGCGGCGTCGAACGGCAAGCGCAGGAAGCCCTTCACCAAGTCGCCGGGCTCCAGTCGCCAGGCTTGGTCGAGGCTATCTGTGGCGTGCCCGGCCGTCATCGACAGCAGGTGGTGGACGGTTATGCGGCCGCCCTGCTCCGAGACGTCGACCGGAACGTGGTCGGGCAACACGTCCACCACTCGATCGTCCAGCGAGAGTAGCCCGTCGGAGACCGCGAGTCCCACGGCGATCGACGTGAACGACTTGGTCAGCGAGTAGAGAAGATGGAGGCGGTCGGCAGAGTACGGCGCCCACCAACCTTCGGCGACGACGCGACCGTGGCGCACGACCATCAGGGAGTGGCATTCCGCGGATCGTGCTTCGAGCCGGTCGAGCAGCGCGCTGATCGCACGAGACGAGATCCCCTCGTCAGCCGGTGTCGAGCGCGGCAGCAGGGCACGCTGAGAAGCCATCCCGGTACCGTATATGAAGATTCTTTCGCCACCCAGCTTATTGATCTGGCCGCTACGCGCCTGCCACCAGCGCGCGGATGGTCGTGGCGCCTTTGGCAGTAGCCGCACCTGATCTTCGCCGAACCATGCCGCCAGCCGGTTCTGGTCGACCGGCCGGTGCGTCTTACCGATCGCCATCGCGATGCGACCGCAGTTCGCGTGGCCGCACGCGATCGCGGCCATCCAGCGAACCGGGGACCTCGCCCTCCCAGAACTAACCGCCAGATGACGGGTGATTCGGCGGCGACAACCCGACGAGATCCTGTATTTGGCCGAAATCTGATGGTCCGCCAGGTAAGATCAACGGCACAACCGAAAAGTAAGGACCCCGGCCGGTGCTGGTAACACCGCCGGGGCATGGCACCAGGAGATCGAGACTCCCAATGCACACTCATCGTACTGCGCGTACGCGTTTCTTCACGACCCTCGGCAACGAGGTGTTGCGCGACAACCGCTTGAGCTTCTGCGCTCGCGGCATCCTCGGCCACCTACTCTCCCTGCCAGACGGGCAACGCGGCGACATCCGGACCCTGACCGAACGCACCCCCGAGGGACGCGAACGCGTCGCCTCCGCGCTACGTGAGCTGGAACGCTTCGGCTACCTGCGCCGCGCCGTCAAACGCGCACCGGACGGCCGCCTGCACACCGAGGTCGACGTCTTCGACGCCCCGGCCGGAGCATCGGCGCAGGCAGCACCGAAAGCCGGGAACCCGGGATCCGGCGGCCCGGCGCACCGGCCAGACGGCGATCACCCCGTAAAAG
>NZ_JAGSXH010000118.1 GCF_018283645.1 Actinocrinis puniceicyclus | reverse complement strand
CCCCCTGGCCGGGCCCCCCGATTCCCCTCCACCCAGCCAAGTGCACGATATCGCTGGGGCGAACGGCTGTCATCGGACTCGATAGAAGCCCGATCCACCGCGCTGCGTTACTTCGCGCTGGACGGCACCGACCACGCAGCCATCGCGAGCAGGGCGGCACGATCCGCCGGTACACCGAACGCCCTCTGGGCTGAGAGGATCGCGACGTCGCGCACGGCGTTCGGTTCGGTCTCGCTCAGACCCGGCTCGTCCAGTAGACGTCCGTCACGTACGGGATCTCGATCCGGTCGCCGCTGCTCGCCTCGTGCCGGTCGAGCACCGCCTCAAGCTCCCGGCGCACCTGGTCGCGGCTGTCCGCGTCCAGGGTGCTGATCATGCTGGAGGTCAGCGCCTGGCCGAGGACGCCGTCGCGGTCCGTCACGTACGGGTTCGGCACATGCTCGGCGGCCAGCGGCGTCCAGCCCGCCAGAGCGTCGAAGAACCGGCGCCACCGCCCGTCCCGGTGCCCGGGCACCGCCTCGGTGCGCCACTGCCGGTAGATCTTGGAGTACTCCGCCACCCACGGCACCGTCTCGTCCAGTGTGTTCCACACCAGCCCGAGCCGCCCGCGCCGGTGCGTGATCCGCTCCACCTCAGCCATCGCGGCCGACGGGTCGAACCAGTGCCAGGCCTGCGCCGCCACCACGGCGTCCACCGCGCCGTCCGGCAGACCCGTCGCCTCCGCGAGGCCGTCCACCGTCTCCACCTGCGGCAGCAGTTCGGCCAGCCGCACCCGCATCGCCGCCACCGGCTCCACCGCCACCACCCGCGCGCCGGTCAGCGCCAGCAGCCGGGTGAACTTGCCGGTACCCGCACCCACCTCGGCCACGCATCGGCCGGCGCGCAGGTCGAGCGCGTCGGCGAGCACGGCCAGGGAACGGGTCGGGTATGACGGGCGGACGCGTTCGTAGTCCGCCGCGGCGCGCTGGTAGCCGAGTTCTGCGGCCTGATGGATAGCCACAGTGCGAACCTAACACCAACGATCATGCTTTCACCGTATTGGCCGGTGACCAGGTGGCGACCGAAAGGTGACGATCAGATAACGAAGCCAGGGCGGTAGGCTGGCGTTTCGCCGGTGGCGGCGGGGTCAACCGGCCTCCAGCCCGCCGGACTCCCGCATGCGCGTTCGGACCCTGATGCGCGCGTGCGCGAACCGTTGCATAGACGCGAAAGGCGGCGCCCGCATCGTGCCCGTGGACCCCCCCGCCGTGCCAGCCCCCACCGGCGAGCGCCCGGCGCCCGCGACGATCCTGTTGGTCTCCACCGCCGACACCGATCTGCTGGCCGCCCGAGCCGCCGCCGCGCTGCCGGCCGCGCACGGCGCCCCCCGCGCCGCCTACCGGGTGGCCAACCCGGCGCGCATCACGCCCGCCGAACTGCCCGCGCTGCTCGACGGCGCGAGTATCGCGCTCGTCCGGCTCCTGGGCGGCGCGCGCGTATGGGAGGACGGTCTCGCGGCGCTGGCCCGAGCCGGCCTGCCGACCATCGCCCTCGGCGGCGAGGCCACGCCCGACGCCGATCTGATGGCGCTCTCGTCCGCGCCGCTCGCCGTCGTCACCGCCGCCTCCGACTACCTGCTCGCCGGGGGGCCGGAGAACCTCGCGCGGCTGGCCGAGTATCTGTACGCCACCGTCCTGCACGATCCGGCCGCGCAACCGCGCGCTCCCCAGGTCACGCCGCTCTACGGCGTGCACGGCCGCGCCGACGTCCATGCCGAGTTCCACGCCGGCGCCCACGGCCGGCGGCGGCCCTCGGACGCCGACCGCCCGACCGTCGGGGTGATCTACTACCGGGCGCACGAGCTGTCCGGAAACACCGCGTTCGTCGAAACGCTCTGCGACGCTCTCGACGCCGCCGGGGCGCAGCCGCGGCCGGTGTACTGCGCCTCGCTGCGTTCGCTGGGCGAGCAGGACAACGCGGGACTCAAAGAGCTGCTGGACGGCTGCGACGCGCTGATCGTGACCGTGCTGGCGGCCGGGGGAGCGGTGGCGGCCGACGCCTCGGCCGGCGGCGACGAGGACGCCTGGGACGTCGGCGCGCTCGCGGAACTGGGCGTGCCCGTCATCCAAGGACTCTGCCTCACCACCGCGCGCGAGGTTTGGCAGGACTCGAACGCGGCGCTCTCGCCGATGGACGCCGCGATGCAGGTCGCCATCCCCGAGTTCGACGGCCGCCTGATCAGCGTCCCGTTCTCGTTCAAGCAGCACGACGCGGACGGCATCGCGGTGTACGTCGCAGACCCCGAACGTGCGGCCCGGGTCGCCGGCATCGCAGCCCGGCACGCCGCGCTGTCACGCAAACCCAGCGGCGACAAGCGCATCGCCGTGCTGCTGTCCTCCTACCCGACGAAGCACGCGCGCATCGGCAACGCCGTCGGCTTGGACACGCCCGCCTCGGCCGTGCGGCTCCTGTCGGCTATGTGCGAGGCCGGTTACACGGTGGACGCCTTCCCTCAGGACGGTGACACGCTCATCCA
This sequence comes from Actinocrinis puniceicyclus, assembly GCF_018283645.1. Classification (GTDB taxonomy): domain Bacteria; phylum Actinomycetota; class Actinomycetes; order Streptomycetales; family Catenulisporaceae; genus Actinocrinis; species Actinocrinis puniceicyclus. The sequence continues at coordinate 14,466 of NZ_JAGSXH010000118.1, read as the reverse complement.
CTCGCTGATCGCCGCCGGCGGCCACGACGTGGAATGGCTCACCGCCGAGCAGCTGGCCACCGCCACCGCGCGCGTGCCGCTCGCCGACTACGAACGCTGGTTCGCCGCGCTGCCCGCCGAGCTGAACGAGGCGATCCGCGAGCACTGGGGCGAGCCGCCCGGTTCCCTCTACGTCGACGACACCGACCCCGCCGGCCCGCAGATCGTGCTGGCGAGCCTCACCTTCGGCAACGTCGTGCTGATGATCCAGCCGCCGCGCGGCTTCGGCGAGAATCCGGTCGCCATCTACCACGACCCCGACCTGCCGCCGAGCCACCACTACCTGGCCGCCTACCGCTGGCTGGCCGCGCCCGCGTCCGAGGGCGGCTTCGGCGCCGACGCCCTGGTGCACCTGGGCAAGCACGGCACCCTGGAGTGGCTGCCGGGCAAGGGCCTGGGCCTGTCCGCCTCGTGCGCCCCCGACGCGGTCCTGGGCGACCTGCCGCTGGTCTACCCCTTCATCGTCAACGACCCCGGTGAGGGGACACAGGCCAAGCGCCGCGCGCACGCCACGGTCGTCGACCACCTCATCCCGCCGATGGCCCGCGCCGACTCCTACGGCGACCTGGCCCGGCTGGAGCAACTGCTCGACGAGTACGCGACCGTGCAGGCGCTCGACCCGGCCAAGACGCCGGTGCTGCGCGCCCAGATCTGGGAACTGGTCACGGCCGCGCAGCTGCACCACGACCTTCACCGGGAGCTGATGCCCGGAGAGGAGGAGTTCGACGACTTCGTCCTGCACATCGACGGCTATCTGTGCGAGATCAAGGACGTGCAGATCCGCGACGGACTGCACGTCCTCGGCCGGGCGCCCGAGGGCGACGAACTGGTCAACGACGTGCTCGCGATCGTGCGCGCCCGGCAGGTCTTCGGCGGTACCGCAGGCTTCGAAGGGCGCGGGGGAGCGCTGCCCGGCCTGCGCCGCGCCCTGGCCGCCGCCCGCGGCCTGCCCGAGGACGCGGAGAGCGACCCGCGGCACGTCGACGAGCTCGAAGCCCAAGCCAGGGGCCTGATCGAGGCGCTGGCCGCCGCGCACTGGGACCTCGACGCGCTCGACCGCGCGGGCGCCGCAGGCAGCGCGGGCGCGGTCGGCGCGGCCGAGACGCTCACACCGGACGTCGCCGCGGTGCTGCGCTTCGCCGCCCGCGAGGTGGTCCCCCGGCTGCGCCGCACCACCGACGAGATCGGCAACCTGCTGCGCGCCCTCGACGGCCGGTACGTCCCGGCCGGGCCTTCCGGCTCGCCGACGCGCGGCCTGGTCAGCGTCCTGCCGACGGGCCGCAACTTCTACTCGGTCGACCCCAAGGCCATTCCCTCGCGCAACGCCTGGGACGTGGGCCGCGCGCTCGCCGAGTCGCTGCTCGCCCGGCATCTCGCCGACACCGGCGACTACCCGCGCTCCGTCGGCATCACCGTCTGGGGCACCAGCGCGATGCGCACCCAGGGCGACGACATCGCCGAGATCCTGGCGCTGCTCGGCGTCGAACCGGTGTGGGACGACGCGTCCCGCCGCGTCACCGGGTTCGAGATCGTCGCGCCCGAACGGCTCGGCCGCCCGCGCGTCGACGTCACCGTGCGCATCTCAGGGTTCTTCCGCGATGCCTTCCCGCACGTGGTCGCCCTGATCGACGATGCGATCCGGGCCGTGGCAGACCTCGACGAACCGGCCGAGGTCAACCACGTCAAGGCGCACGCCGACGCCGACCAGGCCGCGCACGGTGACCGCCGCCGCGCCACGACCCGCATCTTCGGCTCGAAGCCCGGCGCGTACGGCGCGGGTCTGCTCCCGCTGATCGACGCGCGCAACTGGAGCAGCGACGCGGACCTGGCCGAGGTGTTCGCCGTGTGGGGCGGTTACGCCTACGGCCGCGACCTCGACGGCCGCGAGGCGCGCGCCGACATGGACGCCGCGTTCCGCCGCATCGAGGCGGCGGCGAAGAACCAGGACACCCGCGAGCACGACATCGTCGACTCGGACGACTACTTCCAGTACCACGGCGGCATGGTCGCGTATGTGCGAGCCCTGACCGGCTCGTCCCCGGCGGCGTACGTCGGGGACTCGGCGGTGCCCGACACGGTCAAGACCCGAACCCTTGCCGAGGAGACGCACCGGGTCTTCCGTTCCCGCGTGGTCAACCCGAAGTGGATCGCGGCGATGCAGCGGCACGGCTACAAGGGCGCGTTCGAGCTGGCCGCGACGGTTGATTACCTGTTCGGCTACGACGCGACGGCCGGCGTGGTCGACGACTGGATGTACGAGAAACTCGCCGCCGCGTACGTCTTCGACGAGACGAACGCCGAGTTCATGCGCCGCTCGAACCCGTGGGCGCTGCGCGGCGTCGCCGAGCGTCTGTTGGAGGCTGCCGAGCGAAAGCTGTGGTCGGCGCCCGATCCGGACACGCTCGACCGGCTCCGTGAGGTCTACCTGGAGTTGGAGGGTGACCTGGAAGGGGCGTAGCTGCGGCGTCGCGCGGATCGTCGTTGCAGGGGTGGCGCAATGGGCGAACGTTCACCCGATTCAGTGATCTTGCTCAAGAATCGCGTTCGCACTCATTAGCGCTCCCTATCGTGATCGTCATGACCACGATCACCATGCACCCGGCTACGCTGAGCAGGCGCCCGCACAGGGACGCTGGCCGCTCAGCCGACAGGAGGCGCGACGTGGGAGTTCCGGCGATCGCTCACTACACCCTCCCGGGCCGCGCTTACGACCTCTGGGTCGAAGGCCGTCTCCTTGAAGCACTCGGCATCCCGGACGACAAGAGAACTCGTGTCGAGATCGTTGGGGGCGAGATCTTCGTGTCTCCCGGGCCGCTATTCCATCACGTCAAGATCGCCACACAGATCCAGAAGGCGTTCAACAGGTCGGAGAATTCGAATCCTGAGTTCTTGTGGCAGGCCGTGCAGGGGATGGATTTCGATCTCCGGCACGTCGGTGACGGCTACATCCCGGACCTGATCGTCATGTCGAACGAGGAGTATGACGATCCCGCGAACGAGAGTGCGCGCAATCTCGTAGCCGAGCAGATCGCCATGGTGGTGGAGATCACGTCGAGGTCCACCGCGACCAACGACCGGGTACCGGCTGCCGACGCCGAGCACCGGACGAAGTGGAACGGCTATGCGCATGAGGGCGTCCCGTTCTATCTGCTCGTCGATCGCGCGCCAAGCGTGGCGCGCGTGTCGCTCTTCACCGATCCGTATCTGCCGGACGGCGTCTACCAAACGGAGAAGCACTGGGCGTTCGGCGAAACGATAGTTCTGCCGGAGCCCTTTCGGGTCGAGATCCCGACCGACGTGTGGCGCCCTTGGCAGAAGTAGCCAGCCGATGGTCCGGCCAAGCCCGCGCCCCGTACGACTGCGCTCGAATGTATGAGAAACCCGCCATGTACGAGAAGCCCCCTATGAGCTGGAGGGCGACCTGGAAGGGGCGTAGCTGCGGCGTCGCGCGGATCGTCGTTGCAGGGGTGGCGCAATGGGCGAACGTTCACCCGATTCAGTGATCTTGCTCAAGAATCGCGTTCGCACTCATTAGCGCTCCCTATCGTGATCGTCATGACCACGATCACCATGCACCCGGCTACGCTGAGAAAGAGCCCGCATCGCGGCGGGTCGCGCTCGGCGAAAGCGAACAGGAGGCGTGCCGTGGGAGTACCGGCGATGCTGCACCAGCACCTCTTGCTCTCCGAACCGGCCCACGATCTGTGGGTCGAGGGGCGGCTGATGGAGGAGCTCAGCATCCCCGACGACAAGAGAACTCGCGTCGAGATCATTGGAGGCGAGATCGTCGTGTCTCCCGGGCCCCTCGTAGACCACGCTTTCATCATCAGCGACATCCAGGAGGCGTTTAGCCGCCGCCGGATACTGGACGCCGATTTCCCTTGGCGTACCGTCCAGGTCGTCGATTTCAACCTGCCGCGCATCGGCGACGGGTACATTCCCGACCTGGTCGTCTTGAATGCGGACGTTTTCGAGGCGGCCGCGCGGCAACGCCTGCGCAATCTGACGGCCGACCAGGTCGGCTTGGTGGTCGAGATCACCTCGAAGGCGACTGCGGCGGACGACCGTGAACCGGGACGCCAGCGCGCGAGACCGACCAAGTGGAACGGATACGCCCACGAAGAGGTCGAGTTCTACCTGCTCGTCGACCGCGCGCCGAACAAGGCTCTAGCGACCCTGTACTCGGAGCCGAACCCGGCACGCGGCCTTTATCTCGACGAGCAGCGGTGGAAGTTCGGCGAGACGATCACGCTGCCGGAGCCCTTCGGCGTCGAGATTCCGACCGAGGACTGGCTGACCTGGGAGAAGTAGCCGGCCCCTGGTCCGCGTCAAGCCCGCACCGCCATACGGCTATGCTCTAGGCCGACGGTCACGGAGGAATCCGGTGCGGCCCGCAGCGAGCGGCCTGTCCGCTGCTCGCAAGGGTCCAGTCCGGAGCGGTCCCGCCACTGTGAGCGCAGCGTGACCCGGTCAGTCGCCGGGAGCGCCGCGCGAGTCAGGAACTCCCGGCCGTCCGTCAGCTTGCTCGATCGGGCGTGGGCTCCCGGGAGAAGGAAGGCACCCCACTGTGGCCGTTGCCGCGTCATCCGCGGCGGACTCCGTTCAAACAGCGTCCCCGCACGCCGGAGCATCCGCACCAGCGCCATCGGCCGACCCGCACTACCCGTTCTCGGCCGTGCTCGGCCAGGAAGGCCTGCGGCTCGCACTGATCCTCAACGCGATCCACCCCGGCGTCGGCGGCGTGCTGGCGCGCGGCGAGAAAGGGACCGCGAAATCCACCCTCGTGCGCGCGCTCGCCGCGGTACTGCCGCGCGTCGGCGTCGTGCTCAACTGCCGCTTCGCCTGCGACCCGGCCGCGCCCGACGCCCGATGCCCGGACGGACCGCACCAACCGGACGCGACCAGCCAGTTTCGCCGCGCTCGCCTGGTCGAACTGCCGGTCGGCGCGTCCGAAGACCGGCTGACCGGCTCGCTGGACCTCGAACGCGCGCTCGGCCACGGCGTCGCCGCGTTCCAGCCGGGACTGCTGGCCGCGGCGCACCGCGGCATGCTCTACGTCGACGAGGTCAACCTGCTGCCCGACCACCTCGTCGACGTGCTGCTGGACGCCGCCGCGATGGGCGTTGCGCACGTCGAGCGCGACGGGGTCTCGGTGCGGCACGCGGCCCGGTTCATCCTCGTCGGCACGATGAACCCCGAGGAAGGCGAACTGCGGCCGCAGTTGCTGGACCGCTTCGGCCTGGCCGTCGAGGTCGCCGCGAGCCGCGAACCCAGGCAGCGCGCCGAGATCGTGCGCCGCCGCCTGGCCTACGAGGCGGACCCGGCCGGGTTCGCCGCGGCCTGGGCTGACGCCGACCGCGCGGTGGGGGAGCGGATCGCGGCGGCGCGCGCCGCGCTCGGCTCGGTCACCCTGCCGGACATCGAACTGGAGCGCATCGCGCGGGTGTGCGCGGCCTTCGAAGTCGACGGCATGCGCGCCGACCTGGTGACCGCGCGCGCGGCCATCGCGCTCGCCGCCTGGCACGGCCGGCCGGCCGTCACGGCGGCCGACGTGCGCGACGCTGCCCGGCTCGCGCTCCCGCACCGGCGCCGACGTAACCCGTTCGACGCCCCCGGCCTGGACGAGGACAAGCTCGACGAGGCGCTTCGCGACGAGGACGGCGACGAGCCCGAGCCCGAGCCCGACGGCCCCGGCGGCGGCGGCGTGTCACCCGATGCAGCCGACGATGTTAACAGGCCCAACAGTGCCGGGCAGCCGCCGAACCAGCAGCCACCCGACCGGCCTGCGGACGCGAGCACGACGCACCAACAAGACGGCACGACCAGGAGCGAAACCGGAGGCGACGCGCCCGACTCGACGGGGGAGCAGCCGGCGCTCGCTGCTGCCGCCACTTCCTCGCGTCCCACGCCCGAACAGACGGCAGTCGCACCCGCCGACCCTTACCGCACCCGGCTCTACTGCGTCCCAGGCGTCGGTGAGGGCGTGCCCGGCCGCCGATCCGCGGGCCGCTCGACGGGACGCGGCCGAACGGTCGGCGCCGAGACCCCGCACCGCGCCGTCTCATCGCTGCACCTGCCGGCGACCGTCCGCGCCGCCGCGGCGCACCAGGCCGCGCGCGGCCGCACGGGCGGACCGCTCGTCTTGCGCGCCGAGGACCTGCGCACACCGGTCCGCCGCGACCGCGAGGGAAACCTCGTGCTCTTCGTCGTCGACGCATCCGGCTCGATGGCTGCGCGGGCGCGCATGACCGCGGTGAAGGGCGCCGTGCTCTCCCTGCTGCTCGACGCCTACCAGCGCCGCGACAAGGTCGGCATGGTCACCTTCCGCGGCGACGGCGCCGACGTCGCGCTGCCGCCGACCACCTCGGTCGAGGCCGCGGCCGCACGGCTGCGCGCCCTGCCGACCGGGGGCCGCACCCCCCTGGCCGCCGGGCTGCTCACCGCCGCCGAGGTGGTGCGTCTCGAGCGACTGCGCGACCCGCGCCGCCGACCACTGCTCGTCATCGTCACGGACGGCCGGGCCACCGGTGCCACCACCGCACCGGGCGGCGCCGGCGCCGAAGTGCGGCGCGCGCAGAACGAGGTCCGGCGCGTCGCCTCGCACCTGTACACCTCCCGCATCGCGTCGATCGTCGTGGACTGCGAAGCCGGACCGGTCCGGCTCGGCCTGGCCGCCCGGCTCGCCGTGGAACTCGGCGGCCGGCACGTGCCGATGGCCGACCTCGCCGCGGGCGGGCACCCGGACGCGCTGGCGGCGACCGTGCGCGCCTCGCTCGACCCGCTGCCGCCGCGCACCCCACTCGATCCGCCGGCCCCCGGCGACACCGCGCGAAAGGCGGCCTGACCACCATGCCCCAAGGACAGCCGCTCTACGTGCCCGAAGACGGCCTGACCACCCGTCAGCGCCGCAACCGGCCGCTGCTGATCGTGCACACCGGACACGGCAAGGGCAAGACCACCGCGGCCTTCGGCCTGGCACTGCGCGCCTGGAACGCCGGATGGCCGATCGGGGTGTTCCAGTTCGTCAAGTCCGCCAAGTGGAGGATCGGCGAGGAGCCGGCGTTCAAGACCCTCGGCGCGCTGCACGAGCAGACCGGCCAGGGCGCGCCGGTCACCTGGCACAAGATGGGCGAGGGCTGGTCGTGGCTTCGGGGGAACGCGGGTCGCCCCGCGGGGCCGGACACCGCGCGGGACCTGCATTCCGACCCTGATATGCAGGCCGAGAACGCGCGCGCCGGCTGGGAGCGGATCAAGCAGGACCTGGCCGCCGAGACCTACCGGCTCTACCTGCTCGACGAATTCACCTACCCGATCAAGTGGGGCTGGGTGGACGTCAAGGAGGTCGTCGAGGTGCTGCGCGAGCGACCCGGCGCCCAGCACGTCGTGGTCACCGGACGCGACGCGGCGCCGGAACTGCTCGACGCCGCCGACCTGGTCACCGAGATGACCAAGGTCAAGCACCCGATGGACGCCGGGCAGAAGGGGCAGCGGGGGATCGAGTGGTGATCCCCCGCGTCGTCATCGCCGCGCCCGCTTCCGGACACGGCAAGACGACCGTCGCCACGGGCCTGATCGCGGCGCTCACGCGCGCGGGACGCCGGGTGGCACCGTTCAAGGTCGGCCCGGATTACATCGACCCCGGTTACCACGCACTGGCCGCGGGCGCGCCCGGCCGCAACCTGGACCCCTTCCTCGTCGGGGAGGAACGCGTCCGCGACCTGTTCGCGCACGGCGCCCAGGGCGCGGACCTCGCGATCGTCGAGGGCGTCATGGGCCTGTACGACGGCGCGGTCGGGCGCGGCGAGTTCGCATCCACGGCGCACGTCGCGCACCTGATCGGCGCGCCGGTGATCCTCGTGGTGGACGCCACCGCGCAGGGCAGATCCGTGGCGGCCCTCGTGCACGGCTTCCGGTCCTTCGATCCGGCGCTGCGCATCGCCGGGGTGATCCTCAACCGGGTCGGCTCCGACCGGCACCGCGCGATCCTGGCCGAGGCGCTCGACGGCATCGGCGTGCCGCTGCTGGGCAGCCTGCACCGCAGCGCGGCTGTGAGCGCCCCCTCCCGGCACCTGGGCCTCGTCCCGGTCGCCGAGCGCGCCCCCGAGTCGGTCGCCGCCGTGGACGCGCTGGCCGAACTGGTCAAATCCGCCATCGACCTGGACGCGGTCGAACGCATCGCGCGGGATGCGGCGGCGCTGCCGGCCAGAGCGTGGAGTCCGCGGGCCGCCGTCGGCGCGGCGAGACCCGGGCCAGGCGGCGAGGCCCCGGCCCCGGCTCTCGCGCCGGTCGTGGCGATCGCTTCCGGCGCCGCGTTCACGTTCGCGTACGCCGAGCACGCCGAACTTCTCGCGGCGGCCGGGGCGCAGGTGGTCCCTTTCGATCCGCTGCGCGACGAGAAACTGCCCGGCGACACCCGCGCGCTGGTCATCGGCGGCGGGTTCCCCGAGGTGTACGCGCCCGAACTGTCCGAGAACCGGCCCCTGCGCGAGGCGGTGCGCCGCCTCGCGCAGGACGGCGGCGTCATCGCGGCCGAATGCGCGGGCCTGCTCTACCTCGCCCAGACGCTGGACGGCGCGCCGATGTGCGGCGTTCTGCCCGCGGCGGCGGCGATGACCGATCGCCTGAAACTGGGCTACCGCGAGGCCGTCGCGGCCACCGACAGCGTGCTCTGCGACGCCGGGACGCGCATGGCAGGCCACGAATTCCACCGCACCCGCATCGAGCCGGCGGCCGGGCAGGCACCCGCGTGGCTGTGGCGCGGCGAGGCCGGCGAGGCCGCGGCACCCTGGACGGACGGTTTCGTCGCCGGGGCTGCGCGCGCAGGCGGCCGGGCAGGCGCCCGCGTGCACGCCTCCTACCTGCATCTGCACTGGGCCGCGGCGCCCTCGATCGCGCGCCGGATCGTCGAGGAGGCGGCCGCATGGACCCCGTGACCCCGTGGCGGCTCACCGGTGTCGGCGTCGGGCCCGGCGACCCCGAACTGCTCACGCTCAAAGCCGTACGGGTCCTGCGCGAAGCAGACCTCGTCTTCGCGCCGACCACCGCGCCCGACAAGCCCTCGCGCGCCGAGCGGGCCGCGACCGGCGGCGCAGGCGTCCAGGTACGGCGGCTCGTCTTCGCACTCGACGACACCGGCGGGCTCACCGAGGCGCGCACCGCCGCGTGGGACGAGGCCGGGCGCAGCGTCCTGAAAGCGTTCCGCGGCGGCGCCCGCCACATCGCCTTCGTGACGCTCGGCGACCCGAACCTGTACTCCACCTTCACCTATCTCGCGCACACGGTCGCCGCGTCAGAACCGCGCGTCAGTGTCCACACCGTGCCCGGCATCACCGCGATGCAGGATCTGGCCGCGCGCGCCGGGGTTCCGCTCGCGCAGGGCCGGGAACCGCTGACGCTGCTGCCGGTCACCGGCCCGGACGCGCAGTCGGCGGTCGCTGCCGTCGAAGCGGCACTCGACGGACCCGGCACGGTCGTGCTGTACAAGGGCGGGCGGCATCTTGAGGCGTTGACCGCGGCGCTCCACCGCTGCGGCCGCGCCGAGGACGCGGTAGTCGGCACCGACCTGGGCCTGCCCGGCGAGGCGATCGGCCCGCTCACCGGCCGCGCCGCCGCACCCGGGCACGAGCCCGCAGCCGGCCGCGCCCCCTATTTCACGACCCTGATCGCACCGCCCTCGCGCGGTCGCCGCGGAGGTGCCCTGTGACCGAACAGCCCGCCGACAGCACGCCGGCTTCCGCGGCGAGGCGGACGCCAGCGACTGCGTCGCCCTCCGCGACTTCGCATCCCGCCGCCGGCCGGTCCGGCAAGGTGACGTTCGTCGGCGCCGGGCCGGGCGCCGCCGACCTGATCACCCTGCGCGGCGCGCGCGCGCTCGGCGACGCCGACATCGTCATCTGGGCCTCCAGCCTGGTGCAGGAGGAGATCCTGGAGCACGCGCGGCCCGGCGCGCACATCGTCGACTCCGCCGCGCTGCCGATCGAGGGCGTGCTGCCCTACTACGAGAAGGCCGCCGCCGAGGGACTGCGGGTCGCCCGCGTACACTCCGGCGACCCCGCGCTGTGGGGCGCCGTGCAGGAACAACTCGACCGCGCCCGCGAACTCGGACTCGAGGTCGAGATCGTCCCGGGTGTCTCCGCCTTCAGCGCCGTCGCCGCCCTGGCGCAGCGGGAGCTGACGATCCCGCAGGTCGCCCAGTCGGTGATCCTCACCCGGCTGGAAGGCGGCAAGACCCCCATGCCGCCGGGCGAATCGATCCGCTCGTTCGCCGCGCACGGCACCACGATGGCGGTCTTCCTCTCGGCCGCGCGTTCCGGCCAGCTCGCCGCCGAACTGCTCGCCGGGGGCTACGGCCCTGACACGCCCGTCGTCGTCGCCTCCCGCGCCACCTGGCCGGACGAGGAGCTGGCGTACTGCACCGTGGCCACCCTGGAGCAGACCGTCAAGGCGCGCAAGCTCTGGAAGCACACGCTGTTCCTGGTCGGCCCGGCGCTCGGCGCGCACGGAACCCGCTCCCACCTGTACCACCCCGGCCATTTCCACGGTCGCCGGCGCGCCGACCCCGCGGCCCGCGCCCGGCTGCGCGCCGTCGAGGCCCGGCAGGCCACGGGCCCGGACCCGAAGTAGGGTCCCGACGTGAGCGAACTACGCGAACCCGACCTGCCGCGCACCATGAAGGCGCGCGGCGGCAGGGCGCTGCGCAGCGGCTGGACCACCGGGACGTGCTCGGCGGCCGCGGCGAAGGCGGCGGCGCTGGCGCTGCTCTCCGGCGAGCCGGCGCGCGGCGTCGAGGTGGCGCTGCCGGGCAAGGACGGACTGTGGACGCAGCGCGTCACGTTCCCGGTCGAGCGCTGCGAGCAGCTCAAGCCGGGCCTCTGGCAGGCAGTCGTGGTCAAGGACGCGGGCGACGACCCGGACGTGACCCACGGCGCGCATCTGACCGCGAGCGTCTCCTGGCGCGAGACGGGCGGCGCGGGCCAGGGCGCCATCCGGCTGGCCGGCGCGCGGATCGAGCTCGAGGGCGGCGAAGGCGTCGGGGTGGTGACGAAACCCGGCCTCGGCCTGGAGATCGGCGCGCCGGCGATCAACCCGGTGCCACGGGCGATGATCGAACGCGCCCTCGGCGAAGCGCTCGACACACTTCCGGGCGGCGCAGCGGTGCCGGGCGCCGCGCCCGGGCGGGTGCTGCGCGTGGTGATCTCCGTGCCCGGCGGGGAGATCATGGCGCGCAAGACCACCAACCGCAGGCTCGGCATTCTCGGCGGCATCTCGATCCTCGGCACGACGGGGATCGTGCGGCCCTTCTCCACCGCCTCGTGGCGCGCGTCCGTGGAACAGGCCGTCGCGGTGCTCGCCGCGCAGGCCGGCGGCGACCGCGCCGCGATGCCGCCGCTGGTGCTGTGCACCGGCGGGCGCACCGAGAAGGGCGCCATGGCGCTGCTGCCCGGGCTGCCCGAGGTCAGCTTCGTCGAGGTAGGCGACTTCACCGGCGCGGCCCTGCGCAAGGCCGTCGAGCACGACGTGCCGCAGGTCGTGTTCGTCGGCATGATCGGCAAACTCACCAAGCTGGCTGCGGGCATCCTGATGACTCATTACACGCGTTCGGCCGTGGACACCGAGGTGCTCGCGGACATCACCCTGCGCGCGACCGGGGACGAGGCGCTGGCCGCGCGGGTGAGCGCCGCGAACACCGCGCGGCACGCCTACGAGGTCTGGCACGAGGCCGCAGCGCTCGGCGCCTGTGGCGGCGCGCTGTGCGACCAGGTCGCCGACGTGCTAGGGCGGTTCACCGAGGGGCGCGTCCGGGCGCGAGCCGCCCTGGTGGACTTCACAGGCAGGAACCTCGTGGCAGCCAGCTCCGATTGGCACGCGACGTGAGCGCACGCAACGCCGCGAAGATCACCGTCATCGGCTGGGATGGCGGCGCGCTGCCCGCTCGCGCGCGCGCTGCGTTGGCCGAGGCGACGCTGGTCGTCGGCGGCGCACGCCACTTGGACGCGCTCGGGCTGCGTGCCGACGCAGGGGTCGATGACAGCCGGGTGACGATCACGCTCGGGCCGCTGGCGCCCGCGCTGGCAGCCCTGGCGGCGCACGACGGACCGGCCGCCGTGCTCGCGTCGGGAGACCCGGGATTCTTCGGGGTGCTGCGCGCACTGACCGAGGCAGGACTCGACCCGGACCGCGTTGTCCCGGCCACCTCGTCCGTAGCCACGGCTTTCGCCCGGGCCGGTGTCGCGTGGGACGACGCGCTGGTCGTGAGCGCGCACGGCAGCGGGGACGGACGGGACCTGCGCCGCGCCGCGAACGTCTGCCGCGCGCACGCGAAGGTCGCGGTGCTGACCGCGCCGGGCGCCGGCCCGGGCCGGCTGGCCGTGGAACTGCTGCACGGTGGCCTGGGCGTGCAGCGGATTCTGGTCGTGGCCCAGTGCCTGGACAACGGCGCAGACACAGAACCGGTTATTAACAGGCCCAACGATTTCAACTCACCACCCGACAACCACAGAACAAGCGGCAACCCGGAGGGCCCGGCCGGTGATCAAGGTCGGGCGGTGGGTGTAGGCGTGCCGGTTTCGGCGGCTGAGCGCGTGGAGTTCCTGACGCTGGGCGACGCGGCGGCGCGCGATGGCTTCGCGGAGCCGAATGTGGTGCTGTGCCTGGATCCACGGCAGGTCGCGGTGCCGGGGCACGGTTCTCTTCCGCAGGCCGCCGGCGGCGGGCGGCCCGATACGCGGCGGGCCGGCGGTAAGCGGTGGCTGGCCGGCTGGCCGGGGGCCTGCGGCGGTTGGGCCCTGGGGGAGGAGTCGTTCGCGCATCGGGACGGCCAGATCACCAAGGCGGAGGTGCGGGCGCTGGTGCTGGCCCGGCTCGCGCCGCGGGTCGGCGATCTGGTCTGGGATCTGGGCGCGGGTTCCGGCTCGGTCGGGATCGAGTGCGCGCGCCTGGGTGCGGCCGTGGTGGCGGTCGAGCAGGACGCGGATGCGTGCGCGCGGCTCGCCGAGAACGCCGAGGCGCACGGCGTGCAGGTCGCGGTCGTGCGCGGTCGTGCTCCGGGAGTGCTGACGGACCTGCCGTGGCCCGATGCGGTGTTCGTGGGCGGAGGAGGGATCGACGTCGTGCGCGGTGCATTGGAGCACCGGCCGACGCGGGTCGTCGTCGCGTTGGCGGGGGTTGAGCGCGTGGGTGAGGTGGCGCGCTCGCTGGAAGCCGATGGCCGTGCGGTCGGCGGGGTGCTGAGTCAGTCGTCGCGGATGGTGCCGTTGCCGGACGGAACGCATCGCTTCGCCGCGCTTAATCCGGTTTACATCGTCTGGGGGAGTGCCGCGTGATCGGGTTGGTGGCTGTGACGGCCTCTGGGCGCGAGGGGTCGTCGGCGTTGGCGGCGGCGTGGGGTGAGCAGGTGCGTGTCTACGCGGACGGGTACGGTTCCGCCGGTGAGGCGCTGCGGGCGGCGTTCGCTCAGTGCGATGCCGTCGTGTCGTTTCTGGCGGTGGGTGCGACGGTGCGGGTGCTCGCTCCGGTGCTTCGGGACAAGACGCGTGACGCTGCGGTGGTGTGTGTCGATGAGACGCGGCAGTTCGCGGTCGCGGTGCTTGGAGGTCACCGCGGCGCGAACGAGTTGGCGCAGCGTGTGGCCGGTGTGTTGGACTGCACGCCGGTGATCACGACCGCTTCCGACGCGGCCGGGGTGTCCGCGCTCGACGCGTTCGGCGCCGATCTCGGTTTCGTGCTGGAGAATCCCGAGTTGCTGCCTTCGGTCGGCGCGCGGGTGCTTTCCGGTGAGCCGGTGGCGGTCTTCGGGGCCGAGCGCTGGCCGCTGCCGGCGTTGCCGCCGAACGTGACGGCGACGCGGGATCCGGCTGGTGCCGGCATCGTCGTTTCGGATCTGGTCGATGTTTCCGGTCCGGTCGGCGGCGCCGGATCGGCGCTGGTGTACCGTCCGGCGTCGCTGGTGGTCGGCGTCGGGGCGTCGCGGGGCGTGAGCGCGCGGGAGGTGCTGGCGACGATCGATGCCGCGTTGGCCGCGGGCGGTCTGAGCGCGCGCTCGGTGGTCCGTGTCGCGTCGGTGGATCTGAAGGCGGATGAGGCGGGGTTGCTGGAGGCGGCGCGGTCCCGGGGCTGGCCGGTGGTCTTTCATCCGGCGGCGCGCCTGGCGGGCGTCGAGGTGCCGAATCCTTCGGCGGTGGTCGCGGCGCAGACCGGGACGCCGTCGGTCGCGGAAGCGGCCGCTCGTTACGGCGGGGCGGGGGTGCCGTTGGCGGATCTGGTGGTGCAGAAGGTCAAGTCGCCCATGGCGACGGCGGCGGTGGCGCGGTTGCGGGTGCGCGGAAGGCTGGCGGTGGTCGGGTTGGGGCCGGGGGCGCGGGACCTGCTTGCGCCGCGCGCGGTCGCCGAGTTGCGGCGGTCGGCCGTGGTGGTGGGGCTGGACCAGTA
>NZ_JAGSXH010000117.1 GCF_018283645.1 Actinocrinis puniceicyclus | reverse complement strand
GCTCGGGGGGGCTCGGGGGCGCCCGAGCGGCTCAGACGCAGCCGGCGGGTACCGTCGCGCCGGTGCGGGCCGATTCGAGCACCGCCTCCGCGACCATCACGGCGCGCAGCCCCTGGCGCAGCGTCACGATCTCGGCGTCGGCCTTGCCCTCGACCGCGTCGCGGAACGTCTCGTGCTCCACGGCCAGCGGCTCGCGCTTCGGGATCGCGTACCGGGTCATGTCGCCCTCTGATACGCCGCGGAAGACCGAGACCGCGTCCCACTCGGTCACCGTGGAACCGTTGGCGAAGAACGTCAGGTCCGCGGTGAGCGTGTCCGCGACGAAGCAGCCGCGCTCGCCGGTCACGATCGCGACCCGTTCCTTGAGTGGGGAGAGCCAGTTGACCAGGTGGCTGGCGATCACGCCGCGGTCCAGCTCGCCCAGGACCGTCACCAGGTCCTCGTGCGGACGGCCGCTGCGGTGCGCGGTCTTCGCGGCGACGGTGGTGTACTGCGCGCCGGTGACCCAGCCGGTCAGGTCCAGGTCGTGCGTCGCCAGGTCCTTGACGACGCCGACGTCCGCGATCCGGTTGGGAAACGGGCCCTGGCGGCGGGTGGCGACCTGGAAGATCTCGCCGAGCTCGCCCGCCTCCAGCCGGGTGCGCATGCTGCGCAGGGCCGGGTTGTACCGCTCGATGTGCCCGACCCCGGCGACCAGCCCCCGGCTTTCGAAAGCCTCGACGACGCGTCGCGCGGCCGGCACGTCGTGCGCGAGGGGCTTCTCGATCAGCGCGGGCACGCCGGCGCCGGCCAGGGCGAGCGCGACCCGCTCGTGGTGGGCGGTGGGGCAGGCCACCACGACGTAGTCGGGCCGCAGCTCCAGCAGGCTCTCCACATCGGCGACCAGCGGCGTGCCGCCGAGGACGGCGTGCGGGTCGCCCGCCGGGTCGGCTCCGGCCACCAACTCCACGCCGTCGAGCGCCCGCAGCACCCGCGCGTGGTGCCGGCCCATCGCCCCGAGCCCGATCAGGCCCGCCCGCAGCGGCCGCTTGCTCATGACAGTTCCCTCATGTCGGGCTCCAGGTGGAAGGAGCGGACAGCCGCCGTGATCCGGTCGACGTCCGCGTCGGAAAGGGAAGGGTGCACGGGCAGGGAGAGCACCTCGGCCGCGGCCCGCTGCGTCTCGGGCAGCGCGAGATCCGCGCCGGCGGCGACGAAGGGCGGCAGCAGGTGCACCGGCGTCGGGTAGTACACGGCGCACCCGATGCCTTGCTCGGTGAGGAAAGCCTGTAGGGCATCGCGCCGGCCGCCGGCCACGCGCACGGTGTACTGGTGGTAGACGTGGACCACGTCCGGCGCCGCGGCCGCGATCCCCAGGCCGGGCACGCCGGCCAGGCCCGCGTCGAGCTTGGCGGCGTTGGCGCGCCGCCGCTCGTTCCATCCGGGCAGCCTGCCCAGCTGCACGCGGCCGATCGCGGCGGCCACGTCGGTCAGGCGCAGGTTGTAGCCGACCAGCTCGTTGGCGTATCGACGCTCCATGCCCTGGTTCCGCAGTAGCCTGATACGCCGGGCCAGTTCGGCGTCCGCGGTCGCGACCATGCCGCCTTCGAGCGCGTGCATGTTCTTGGTCGGATAGAAGCTGAAGCAGGCCGCGTCGCCGAAGCCGCCGACCGGCGTCCCGTCGAGCCGCGCGCCGTGCGCCTGCGCGGCGTCTTCGACCACTGCCAGGCCGTGCCGTGTGGCCAGCCCGCCGAGCGCGCGCATGTCGGCCGGGTGCCCGTAGAGGTGCACCGGCATGATCGCGGCCGTGCGCGGGCCGATCAGGGCGCTGACTGCCGCGGGATCCAGGCAGAACGTCGCCGGGTCGATGTCCGCGAACACGGGTGTCGCACCGGTCAGCCGGACGGCGTTCGCGGTCGCGGCGAAGGTGAACGAGGGGACGATCACCTCGTCCCCGGTGCCGATGCCCAGCCCGGCCAACGCGAGCAGCAGCGCCGAGGTGCCGGAGTTGACCGCGACGCAGTGACGCCCGGCGACCAGCGCGGCGAATTCGTCCTCGAACGCGGCGACCTGCGGCCCCTGCACCACGTTGCCGCTGCGCAGGACGCGCACCGCGGCCTCGATCTCCTCCTCGCCGATGACCGGCTTGGCGGCGGGGATGAAATCCCCTGCCGCGCCGCCGCCCGGCGTCGCGGCGTTCGCGGATGTCGCGCTCACGATTCCTCCATGATCCGGCCGTCGACTTCCCGGTACAGCGCGCCGGTCACCGGGCAGCGCCACAGCTGCGCCTGCGCGCTCACCAGCCGCTGCCCGGCCCGCCCGATCCAGGCGATCCGCCGCGCCGGCACCCCGACCACGAGCGCGAAGTCGGGCACGTCCGCGGTGACCACGGCCCCGGCCCCGACCATCGCCCACCGGCCGATGCGCACCGGGGCCACGCACACGGCGCGCGCCCCGATCGAGGCGCCTTCCTCGATGGTCACGCCGACCGGCTGCCAGTCGCCCGACCGCTTCTGCCGGCCGGACGGGTCGACCGAGCGCGGGCGATGGTCGTTGGTCAGGACGGCGGCGGGGCCGATGAACGCGCCGTCGCCGACCTCGGCCGGCTCGTATACGAGCGCGTAGTTCTGCACCTTGACGTTGTCGCCCAGCCGCACGCCGGTGCCGATGTAGGCGCCGCGTCCGATCACGCACTCGCGCCCGAGCACGGCCCGCTCCCGGACCTGCGCCAGGTGCCAGACGCTGCTGCCGGCTCCGATGTCGGCGCGCTCGTCGACGTCCGCGGTCGCGGCGATGCGCACGGCGCCTTCCGCGTCCTGCGGATCCACGGCATTCTCGCCGTTCTCGCCGTTCTCGCCGTTCTCGCCGTTCTCGCCGTTCTCGCCGTTCTCGCCGTTCTCGCCGTTCTCGCCGTCCGCGTCGTTCCCTGAATCAAGCACATTGATACCGTTCACCGCGTTGATACCGTTCACCGTGTTCGTGCCGTTCATCGCGTTCACGGCGTCCTCGCCGCGACGGCTACGGGCGTGCGCGTGCCGCGGACCTGTGCGACGAGCTCGGCCACGGCGTCGGCGAACCGGTCGTACGGGTTGTCCGCGAACAGGTCCCGCGCGGCCCAGTCGCGGGCGGCCCGCCGCAGCAGTTCGAACTCGGCGCGGCCGCCGCCGGACCAGCCGCGCAGCGCCGCGGCGGCCTGTTCGGCGTCCGCGACGACGGCGCCCGCCCGCGACTGCTCGACCAGTTCCGCGGCCCGCCGGATGGGGCTGGTCAGCACCGGCAGTCCGCAGGCCAGGTACTCGTAGATCTTCGAGGGGATGGCGCTTTCGAAGGCGGGCGTGCTGCTCAGCAGCGACATCCCGGCCCACGCGCCGCTCGCCAGCCGCCACGCCGCGGCCGGAGGCATCCGGCCGTGCAGCCGCACCCGCGCCGCCGCGTCCGACTCCGCGGTCCACGCGTCCAGCCGCGCCCGGTCGCGCGGCGCGACAGGACCGACGATGTCCAGCTCCCAGTCCGGTGCCAGTTCGATCGCGCGCAGCATCGTGAACAGTCCGCGGCTGGTCCGCACGTCGCCGACATACAGCGCGCGGGGCCGCTCGTCCGGCTCGCAGCGTTCCGGCAGCAGGGTCAGATCCGGCAGGTTGCGCACGACCAGGCGCCGCACGGCCCGGCCGGGCGGGACGTGCTGATCGGCGACCACGGTCAGGTCGGCGCCGCGGCTGAGCGAGACTGCCGTGCGCGCCCAGGCGCGGGCGACGACCCCGCGCGCACCCGTGGCCCAGGCGCGGTCGTCCAGCAGCGCGACGTAGTCCTCGTGCAGGTCCACGGCCAGCCGGCGGCCGGGCGAGAGCGTGCGGCGCAGCCTGGCGGCGGGGATCAGGTCCGGATCCAGCGTGATCAGGACCCTGCCGTCGGCCTTGCCGGGCAGCAGCAGCGCCTGCATCCCCCGCCCCGCGATCCCGCGCGCGGGGATCGGACGGAACCGCGCGCCCGCCGGGGCGTCCTGGGGGCGTCCCCTCGCGATCACCTCCACGCGCAGCCCGGCGCGGTGGAAGGCCGCGCAGTGCCGGTGCAGCCGCGCGTCCGCGACGTCGTGGCCGCTGCTCAGGATCGTGACATCGGGATCGGCGGGCCTGACAGCGCCCTCGATCTCAGGGCTCTGCGCCCCGCCGTCCGCCGTCTCGCCGTGCCCGGTCTCGCCGTGCCCGGTCTCGCCATGCCCTGTTTCGCGGTGACCTGTTTCGCCGCGCTCGATCTCGGTGTTCTCGGTCCCGGTGTGGCTCGTCATGTCAGACGTCCTCCATCACCATGGCGTCGTCGAGGCCGCCGAGGTCGCCGGCCGCCTCGTCGCGGGCCTTGGCCGGCTCGGGCGGGACTCCCTGGAACTCCAGGTACTCGGCGGTGACCTCGTCCGGCTTTCCGCGCCGCACGAGTTCGCCCTTGTGCATCCAGATGCAGTCGTCGCACATCTCCCGGATGGCGCCGATGCCGTGGCTGACGATCACGATCGTGCGCGCCTGCGCGACGAGTTCCTGCATCTTGTCGTAGGACTTGCGGCGGAAGTGCGCGTCGCCGGTGGACAGCGCCTCGTCGATGAGCAGCACGTCCGGGTCCAGGTGGGTGGAGACCGCGAAGGCGAGGCGGCCGTACATGCCGGAGGAGTACGACTTCATCGGCATGTCGATGAACTCCTCAAGCTCCGCCCACGCGGTGATCTGCTCGAAGCGCTCGGCCACCTGCCGGCGGCTCAGGCCCGCGGCCAGCCCGCCGAGCACGACGTTGTCACGCCCGGACAGCTGCCCGTTGAACCCGACGCCGAGCGCGAGCAGCGTGCTGATGCGGCCGTTGACCACGATCTCGCCGGAACTCGGCGGCAGGATCCCGGCGATCGCGCGCATGATCGTGGACTTCCCGGCGCCGTTCGCCCCGACGATGCCCAGCACCGAACCGTGCTCGACGTCGAAGGAGACCCCGCGCACCGCGTGGATGAGCCTGACCGCGCGGCCGCCGCTGCCGCCGCGCCGGCCCAGGTGGGTGAGCGAGTGCCGCAGGGTATTGGCACGCGGGTCGACGATCGTGCGGTAGTCCACGCGCACGTCCTTTACCCGGATCGCGTAGCCGAGATCGGGATCCGGCGGCGCGGCCTCAGAGGCGGACAGAGAACTCACGTTCCCTCCTGACGAAGACGAGGACGCCGCAGACGAAGGCCGCCACGGCCCAGCCCGCGCCTTCGGCGAGCCAGGCGGCCGGCGGCGCGATGTTGTAGACCAGGGCGTCGCCCCACGCCCCGATCATCGGCGAGAGCGGGTTGAGGGCGATGACGTGCGACTTCAGGTCGTGTTTCGCCAGCTGGACCTGGAGTTCCCACAGCACGGGCGAGAGGAACAGCCAGATCCGGGTGACGTACGGCAGGAAGTTGGAGAAGTCGCGGAAGTAGACCTGCAGGGTGGCGCAGATGAAGCCGAGTCCGGCGCCGAACAGCGTCACCTCGATGAAGGCGGGCAGCGCGTAGAACACGTCGAGGCCCCACGGCAGCCCCTGGAGGGTGTGCACCGCGAGGAAGACGATCATGCAGGGCATGAAGCGCATGAACGCGATCACGATCTGGGTGATCGGCAGCACCAGCCGCGGCAGCCGGCTGTTGAGGATCAGCCTGCTGCTGCCGATGATCGACCCGGCCGACTGGCTCAGGATGCTGGAGAAGAAGGTGTAGAGGAACAGCCCGGCCAGCAGCACCGAGAAGTAGTTGCCCGAGTGCTTGCCGTTGCTCAGTATGTCGACGAGCACGTAGTAGACCGCGCCCATCAGCAGCGGATTGAGCACCAGCCAGAGCTGCCCGAAGGCGTTGAGGTAGTTCTGCGCGCGCAGCGTGCACCGGGCGAGTTCGTAGACGAACTCGCGGCGCGCCCACAGCTCCGGAAGATAGGTGCGCAGCCGCGGCACCCCGGAACGGCGGGAGCGGAAGACGTGGTGCTCCGGCGGCGCTTGCGCCGAGACGGTGCGGGGCGCGGCGGCCTGGGTATCAAGCATCGATGTCGCTCCCTGACGCTGGGACCGGTACGGGCGGCGGGACGGGCGCGCAGACCGGTTCGCGGTCGAGGTACGGGCCGCGGTCCAGCTCGAAGCCGACGCTCAGCCCCGGATGCCGCCTGGCCAGGTGCCAGCCGATCGGGATGGCGTGCGAGTCGCAGATCACCAGCTGTTCCACCGCCGCCCAGTCCACCTGCCGCAGCACGTCGGCCCGCACCACCCGCCACAGCACGTAAGGCCGCAGCAGGCGGTAGAACTTGCCGAAGACCTTGGTATACGCGGCCGCGGAGACGCGCCGCACCGCGCGGCCCAGCCGGGCGGCCGGGTGCCGCTGCTCGCCCGCCGCGAGCGCGTAGAGACGCACCCGCGGATCAAGGCCCTCACGCCGCCACGGCTCGGCCTCGACCGTGATCAGCCCCACGTCCACGCCGCGCGCGAGAAGGTAGTCGGCGCCGCCGCACGCGGCCTTGGCCCGCGTCGTTCCGATCGCCACGAGCAGAACGCTCATACGCGCCCCTCCGCCTTCTCCGTTTCGCGGACTCCGTAGACCGCGGCCAGCCGGGCCGCGACCGCGCGCGTGCCGAAGCGGTCGATCAGCGCGGCGCGCGCGCGGTCCGGATCGAGCCTCGCGGCCTGCCGCAGCAGCCTGCGGTAGCCGTTCACGATGACCTCCGGGTCGTCGCTGACCTCGATCAGCAGGCCCGCGGCGCCGTCCAGGCCGGCCAGCGTCTCCTGCGGCCCGCCGCAGCGGGTGACCAGCACCGGCATGCCGGAGCCGACCGCCTCGACGAGCGTCATCCCGAAGGTCTCGGACTTGCTCGGATGCACCAGCAGGTCGTGCGCGTGCAAGAACTCGAAGACGCGCTGCGGCGGCACGGCGTCGTGGAAGGCGATCCGGTCGGCCAGCCGCAACTCGGCGGCGCGGGCCCGCAACGGCTCCACCAGCGGGCCGGATCCCAGCAGCGTCAGCGTGAGCGCGGGCTCGTCCCTCGCCACGACGGCGAAAGCCTCGACCAGTTCGGACACGCCCTTCGCGGCCGTGATCTTCCCTACGTAGATCCACCGGTTCAGCCCGGTCACCGGCTCGGGGCGCAACGGCATCTGCTCGATCGGCACCGCGTTCGGTACGACCTCGAACTTCGCTGCATGCCCCGCAAATGCCCCGATCAGCTGTTGCCGCAGCCTCTCGCTGACGCACAGGAACGCGTCGGCGCGTTCGACGACCTCGGCGTACCGGGCGTGGGAACGCGGCTGGCCCAGAATCCGGCCCAGGAAAGACGCGTGCTCGGTCACCACGATCCGCGCCCCGGGGCGCGCGAAGCGGCAGGCGAGCCAGCCTCCGTAGATGCCGACGTGCCCGTGTACGACGTCCGCGTCGATCGGCCCGTCCGCCAGCGCCTGCCGCAAGGAGGTCTCGTGGCTTTGCGCCCAGGCCGCGTAATCCC
Source organism: Actinocrinis puniceicyclus (assembly GCF_018283645.1). Taxonomy (GTDB): domain Bacteria; phylum Actinomycetota; class Actinomycetes; order Streptomycetales; family Catenulisporaceae; genus Actinocrinis; species Actinocrinis puniceicyclus. The sequence continues at coordinate 9,807 of NZ_JAGSXH010000117.1, read as the reverse complement.
GCTTCGGCGTCACCGGCGCCGGTATGTCGGTGACCCAGTAGCCTTCGTCCGTCCAGCGCGGCACGAAGGCGACCCGGCGGTTCGGGCCGCTGGTCAGCGCGGCATACGCGCGCCGCACCAGCCGGGCCTGGATCGGGTCGGCCGGACCGACCCAGTCCTCGGTGTCGTACACGTCGACCCGCTCGAACAGCCCTGCCACGGCCGCGGTGGTGGCCTGGACGAACGACCCGGCGAAGGGACGCTGCGGCGTGGGATGCCAGGGCGTGGTGACCGCCAGCCGTCCCGAGGCGGCGCGAGAATCAGGCATCTGTCACCGCCCGGCCGGCTCGCCCGGCCAGCTCGCGCAGCCGCGCCTCGAACGGGGCGAGCGTGTTCGCGCGGGTGTAGCGCTCGGCGTGGGCGAGCGCGGTGTCGAACTGCGCCTCGGTCAGGTCGCGCGCCGCCTTCCCTGCCGCGACCAGCGCGTCCGCGACGGCCGGCGCGTCCAGCCGGTCGATACCGAACCACAGCGGGTGGCCGGTCAGCACATCGACCGCGGCGATCTGCGGCGAGTGCACGGAGACGATCGGCCGGCCCGTGGCCATGTACTCGAAGACCTTGCCCGAGGTCACATAACGCGCCCCGGGCACGCAGAACACCAGCGCGTCCAGCTGTTGATACACGCCGGCCACGTCCGCCTTGGCCAGCGGGCCGTGATATTTCACCCCGATGCCCTCGTCGACCGGGATCCGGTCGAGCAGACTGTCCGCGGACTGCTTGAAGAAACCGAGGTGGCCGTGCAGATCGAGCGTCGCGTCGGCGAGCTCCGGGTGCTCGCGGGCCCGGCGCCAGCCGTCGAAGAGCACGGCCAGCGGCATCGGCTCGGTGATCGTGCCGACGTACCCGAACCGCAGCGGCCGACCTGTCGCAGGGCCCGGATACGACGGGCGGCCGAGCAGTTCCGGCTCCCAGCCGTTGGGCACCACCGCCATCCGGTCCGCGGCGGCCGGGTAACTCTGGGCGTGCCGCGCGCGCAGTCCCTCGTTCACGAACACGGTCAGCGCCGAGCCCTCGACCGTGCGCCGCTCCCACGCCCAGGCGGGATGCCCCTCGGGGTACTTGGGTTCCTCGGTGAACTGGTTGAACGTCCAGGCGTCGCGGTAGTCCAGCACGTACGGCAGCCCGGCCGTCCGCCGCAGCCACCAGGCCGCCGCGAAGGACGCGAACGGGTTGCCGGTGGCCAGCACCAGATCGAAGCGCCTGTGGGCGTGCTCGCGCAGCGCCCGCGCCACCACGCGCGGGATCCAAGAGGCGTAGTGCTCCGGGAAGAAGCGGCGCTGCGTCCAGTTGTAGCCCGCGTTCGCCAGCACCGGCATGTTCGCGCGCAGCCGGCCGTAACGGCGGATGTCCCGCTCCCAGCGGAAGTAGCCCATACCCGGCCGGCGCACCCGGATCCGCCCGTCGGCGTCGTCCTCGAGCGACGGGTCGACCGTGCCGATGTACCGGGTGAAGAACTCGCGCGGCGCCGTGTAGACCGTCACGTCCCAGCCGGCCGCGGCCAGGTGCCGGGCGGTGGCCCGCGCCCGGTAGACCCCGCTGGAGCGGCTCGGCGGGAAGAAGAAGGCCAGATAGAGGATCCGGGGCGGCCGTGACGTCGGGTTTCGGGAGTTCATCGTCCCAGTGCGGGTTCGGCGGGTGATTCAAGGACGGTGCAACTAGACAAGTGCCGCCTTAACGCAGGGTGCACGGAAATGAATTCGCAACCGTCTACTGACCGACGAGTCGACGCGGCAACCAGCGGTTTCGTGAATTGGATCTGAATACTCGGCGCACGAGGTAATGAGACGCGCGTCCGCGCCGCGGCCCGGCCACCCGGCGCCCGCGCACCGTCTATGATCGCCGGGTGAGGATTTTGAGCGTCGTCGGCGCGCGGCCTCAGTTCGTGAAACTCGCCCCGATCGCCGCGGCGTTGGCCGCGGCCGGGCACGAGCACGTGATCGTGCACACCGGGCAGCACTACGATCCGCAGTTGTCCGAGGTCTTCTTCACCGGGCTGGGCATCCCGCGGCCGGACGAGCGGCTGCGCGCCGGTTCCGGCGGCCACGGCCCGCAGACCGGTTCGATGCTCGCCGCGCTCGATCCGGTGCTGATCCGGCGCGCGCCGGACTGGGTGCTCGTGTACGGCGACACCAACTCGACGCTCGCCGGGGCGCTGAGCGCGGTGAAGCTGCACCTGCCGGTCGCGCACCTTGAGGCGGGCCTGCGCTCGTTCAACCGCCGGATGCCCGAGGAGCACAACAGGGTTCTGACCGACCACGCCGCGGATCTGCTGCTCGCGCCGACCGCCGAGGCGGTGCGCAACCTGGAGCGGGAAGGCATCGGCGCGCGCACCGCGCTGGTCGGGGACGTCATGGTGGACGCCTGCCTGAGCGCTCGCGAGCGCGCTCGCGCCGGTGCCGCGCCCGAGCCGCCCGCACCAGGCATCGACGCGCGCGCCCCGTACCTGGTGGCGACGATCCACCGCGCCGACAACACGGACCAGCGCGAGCGACTGGCCGCGATCGTGGACGCGCTGGCGGCCCTGCCCGTCCCGGTCGCCCTGCTCGCGCATCCGAGGCTGCGGGCGCGCGCGACGCAATTCGGACTCGAACTCGCCCGCGGCTCGGTACGGGTCGGCGACCCGCTGCCCTACGCGCAGATGGTCGCCGCGGTGACCGGATCGGCCGGCGTGGTCACCGATTCCGGTGGCCTGCAGAAGGAGGCGTACATTCTCGGCCGGCCGTGCACGACGATCCGTTCCGAGACCGAGTGGCCTGAGACGCTCGCGGACGGCTGGAACGTGCTCGTCGACGTGGCCGGCCCCGAGTTCACCGGCGCGGCGTTCGCCGGCGCGGTGCTGCGGCCCGCGCCGCCGGCCCCGCCCGGCGAGCCGTTCGGGGACGGCCGGGCCGCCGCGCGCGTGGTCAGCGAACTTGAGCGGGCGGCGCGCTGACCGGCTCGGCCGCGGCGGGTTGACTGAGCTGACCGGCTTGCCCGGGCTGATCGCCTTGCCCTGGCTTACCGGCTCGCTCGGGTCGATCAGGCAGCAGCATCAGCTCGCCGGCGGCCCGCGGTGGACCCGGCCGCAGCCCGAGCACCTCCCGGTAGAGCGCGTCCAGCCGGGATGCCTGCCCCTGCCACGACGACCCCGGACGCGGATCGTTCGGCCCCTGATAAACCGCGCGATAACGGTCGAGGTCCGCCAGCACGCGCCGCACGGCCTGCGCGAGCCCGTCCGGGTCGCCCGCGCGGAAGACCTCGCCGACGCCCAGCCGCCGGGTCTGCGCCGCCATCTCCCGCACGTCGCTGGTGACGATCGGCAGCGCGGCGTGCAGGTACTCGAAATACTTCGTGATCAGCGACAGCTCGTGGTTGGGCAGCCGCAGGATGGGGACCAGCCCGACCGTCGCGCCGCTGATATAGGGCACGACCCGGTCCACCGGCACGTACGGCACCACGTGCACCCGGTCGGCCACCGCCCGCTCCCGTGCCCGCTGAATCAGCGCCGGGATATCAGGGTCCTGCTCACGGGCGATCAGTGCCAGGTGGACGCCGGCCAGGCCCGCCAGCGCCTCGATCGCCGTCGCGACTCCGCGGCGCGGTGACATCCCGCCGCTGTACACCAGCAGCGGTACGTCCGGTCCGAGTCCACAGTCCGCGCGCAGGTCCCGCGCGGGCGCCGGGCAACCCGGGCCCTCCGGACCGCGATCCCGCGTATCGACGACCGGTGCGTTGAGGACCACCCGCGGACGCGCTCCGAGGCCGTGATCCCGCACGAGCCGGTCCGCGATGCCGTCAGACACGGTCACGACCGCGTCAGCGCGCCCGATGTACTCGCGCTCGACCCCGACCAGCATGCGTCGTCGCATCCGTGCCCGTATATCCCACCGGGACGGCACGTCTCTTCCGCGCAGGTACTCGTGCGCGTCGTAGATCCAGCGCACCCGGCGTTGCGGCGTGCTCAGCTCGGCGGCCAGCCGCGCCCCGATCCCGACCATGTGGAAGTCGTGCGCGTGGATGAGGTCGGGCTCCAGCGCGCGCACCGTCGGCGCGAGCGCGAGCTCCAGGTCGGCGAACCACGGATTGAACGACCGCCATCCGCCGTGCCGGTCGGCCGCGCCGAACGCCGCCGCCGCGGACTGTCGCGCCGCGCCGCCGACCGGGCCACGGCCGCAGCGCGCGACGAGCCCGTCGGCGCCCGGGTGCGCCGCGAGCAGGCCGCGCAGCCGCGCCGCCACGCGGGAACGCGCGCCGCCCCCGGTCGCGGCATCGCGTGCGGACAGTACGGCGCGCGCCTCGCGGTAGGCGGGCCGCAGCTTTGCCGCCGCCGCGCCGCCCCGCCGCCGCGCGCGTTCGTACCCTGAGACGGGTTTCGGCACCGGTACGAGCACGACGTCCGCCGCGCCGAGCCGGTAGCGTTCGAACTCGTCCGCGGGTGCCCGCCCGAGCAGGGTGACCGCCCAGCCCGCCGCGGCCATCGACCAGGCGACCTTCTGCACCCGTGAATCTCCGGCGACGCCGTTGGCGACCAGCATGACCACCCGCGGCCGCGTCGCCGCGAGCCGGCCGCCGCGTCCGGCTTCCCCCTGGCCGGCCGCGCCTTCCGGCGGCGTCACTGCGCGCCCGCCGGCACCGCTTCGCCCGCGAACGACGCGTAGACGCCGATCAGTGCCTTCGCGTCCTGATCCCAGCTCAGCTCGTCGCGGGCCTGCGCGACCCTCTCGCAGTACGCCGGATAGTCCCAGATCACCTGCTCCAGCGCGGTCCGCAGCGAAGCGGCGTCCCCGGGCCGGTACAGCGCGCCCAGTCCGTGATTCGTCACCAGCCGGCGCAGTTCCGGCAGGTCCGCGGCGACGACGGGGACGCCCGCGCGCACCGCGTGGAACACCTTGTTCGGCAGCGCGAGCCGGTGGTTCTCGCAGGTGTCTGTCAATGTCACCACCGAGATGCCGACGCGACGAAGCACCTCGTCGACCTCGTCCACCGGCCGCGCCGGCTCGATGCGCACCGAGCCGTCGCAGACGCGCAGCCGCCCGAGGAACTCGCGCTCGGCCTTGCCGACCAGCACCGTGTCCAGCCGCAGCGGCGCCGCGGCGGCGAGCAGCGTCTCGATGTCGCGGGCCGGCCCGATCCGCCCGGCGTACACGGCGCCGCGCGGCCGGTCGGGCAGCGTCGCCGCGCCGGCCGGTTCCTTCCGGCTCGGGAAGGTGTTGCGCACCACGATCACCGGGCCGCCGCGCCAGCGCCCGAGCCGCTGCGCGATCCCGTCGCTGACGGTGAGCACCGCGTCCGCGCGGGCCACGATCCGCCGCTCGGCCCGCCGTTCCCGCGCGCGCTCCAGCGGCGTGGGCCGGCCGTGCCGCTCGCGGCCGGACCACCACTCGTGCGAGTCGTAGACCAGCCGGGCGCCCTTGTCGCTCGCCAGCTGCGCGCCCAGTCGCAGTACGTTGAAATCATGGGCGTGTACGACGTCGAATCCGAGCGTCCGCGCCTCGGCCCGGGCGCGCTCGCACCAGGTGCGCCACACCCGCTGCCGGTGGCGCGGCAGCAGCATCCAGCGCGCGGCGCGGCCCAGGGCGCCGGCCGCTATACCCGGCCCGCGACCCTGGCCGCCGGCCCCGGCCGGTTTCAGCCCGCTGCCACCCGAGACCGAGCGCACGGTGACGCCGGGCGGCGGCGTCCAGCCGGCCGGCACGTCCTTGCCCAGCACGTGAATCGCATGCCCCTGATCTGCCAGCGACCGGGCCTCGCGCAGCACGCGGGCGTCGTGCGCGACATCCGAGGTGACCAGCATCAAGACGTCCATCGGTGACCTGGCCTCCTCATGCCGGACCCGCGCTGAACGCGGGTTCCTGCTCGTGCTCGGGACTGCGCGGCGGCGCGGACGGCGCCCGTGCTCCGGCGAACAGGCGCGGCAGGCCGAGCGCGAGCATCAGCCAGATGGAAACCATCAGCCGGTCCGCCTGCGAGGCCAGCGGATGCGCGGCCACCGCGACGACGCCGATCGCGGCCGCGGCCGTCACCAGGACGCCGTACACCGCGTCGCGGCGCAGCAGCAGCACCGTGAGTGTGATCAGGCCGGCCGCGGCCAGCAGCGCGGTCGGCTCGGAGACCGGGTAGTAGCCCCAGAAGCGAAGGTCGAGCTTCAGCAGCCGGCTCACCGGGTCGGCCACGTCGGGGCGGATGAAATGCCGGGTGAAGGTGTCTTGTAAGGACTCAGACATGCCCGGCCAGTCGAGCAGGGTGGCGGCGAGTTCGGAGAGCAGGAACGCGGCGCCGGACAGCGCAGCGAGCAACGCCGTGCCGCTGTTGCGGGCCGAAGGCACCCACCTGAGGCACCCCAGCGCCCCGGCCGTGAGCAGCAGCGCGAGTACCTGTTGCGAGGAGTACCGCACCAGGAATCCGGTGGCGAAGCCCGCGGCCAGCGTCGCGGTCCCGATGCGGATCCGGCCGCGTGCCAGCCACCACGCGCCGAGCAGGGTGAGCAGCGTCGTCGCGAGTGACGGGCCTTCCGTGAGCATCCTGCTGCCCCAGTAGCCGGTCGGCGCCGCGAGGAACAGCGCCTGGCCGCCGAGCGCCGCGACCGTGGAGCATCCGGCCGCGAGCAGCAGCGCGATGACCAGCGCGCTGGCGGCCAGGGTGCACAGCAGCGCAGTGAGCCAGAGACCCATGCGCAGCCCGAACACGGCGGCCGGCGCCGCCGCGAGCAGCGGGTAGCCGGGTCGCGAGGTGAAGATGGCGATGTAGCGCGGCGAACTCGGCGTCAGGCCATTGCGGTAGGTCTGGAGGCAGCGAGCGTATCCGGACGCGTACGCCGCACCCGAGGAGCTGGACCCGTAGTCGAGAGTCGCGCTGCGGGCCGCCGACTGGCCGCTGTCCTGGCAGAACATCACCACCGCGCCGTGCACTGCCTCGGCCTGGTCGTCGCCGAGGATGCGCAGGGTCTGCCGCGCGTACTGGTAGGTGTCGTTGGACGGCACGTCCTGCCGATAGCCGACGGCCTGGATCACGGTGAAGAGCGCCGCGATGAGCAAAGCGCCGGCCGTGATGCGCTTGCGCGCGTCGAGCCGGTGCACCCGAACGCCGCGCCGACCCGGGGTGCTGCTGTGCGCATCGTCGACTCTGGCCACCCGCGGACGTTAGCGAGCGGGGACCAACCCAGGGTGATGCGCACATGGCGGTTCGGTGACCTTATGGGAGGCGGGCGTTTGCTTTGGGGGCGTATCGTGCCCGGCGCCATGACTATCGACGCACTGGACAAGACCGGCGTTTCGGTGGAAACGCCGCAGACGGCGCCGCGTTTCAGCCGCGCGGTGCTGGCGCTGATCGCGGCGGCCACCGTCGCGGTCGCACCGGTGGCCGGGCCCGCGTTCGCGCCGGCGGGAAGCGGCCGCGGCGCCCATTCCTCGCCGGTCTACCTGTTCGCGCAGTTCTCGCACGACATCGGCCACAACGACTGGGCTTTCCAGGGCGGGGTCGCGGGCCGGGTGGACTGGGTCGTCTCGTACCTCGCGCTCGGCGCGTTCTGGCTCGCGGTCGCGCTTTGGATCCGCGTGCGAGCCGGACGGGCCGCACGCCGCGCTCTCGAAAGCAGCGCCCTCGAAAGCAGCGCTCTGAAAAGCAGCGCCCTCGATACCAGCGCTCTCAATGGCCGTACTCTCGTCACCGCAGCAGGCGCAGACACTCCGCGCGGCGTGATCATCCTGGGCGGTTCGCGTCGCCGTGGGCTGTGGCTGCGGGTGCTTGCCGCCGCGTGGGTCACGCAGGCGGCCGCCGGGTTGCTGACGCTCGGCGCCGGGCTGGCCGCGGCCTGGACGTCCAGCGCGCTCGGTCCGCTCTTGTTGCGCGCCGCCGACCTGTGCTCGCCGTGGTGGTCGTGTGTCGCGGTGCTCGCCGCGGTGGCGTCCGCCGAACTGAACGCCGTGGCTTTCCGGACAGCTGCCTGCTACGGCGTGCTGCTCACGCTGCTGCTGCTCGTGCCGATCCCGGGCCCCGGCATCGTCAAGGTTCTGATGCTCGCCGTGATCGCCGCGGTTCCCGCGGTTCTTCCGGCCGCGGCGCCGATTGTCACGCGACGCGTTGCCGTAGCCGACTGAACAGGTTCGCGGTGGCGCGCTGTATGCGCGCGTCCACGTAGCCGGGCCGGTTCAGTCCCAGCGACCAGTTGAACGTCGCGGCGCCGAACACCAGCGCGCCGCGCGGGGTTTCGTAGAGGCTGGTGTGCTGGATGCGCGGCCAGTTGCTGCCGCCCTGCGCCATGAAGTGCGAGGCCGACAGCATGGTGTGCCGCGCGGCCTTGGGTTTCGGCGCGCCCGCGTCGAATCCGTCCGCCTCGCCTCCGACGATCCGCGGGATCGTCTCGCCGTCCACCACGCCCGTACCGGCCCAGAACCAGTGGTCCGCGCCGCTGACGACGAGCGGCATCTCCGCTTTCGGGATCCCGTTGTACTGCACACCGATCAGGCTCTGCTCGGCGTGCGCGCCGTGCGGGTCGATCGTGCGCCACAGGCACGTCGGCCCGCTCGCGTCGGCCTGCGGATCCGGGTCGCTCTTCCAGCAGGTCATCAACCTGCTGCCGCGCCCCTGGGCGTCGGGCTCGAACCGGACGTGCCAGTACACGTTGTTGGCCGCGATGAATGCCGCGTGGGTGCCCGATTCCACGGCGGAGGCGACGGTGTCGCGCATCGCCCGGGACCAGTACTCGTCGTGTCCTGAGAAGATCAACGCAGAGTACTGCGAGGTGTTGATCCGGCCGTCGTGCAGGTCCACGCTCGTCGCGTAGCTCAGGTCGTAGCCGCTGCGTTCCGCCCACTGTAAGAACTCGTAATCGAGGTCGGCGCGCTGCGGCAGGCCCACTGCCGAGTAGGGGCGGGCGAAGCTGACCCTCCGTGCCCGTGTGCGGTAGGCGATGGGTGCGCCGTGCACGTCGGTGCGCACCGATCCGGCTTCGCTGCCGGCGGCGTTCGGGTTCCCGTCGTGGCCGTAGCCGTAGTAGAGGCTCTTGCCGACTTTGCCGTCCAGCGGCCACTGGTTGTACGCCTGGTAGGTGGAGAAGGGGAGTATCACCAGGAAGTCCGCGCGCCGCGCGTCGTCGCGCACCACGAACGGCACGAAGCTGCGGTGGCCGCTGTCGGCTGTGAGCGCGGCCAGGTACATCCCGGCGGTCCATGTGCGTGGCACGTTGAGCGTCCAGCTGACGCCCCAGCGGCAGCTGATCGTTCCGGTCGGGTGGTCGGTGACCGGCGCCGGTTGTGTCCGTCCGGGCAGCCACGGGCTGCCGGCGACGCGGCGCGCGCCCGCGCCCGCGTAGTGGCCGAGCCGGTAGACCGAGACGGTGAAGGCGCGCGCCGGGTCGGTGGAGACGTGGAAGTCCACCGAATCCCCGATGTTCACGCTGGTCGCGGACGCGTATCCCTTGATCTGGCGCCCGAGGTCGTCGGACGAGACCGTCCCGCCGGCGCCGATCCGCCAGTCCGCGCTGCCTGGCAGCCGGTTTTCCACGCGTACCGGGTTGTCGGGGCCCGGCGCGGGCTCGGGCGCCGACGCTCCGGTCAGCTCCGCGTTCGCGGCCGCCGCCGCGCCGGCGGCCAGCGCTCCTGCTCCGAGCAGTGTCAGAGCGGAACGTCTGGAGATCTCAGCCATGACCGCAGAACTTAGGCACCCGGCCCGGTAGCCCGGTGACCCTCGCGAACCGCCCAGATGTACGGAGTCTGAATTCCGGGCGGTGGCGGGTCGTGGGTCGTGGGTCGTGGGTCGTGGGTCGTGGGTCGTGGGTCGTGGGTCGTGGGT
>NZ_JAGSXH010000116.1 GCF_018283645.1 Actinocrinis puniceicyclus | reverse complement strand
GTTCGCGGGGTGGCGACGGTGCGAGTTCATGTGCGTGGAACTTGAGCCTGTCGAGCGTGAGCAGCGGACAACCGGGTGGAGCGTTATGCCCTCGGTCCGGTCGTTTACGCCTTCGGTCTGGTCAGGCGGGCCAGGAACTTGTATCGGTCGCCCCGGTAGACCGAGCGCACCCACTCGACCGGCTCGCCGTTGTCGTCCTTGGAGTGCCGGGAGAGCAGCAGCATCGGCAGGCCGGTGTCCGTGCCAAGCAGCGCCGCCTCGCGCGGGGTGGCCAGCGCCGTCTCGATCGTCTCCTCCGCCTCGGCCAGGTGCACCCCGTACTCCTCGCCGAGCGCGGTGTAGAGCGAGGAGTACTTCGTCAGGTGTTTGCGAAGGCCGGGGAAGCGCTTGGCGGACAGGTGCGTGGTCTCGATCGCCATCGGTTCCCCGTTGGCCATGCGCAGCCGCTCGATCCGCAGCACCCGCGAGCCCGGCTTGATGACCAGCCGGTCGGCCAGGTCGTCCTCGGCGGACACGTAGCCGATCTCCAGCAGCCGCGACGTCGGCTCCAGGCCCTGCGCGCGCATGTCCTCGGTGTATGAGGTCAGTTGCAGCGCCTGCGCGACCTTCGGCTTCGCCACGAAGGTGCCCTTGCCCTGGATCCTCTCCAGCCGGCCCTCCACCACCAGTTCCGCCAGGGCTTGGCGCACCGTCGTGCGCGAGGTGTCGAAGTCCAGCGCGAGGGTGCGCTCCGGCGGCACCGGCGTTCCCGGCGGCATCGTCTGGGTCATCTCCAGCAGGTGCCGCTTGAGCCGGTAGTACTTGGGCACGCGCGCGGCCGGCTCGGCGGCATGGGTGCTCTCGTCGTGATCCGGATCCCCCGGCCCGACGAGCGGGGCGCGAACCTCCACCGCGCTGTGCTCGACCGTCACGGCACCTCCTGATGTTGTGGCCACAAGGTGCCATGGTCCCACGGCGCTGTAAAGGACGGACAGCCCTTCCGCGGCCGGCACGCTGCGGCACGCGCGGGTCGCGGCGGGGCCGGAAGAGGCGCCCGGTCGGCCCTAGAGGTCTAGACCAGTATGCACCAGGAGGCGGGGCTCCGTGGACCGGTGAAGCGTTGATAACGGCTTGGCTCACCGGCCCCGGAACCCTTGACGGTCCACATTGGTCTATGCCACTCTCCGAACTGGTCTAAACCATTGAGATGGTCGCCCGCAGTCCGGCGGCGAGGCCGGCCGGCGGCCGGCGCCACCGGTGCGACGGCTCAGGGCAAGACCCGGTCGAAGCTCCACGTTCAGTTCGGCGTGGCACCCGTCCGGCTCGGCGAAGCCCAGGGTCGCCGGTCCGGAACCGAACCGGTGCCGTCCCGCTCCCCACCCCGCCTTCGCATCCACAGGAGGATGGCTTGAAGCGCAAGATCGCAGCCGCCGCCGCGCTCGCCGCGGCCGCGCTGACCGCCTCGGCGTGCTCGTCGTCGAGCGGCAACAACGCGACGCCCCAGGGTGCGCTCAGCACTCAGGGTGCCGGAAAGACCGTCACCGTCTGGATCATGAACGACGCCCAGAAGGGCTGGCCGGACGTGGTCAACGCGGCGAAGGCCGCGTTCGAGAAGGAGACCGGGGCCAAGCTCAAGATCGAGTGGCAGACCTGGTCGAACTACACCACCAAGCTGGACACCGCCCTGCTGTCCGGCAACGCGCCGGACGCGCTCGAACTGGGCAACACCCAGACGGCCAAGTACATAAACGCCGGGTCCTTCGTGGATCTGACCAGCGTCAAGAGCCAGTTCGACAACTCCGCGCAGTGGCTGGACTCGCTGGCCGCCTCGGGCCAGAGCCCGGACGGCAGCAAGACGTACGCCGTCCCGTACTACGCCGGTGCGCGCGTCCTGATCTACCGCAAGGACCTGTTCGCCGCAGCCGGTGTGACCACTGCGCCGGCCACCCTCGACGAACTGTCCACCGACCTGGCGAAGGTGCAGGCCAAGAACGCCGCCGTGCCGAACTTCTCGGCGCTCTACCTGCCCGGTAAGGACTGGTACACCGCTGCGTCCTTCGGCGCCGGCACCTACGGCGTCAAGGGCGTCATCGCGAAGGCCAGCGGAAGCAGTTGGAGCGGCACGCTGACCGACCCGACCTTCGTCAACGGCGTCAAGACCTGGTACAGCCTGCAGAAGAAGTACTCGGTCGGCGGCGCCACGGTGGACGAGTCCAACCAGGACGCGCTGATGGCCAAGGGCAACATCGCCGCGATCATCGGCGCGGGCTGGGAGGCCGGCTCGGTCGTCGACCCGAAGGCGGGCAATCCGGCGCTGGCCGGCGACCTGGCCGAGATCCCGGTCCCGGGCACCGCGGCCGGCACGCCCACCCCGGCGTTCCTCGGCGGCTCCGACCTGGCCGTGCCGACGCACGCCGCGGACCCGGGCCTGGGCGCGGAGTTCCTGCGGATCTTCACCGACACCGCCAACCAGACCATGCTGGCGAAGTTCGCCATCCCGAACAACAAGACGCTGATCTCCGCCTACGAGGCGGCCAGCCCCGCCAACCAGGCCACCGGCGAGGCGGCCAAGGCGGCCACCTGGTTCATCCCGAACTCGCCGAACTGGTCCGGCGCCGACGAGACCGCCCTGCAGACCGCCTTCTCGGCAGTGGCCACCGGCACCGACCCGGCGACCGCCCTCGGCACCGCACAGACCACCATTCTGGGCGACCTGAACGCGCAGTAGCCTCCCCTTCGCGGACCCGGCGCCTCCGGCACCGAGCCGGAACCGGGTCCACGACGTCAGGACGGCATGTACTTGAGTGAGACCAGCAGCCCGCGCGCCGCACCGCGCGGGCTGCTACGCACCGATGCGAGCGGCACAGTGGACCGGCTCGGCAGGCATCAGGACCAGGACCAGGACCAGGACCTGCGGGCCCCAGGGAAGGACCCCTCAACCACGATGAGCGCGATTCAATCCGACAGCCGCGAGCGCGGCGTCGAGCCGTCGGAAGGCCGGGCGCCGGCGCCGCCCCCGGGCCGCCGCCGCGGCGCCACGGTCCAGGGCAGGTACATCCCGTACATCCTGATCCTGCCCGCCATCGTCGCGCTGGTCGGTGTGATGGGCTACCCGCTATTGCGGGTGATCCTGCTGGCGTTCCAGAACGTCAACAGCTACCTGCGCCTGGCGGTGCCGAGCCTGGACCGCTGGATCGGCTTCCAGGGCTTCACCCGGGTGCTGTCGGACGCGCAGTTCTGGCACGTGGTCTGGCGCACCTTCCTGTTCACCTTCGAGGTGGTGACCCTCTCCGTCGCGCTCGGCCTGGTCTTCGCGCTGCTGCTCAACCGCGTCTCGCGGTGGGCCAAGATCTTCGTCTCGACCGTGCTGATGTTCGTCTGGGCGATCCCGGCGCTGGTGACCGGCACGGTCTTCCGCTGGCTGTTCGCCGGCATCGGCGGCGTGATCGACTACATCTGCTACCTGCTCGGCGGCAGCGGCATGAAGAACCACGACTGGTTCGCCAACGCCAACGAGGGCCTATACGTCGTGGTCGCCGCCGCGGTGGTCTGGGGCGCGCTGCCGTTCCTGGTGCTGGGCCTGAACGCGGCGATGACCCAGGTACCCAGGGAACTTGTCGAGGCCGCGCGCGTCGACGGGGCCAATCCCGTGCAGAGCTTCCGGCACGTGATCCTGCCGATCATCCGGCCGTTCCTGCTGCTGTGCACCTCGCTCAGCTTCATCTGGGACTTCCAGGTGTTCACCCAGATCTGGTCGCTGCGGCAGAACGCCCCCGAGCCCGGCTACTGGACCGTGGGCGTCTACCTCTACGAGGAGGGCTTCACCAGTTCGCACTACAGCACCAGTTCGGTGATCTCCGTCGCGATGATCCTGCTGATGCTCGCGGTGCTGGTGGCGTACATCCGGCAGGTCGTCAAGATCGGAGGCCAGGGCTGATGGCCGGCCACACCCCCGCCCGGGCGATGCCCGACCGGCTGCCGGCCGCCAGGCCGCGGCGCCGCGGCGCCCGACGGCCCAGCGAGAGCCGCGCGATGACCGGCCTCTGGAACACCGTCGCCGTGGTCTTCGGCATCGTGATGGCGTTCCCGATCTACTGGATGATCCTGACCACGGTCAAGTCGAACGGAGACCTGCTCGCGCAGAATCCGGCCTTCTGGCCGAAGCGGTTCGACTTCTCCAGCTACAAGACGATCTTCGACGACCCGGACTTCCTCGGGAACCTGCGCAACACCGCGATCATCACCATCGGTTCGGTGCTGGCCGGACTGGTCGTCGGCTTCCTGGCCGCCGTCGCGGTGGCCCGCTTCCGCTTCCGCGGGCGCAACCCGTTCATCGTGGCGATCCTGATCGTGCAGATGGTGCCGCTGCTGTCCATCGCGATCCCGCTGTACATCGTGCTGAACAAGGCCGGGCTTTACGACCAGTTCCTCGGCGTGATCGTGGCCTACCTGGTCTTCACCATCCCGTACGTGGTGTGGACCCTGCGCTCCTTCATCGTGAACATCCCGGTGGAACTGGACGAGGCGGCGATGGTGGACGGCTGCACCCGCTGGGGCGCGTTCTTCCGGATCATCCTGCCGCTGTCCCTGCCCGGCCTGGTGACCACCGGCGTCTACGCCTGGATCCAGGCGTGGAACGAGTTCGTGCTCGCCAACACGCTGCTGAGCAGCAACAGCAAGCGCACCTCGATGGTGTGGCTGTCGTTCTACTCCTCCAGCCCTACGCACGGCGCCGACTACGGTTCGCAGATGGCCGGGGCGCTGCTGGTCTCGCTTCCGGTGATCATCCTGTTCGTGATCTTCCAGCGCAGGGTGGCCTCGGGGCTGACCGCCGGCGCGGTCAAGGGCTGAGCCGCGCGGACGCCACGGTATCCGGCGGTCACGAGCGAACGACGAGAGGGACTTGGCACCATGGCGCCATCCGGCACCGAGACCGCCCGACTGCTGCGCGACGCGGGAGCCGTGCTCCAGGCCGGTTTCGACGGCCACGCGCCGCCGCAGTGGCTGCGCCGCCGGATCGGGGAGGGCGAACTGGCCGGCGTCGCGCTGTTCCACCGCAACGTGCGCGACACGGCGCAGTTGGCGGCGCTGACCGGCGAACTGCGCGCGCTCCAGCCTGATCTGCTGTTCGCGATCGACGAGGAGGGCGGCGACGTCACGCGGCTGGAGATCGAGCGCGGCTCCTCCTACCCGGGCAACCTGGCCCTCGGCAGCGCCGACGACCCGCGGCTGACCGAACAGGTGGCCGCGGCGATCGGCCGGGACCTGGCCGCCGCCGGGATCAACCTGAACTACGCCCCGGTCGCCGACGTCAACGCGAATACCGACAATCCGGTCATCGGGGTGCGTTCCTTCGGCTCGGACAGCGCCCTGACGGTGCGTCACACCGCGGCTTACATCAGAGGTCTGCAAGCAGCCGGGGTGGCCGCGTGCGCCAAGCACTTCCCCGGACACGGCGACACCGGCGTGGATTCGCACCTCGGCCTGCCGCTGATCGACTTCGACGACGCGAAGTTCGCGCTGCACCTCGCGCCCTTCCGCGCGGCGGTCGCCGCCGGGACGAAATGCATCATGACCGCGCACATCCTCTTCCCCCGGTATGACGCGGCGCTGCCTGCGACGATGTCGCGCGCCGTGCTGACCGGCCTGTTGCGCGAGCGGCTCGGCTTCGACGGGCTGATCATCACCGACGGAATCGACATGGGTTCGATCTCCGCGACGCACGGCATCGCGGAGGGCACGGTGAAGGCCCTGGCGGCGGGAGCGGACGCGATCTGTTTCGGCGGCAGTCTCGCCGACGAGGAGGCGTTCCTGTACCTGCGCGACGCGATCGTCTGGGCCGTGCGCGAGCGGCGCCTGTCCGAGGAGCGGCTGTACGAGGCCGCCGAGCGGAACCGCGCGGTCGCTCGCTGGTCGGCGGGCGTGTGGGCGGCGAGCAGCGTCGGCGCGCCGGTCGGAGCCGGAGTCGGAATCGGCGCCGGAGCCGGAGCCGGAGTCGGCGCCGGAGCCGGAGTCGGAGCGGGAACCGGAACTACCGTCGGCCTTGCGGCAGCGCGGCGGGCGCTGCGCGTACGCGGCGAACTGAAGCCGCTCGGCTCGCCGCCGTATGTCGTCGAGTTCTCCCCGCTGGTGAACATCGCCGTGGACACCGCGACCCGGTGGGGACTGCTCGCGCCGCTGGCCGAACTGCTGCCCGGTACGACCGGTACGCGCGTGTCCGCGCCGACAGCGGGTACCGAGTCGGTCGGCCTGATGACGGTGCCGGTCGCGGACGAGAACGCGCGCATAGACACCGCGCCGCTGTCGGCGGCCGCGGCGGGCCGCCCGCTGGTGCTCGCGGTGCGCGATCTGAACCGCAACGCGTGGATGGCCGAGGCGGTCGGCGCGCTTGTCGCCGCGCGTCCCGACGCCGTCGTCGTCGAACTGGGACTGCCGCACGGCCGCGTCGACGAACTGGCCGCCCGGGGCGTCACCGTGCTCAGCACCTACGGCGCGGCCCGGGTGTGCGGCCTGGCCGCCGCCGAGGCGCTGACCGGCCGCGTCGATCTGAACCGCTACTCACAGAATCAGGAACCACCCTCATGACGACCACCCCGGCCGGCCAGGCGGCCCCGATCCCGGAGCCCGGCGAGATCATGGCCCGCGAGATGGCCGAGCAGCCGCGCGTCCTGCAGCGCATCCTGGACGAGGGACTGCCGGCGATCCGCGAGGTGGCCGCCGAGATCGGCCGGCGGCGGCCCCGCTTCGTGCTGCTGACCGCGCGCGGCACCAGCGACAACGCCGCCCTGTACGCCAAGTACCTGATCGAGGTCGGCCTCGGCGTTCCGGCGGGCCTCACCTCGATGTCCACCGCGTCCGCGTACGGGGCGCGGCCGGACCTGACGGACGTGCTCTCGATCACCGTCTCGCAGTCCGGCGGCTCACCGGACCTGGTCGGCTACACCGAGATGGCGAAGGCCGCCGGGGCGCTGACACTCGCCGTGACCAATGTCGCCGACTCCCCGGTCAACCGGGCCAGCGAGCTGGCGCTCGACGTGCTGGCCGGTCCCGAGAAGGCGCTGCCCGCCACCAAGTCCTACACGGCCGAACTGTTGACCCTTTACCTGCTCATCGACGCGGTACGCGGCGGCGACGGTTCGGCGGCCAAGGGCATTGCCGAACTGGCCGCCGCGGTCCTGGAGCGGCGCGACGAGGTGGTCAAGCTGGCCGAGCGTTACCGCTTCGCCTCCCGGCTGGTGATCACCTCGCGCGGTTACGGCTACCCGACGGCGCGTGAGGCCGCGCTCAAAGTGATGGAGACCTCTTACCTGCCGGCGCACGCATTCTCCGGCGCGGACCTGATGCACGGCCCGCTGGCGATGGTGGACAACGTCTCTCCGGTGATCGCGGTGGCCTCCGAAGGGGCCGGCGGCAGGGCCCTGGAGCCGGTGCTGGACCGGCTGCGGGAGCGCGGAGCGGACCTGGTCGTGGTCGGCTCCCGGGAGCACGTGGCGGGCGCCTCGGCGGGCTTCACGCTGCCCTCCGGGGTCGCCGAGCAGATCGTCCCGATCCTGGAGATCCTGCCGCTGCAGCAACTCGCCTACGAGATCACCATGGCCCGGGGGCTGAACCCGGACTCCCCGCGCGCCCTCGCGAAGGTCACGCAGACCCGGTAGGCGCGAGCACGCGGCGAACGAACAAGGGTCCTGTTCCGCGATCTGCTCGCGGAACAGGACCCTTACCCTTGAATGCTGCTGAATGCCGCGACGGTGACTACGGGCTCTGCGTCACCGGGTTGTCGTCACCGGGTTATCGCGGTCTCCTCGTCGGCAGCCGGCTTCGCCGCGGGCACCGCCGCCGCGAATGCCGTCGCGCGACGGCCCAGCCGGCTCGGCCACCAGATCCGGTGGTCCAGGTCCATCGCCAGCGCGGTGACCAGGATCGAGCGGACGATGAAGGTGTCGAGCAGGACGCCGAGCGAGACGGTGAATCCGATCTCGGCGAAGGCGGTGATCGGCAGCGTGGCCAGCACGCCGAAGGTGCCGGCCAGAATCAGGCCGGCCGAGGTGATCACGCCGCCGGTCGCGGCCAGGCCGGTGAGCGCGCCGCGCCTGGTACCGGCCTTGACCGCCTCCTCACGGATTCGGGTCATCAGGAAGATGTTGTAGTCGATCCCGAGCGCGACCAGGAAGACGAAGCTGAGCAGGGGATAGGCCGCGTCCTCGCCGCTGAAGTGGAACACGTGGTTGAAGAACAGCACGCTGAGCCCCAGCGAGGCGCCGAAGGAGAGCACCACGGTCGCGATCAGCACCAGTGGTGCGACCAGAGCGCGCAGCAACAGACCCAGGATCACGAGCACGACCAGCAGGATCAGTGGGATGATGGTCTTGTCGTCATGCTGCGATGCCGCTTCGATGTCCATGACCACCGCGGTGTTTCCGCCGACCTTCGCGTCAGCACCCTGAATCGCGCGCACGTTGGCGCGCACGGCGTTCACGACGTCCTTCGCGGCCTGGCTGTCCGGCGCCGAGGTCAGGTTGCCCTGCATGTAGACGTACCCGTTCTTGCTGACCGGATCGTCCACTGAGGCGATGCCCGGCGTGCTCGCCACCGCGTTCTCGACCTGCGGGGTGTACGAGTCGTTCGCGATCACCACGATCGGGCTTCCCGCGCCGGCCGGGAAGTGCGCGTCGGCGACCTGCTGGCCGACGATCGCGTCAGGCGTGTTGGTGAACGTTCCGGCGTTGGAAAGACCGTCCGCCTTCAGCCCTGAGATGCCGAAGGCGAGCGCGCCGAGGATGACCACGGTGCCGATCCACACGGTCCGCTGCCGCTTGGCGATGCCGCCGCCGATGCGTGCCCAAACGCCGTTCGTGGTCGGGTCCTCGCTGCCGGCGGCGGGGCGTACCGGCCAGAAGACCCAGCGGCCGAGGATGGTCAGCAGCGCGGGCAGCAGGGTCACCATCGCCAGAAGCGCCACGATCACGCCGATCGCGCAGACCGGCCCGAGGCTGTTGGTCGAGTTCATCTCCGCGGCGGTCAGGCACAGCATCCCGATTCCGACGGTGGCCGCGGAGGCGATGATCGCGGGTCCGGCCCGGTGCAGCGCGACCGCCATCGCCTCGTGCCGGTCCTCATGCCGGCGCAGCTCTTCCCGATAACGGGCGACCAGCAGCAGCGCGTAGTCGGTGCCCGCGCCCATGACCAGCACCAGCAGGATGCCCTGGCTCTGGCCGTTCACCGTGAGCCCGGCGTGTGCCGCCAGCAGGTAGACCAATCCCATCGTGACCGCCAGCGCCAGGCCGGATGACACCAGCGGCAGCAGCCAGAGCGTGGGGCTTCGGTACGTGAGCAGCAGGAGAACGACGATGACCGCGATCGTCGCGTACAACAACACGCCGTCGATGCCGCTGAACGCCGAGGCCTCCGTCGCACCGAAGCCGGCCGGGCCGGTGACGTACGTGGTCAGCCCCGCGGCCCCTGAAGCGGCTCGCGCCTTGATCGCGTCGACCGCGGGTTTGAGCAGGTTCCAGTCGTTCTTGGCCCCAAGGTCGATCTGCACGATCGTCTCGATGGCCTTGCCGTCCTTGGACGGGATCGGGCCGACGATCTTGCCGGTGGTGTGCGGCACTTCGGCGAACGCGATCGCATCCTGCTGAGCTTTGTGCACGTCGCTCGGCGTGATGCCGCCGTCGCGCTCGTACACCACCACTGCCGGCGCGAGGCCCGTCGACTGGAACTGGCCGGTCAGCTTGACCACCTGGGTGGACTCGGCGCTGCCGGGCAGCCAGCTGGACGGCTGATTGTTCTCCGCGCCGGTCAGCTTGCCCGACATCGAGCCGAAGCCGACCAGGAGCACCAGCCAGACCCCGAGTACCACCCACTTGCCGACCCGCCCGCCGGGCACGCGCGCGAGCGCATTGCCGGCGCGTTGCAGTGCGTTCATCTCGTCTAACCCCTCCGTAAACGCGATACATCGCGACTTGGGGACACGATGTATCGCGTATGTGGGTGCTGTCAAGCTCCCTGTCCGAATTGACCGCTAAAGACTTCGGCCCGGTCGGGCGGACCCGAATCGTGGCGCGTGGCCGGGCCGATCGGAGCGCCCGCCCGACGCGCAAGCCACGGATCGTGGATCTCTGAAGCCCGAAGCATCCACTCTGCCGCGATCACCCTCATATGTATTGAGATATCCCCGTGCGCCCGGCTTCCGCACTGACGCCCCGTGCGTCATGAAAGCCGGCCTATCTGACATGAACCGGACGAAACAGCCGCCGGTTCGATCGTCGGCGCAAGGTTGAAGCCATCTTTGGACAGGCCGGCGCGCGGCGTCTACGCAATTATGGCAGCCCGCCACGACAAACGCGCGTCGACGACCCGCCGTCGCGCCGTAGCGCCGCCGAGGCGGTCCGCAGGCGGCGGGCGGAAGACCCTCACTTCCGCCCGCGCCTGCGGACCGGCTCGCCGGGCGCGACCGCCGCGGGCGGATGTTGCGGGCATCCGAACCCGGCCGCGGGCCCGGCACGGCGCTGGAACCGGCCGTGCGAGTCAGGGTGACACGGCGAACGATTCCCGCGGGGCGGGCAACGCGGCGTCCGCGACGGGCGCCTGCGCCTCCCTGCCGTCCACCCACGCGCGGCGCGGGTGGAAGTCGTCCGACCACCAGACCAGGTCGGCGCGCGCGCCGGGTTCGATCCGGCCCAGGTCGGCGCGGCCGAGCGCGTCCGCCGGGACGCGGCTGGCCGCCTCGATCACCTGGGCCGCGGGCAGGCCCAGCGAGATCATGTTGCGCACCGCCTGGTCGAGCGTGAGCGCCGAGCCCGCGATGGTCCCGTCGGCGTTGCGCGGCACCCCGTCCGCGCCGAGCACCACGGGGATCCCGGACAAGGTGTAGTCGCCGGGCGGCATGCCGGCCGCGGCGATGGCATCGGTGACCAGCACGACGCGGCCGCGTGCGGCCTTCCACACGAGGCCGCACACCTCGGGCGCGACATGATGCAGATCCGCGATCAGCCCGCAGTAGAAGCGGCGGTCCGCCATGGTCGCACCCGGCACCCCGGGCTCGCGGTGCGCAAGGCCGCGCTGCGCGTTGAAGATGTGGGTGACGAGGGTGGCACCCTCGTCCGCGGCGGCGGTGATCCGGTCGGCGGTGGCGTCGGTGTGCCCGACCGAGACGCGCACGCCGGCCCTGGTCAGTCGCCGGATGGCCTCCAGTGCGCCCGGCAGTTCCGGCGCGATCGTCACCATGGTCAGGATCTCGCTGCCAGGCGCGCCCAGCAGCCGGTCGATCGCCTCGCGTGTCGGCTCGGCCAGATAACGCTGCTCGTGCACGCCGTGGCGCACGGCCGATAGGAACGGACCCTCCAGGTGTACGCCGAGGATGCGCGCGGCGCCCGAACCGCTCTGGCGCTGCCGGGCCTCGATCGCGGTGTGCAGCCCGGATACCAGCGCGCCGAGCGGCGCCGTGATGTACGTGGGTTGGAAGGCTGTGACGCCGGTGAGCGGCAGCGCGGCGGCGACCCGATCCCAGGCGCTGTCGTCCGCGCTGGAGAAGTCCACCCCGAAGGCGCCGTTGATCTGGATGTCGACCAAGCCGGCCGTCAGCACCCCGTCGGCCAGCACGATGTCCGCGTGAGCGCTCTCACGAGCGCCGGTGTGCCGCAGCGCGCGGATGCAGCCGTCCTCGACGACCACCGTGACTGGACCAATCAACCCGCCGTCCACAACGGCTAGAGGCGTCGAGATGGTGGGCACGCGACGACTCCTCCTGCGGGGCATGGACTACGAGCTTGGACAGCCGGTCTGCGCCGCGGTTCGGCGTGCCGTCACGATTGTGGACTAGACCAATCTCGGTTGTCCAGACCTCTGGCCCTATTGGTCTGGACCACGTTGTGTGTTGCGGGCGGGACGGACACTGAGCCGATGCGCCCGGCCACGGCGTGCAACGCCCGCCCGGCCGCGTCCAGTTCGGCGTGCGTCAGATCGGCCCGGGCGGTCAGCCGCAGCCGGGAGCGGCCGTCCGGTACCGAGGGCGGCCGGAAACAGCCCACCGCGACGCCGAGTTCGGCGCACAGACCGGCCAGCTCGACCGCCAGGTCCGGGTCACCGATCAGCACGGAGGTCACCGTGCCGACCGGCGTCGTGGCGGTAAGGGCCGCCGCCTGGGCAAGGTCGTGCAACGCTCGCGCGTTCACGCGCACCCGCTCGGCCAACTGCGGCTCCGCGCGCAGGATGCGCAGCGCTTCGGCAGCCGCGCCGACCGCCGCCGGTGCCAGCCCGGTGTCGAAGATGAATGCCCGCGCCGTGTCCACCAGGTGTGCGATGACCGCCGACGGCCCGAGGACCACGCCGCCCTGAGCCCCGAGCGACTTCGACAGCGTCGCGGTCACGACCACGTCCGGCGAGCCAGCGAGCCCCGCCGCGTGTACCGCACCCCGGCCGCCATCACCGAACACGCCGACCCCGTGTGCCTCATCGACGATCAGAACCGCTCCGTACTCGCAGCACGCCGCGGCCAGCTCTGCGAGCGGTGCCACGTCCCCGTCCACCGAGAACACCGCGTCCGTCACCACGTAAGCGCGTTCTTCGCTGCGTTCGGCGAGCGCGGCCCGTACCTCAGCCACTGCACCGTGCCCCACGACCTCCACGCGTGCCCGGGACAGCCGGCAACCATCGATCAGCGACGCGTGGTTGAGCGCGTCTGAGACGATCAGATCGCCGCGGCCCGCGAGTGCGGTGATCGCACCCAGATTCGCCAGATAACCGGACGAGAACACAAGGCCCGCCTCGGCCCCGACGAACGCGGCCAGCTCCCGCTCGAACGCGACGTGAGCCTGCGTCGTGCCTGTCACCAGCCGCGAACCGGTCGAGCCGCCGCCCCATTCCCGCGCCGCGCGCGCGGCCGCCTCGGTCACCCGCGGGTCGCGCGCCAGCCCGAGGTAGTCGTTGCCGGCCAGGTCCACCAGGCCGGTGTGCTGCGGGCGCGGCCGCAACCGCCGCCGCAGCCCGGCCGCCTCGCGCTTTCGGGCGTGTTCGTCCAGCCAGCCGAGCGGGTTGGTCATCCGTCCGTCCTCATCCTTCTGGGTCAGCCCGGACGGATGTGCCTGGGATACTGAGCCAATGCCGTCCATGAACGCTCTGGTGCGCGACCACACCACGCTCGACGACCGAGACCTGGAGTGGCTGCACCTCATTGTCGCCGACTGGCAGATGCTCGCGGACCTGTCGTTCGCGGACCTGGTGCTGTGGGTGCCCACCGCCGATCAGACCCGCTATGTCGCGGTAGCGCAGATGCGGCCGAACACCGGCCCGACCTCGTACCCGGAGGATATGGTCGGCCACGTCGTCCCGCGCGGCAAACGGCCGCTGCTCGACCAGGCACTCGACACGGGCCGGATAATCCGGGAGGGGGACCCGGAGTGGCGCGAGGCGGTGCCGGTGCGGGTGGAGGCGATACCCGTGCGCCGCGCGGACCGGGTGATCGCGGTGATCGGGCGCAACACCAACCTGCTGACCGCCCGCACGCCGAGCCGCCTGGAGCTGACATACCTTCAGACCGCGGCCGATCTGGCGCAGATGATCGCCACCGGGCGCTTCCCGAATCCGAAGTCGCGCAGCCACCTCGACGCGATGCCGCGCGTGGGCGACGGCATGATCCGCCTCGACGCCGACGGAACCGTGACCTACGCCAGCCCCAACGCGGTGTCCATGTTCCACCGGCTCGGCCACGCCGCGGACCTGGTCGGCTCGCACTTCGGCAAGGCGTGCGAGGACCTGCTCGACCCGCATGCCGGTCCGATCGACGAGGCGCTCGCCTCCGCGGTCGACGGCCGCTCGCCCCGGGACACCGAGATGGAGACCATCGGCGGCGCGATGCGTCTGCGCACCATCCCGCTGCTGCCGCAGGGCACCAGGATCGGGGCGATGGTGCTGGTGCGCGACGTGACCGAGCTGCGCCGCCGGGACCGCGAGCTGGTGACCAAGGACGCGACGATCCGGGAGATCCACCACCGGGTCAAGAACAACCTGCAGAGCGTCGCGGCGCTGCTGCGGCTCCAGGCGCGGCGCCTGGACGAGCCGCGCGGCCGGGCGGCGCTCAACGAGGCGGTGCGCCGGGTCGGCTCGATCGCGATCGTGCACGAGACGCTGTCGCAGACCCTGGACGAGCGGGTCGAGTTCGACGAGATCGCGGATCGGGTGCTGGCGATGGTGCTCGACTACTCGGCGGCCGCGGGCAGCGGCGCGTCGTCGCGCGGCGTGCACTCACGGCGCATCGGAACCTTCGGTGAGCTTTCGGCGCGGGTGGCCACGCCGCTGGCGATGGTGCTGACCGAACTGCTGCAGAACGCCTTCGAGCACGGTCTCGACGGGGCCGGCTCGCAGCTGGAGGTCACCGCGGTGCGCCGGGACCGCGAGCTGACCATCCTCGTCGCGGACGACGGCCGCGGCCTGCCGCCGGGCTTCGACCCGAGCACGGCGGGCAACCTCGGCCTGCAGATCGTGCGCACCCTCGTGAACGGCGAGCTGAGCGGCACCTTCGACATGACCCCGCGCGAGGGCGGCGGCACGGTCGTCACACTGCAGCTCAACGTCGGCGACTGATCGGTCCCTCGCCGCGTCGCGAGAGGCTCGGGGACGATGAGGACGTCCAAAAGCCGGCGGAGATGACGACTGATCATCTCTGCCGGTCATCACGTCGCTGTTCGCACCGACATGCCTCAGGGCGCCGTGATCGCGACGGGACCGGTCGGATCATCCGACCGGTCCCGTCGCGATCAACGCTCTTGCTTGTCGCACTGTACTTGTGGTGCTCCAGCCGTCGGGCCGCAGGCGCTCAGGCCATGCGCGAACGGGCGCGAGCGGCGCGGCGCTTGAGCGCGCGGCGCTCGTCCTCGCTCATCCCGCCCCAGACACCCGCGTCCTGACCGGACTCGAGCGCCCACTGGAGGCACTGGTCAATGACGTCGCAACGGCGGCAGACCGCCTTCGCGTCTTCAATCTGCAGCAGTGCCGGCCCGGTGTTCCCGATCGGGAAGAACAGCTCCGGGTCCTCATCGCGGCACGCGGCGCGGTGGCGCCAGTCCATCGGTCCTAACTCCTCGCGTTGTGCGCTGCGGACGGGGTGGGGTGCGCCCGCCCGAGCATTACGACTTGTGCGCTTGTGCAGTGCATTCTGCGGTACCGCTACGCCGCGGGAAGTACGGCGCTGTGGCAGTGGTCCTGGCGCCGCCACCACACGTACGCCGGACTACTACCTAATGCAGACGCGCGTTGAAATGTTCCCGGTTCACCGATCCGAAGAAGATCTTGTGAATGTGAACTCTTTCACGAGCGTCTCCGCTCGAACCGGCGGGTCGGCGATGCCGACCACGGCCGGAACGTGCGGGGGGTTCGTGGACCTTGGGCTGCTGGTGGTCTCGGTGCCGGCGACGGGGCCTCTCCTGGGAGAGGTACGCCGCCGCAGTTCAGCCACGGGACCGGCTGGTGGGCCGGTCACTCCGCGCTGAGCGATCACAGCCGTTGTTTCAAGGCCGTGAACAAGCCTGGCAGCCCAGCGCTCCGAGCACAAGGGTTTGGTGAGCGCTTTTTTGGAATTCTCAGGTGTCTGCTGGATCACACCTTGTCTTCGAAGGCATGCTCCGAAGGTGGCGGCAGTGAGTCCAAGGTTTCTTCAGGACGGTGTTACCGCCTCCGTAAAACGCCTGGCCATGGGCGTACTACGGGTGGCTGTCCTGCCGAGACCCAAGTACATCACGCGAATACCCGTAGCGCATCGGGAACACTACGGAATGTCACACGTTCGCGTGGCCCCAGATAGTCGCCGTCCACCTGGAACTCGACCGGGCGCTGCGCCGAAAGGGTGATTTCCGGCAGATCGTGCCGGATCAGCACGCCTCGACCCTTGCCCAGCCGCTGCGAATTGACGAGTAACCGTCCCACTGTGCGCCAAACGGGCAGCACGGACATGCTGGCGAGCCCGAACAGGTCCAGCCCGGTTTCGAAACCGGCCTGCGGCGTGGCCAGGATCGGCCGACTGCCCAGGTAGGTCCACGGCGCGGTGTTCGCGAGCACCGCCATGAACAGCGGCGGCAACTCGGTGCCGTCGGCGAGAACGGCCCGGATCGGCGCGCTCTTGCGGTCCGTGTGCCGGAAGTACTCATTGAGCGCGGAGCGGATGTACAGGGCGCCGGTCGAGCGCCGGCCCGCCTCCCGTTGCCGTTCAACCGCGCCGACGACCGCGGCGTCGAAGCCGTAACCAGCCGAAAAGGTGAAGTACCTGGGGTTCTCCGCGCCGTCGAAGTGTGCCGCGCCGACGGAGACCAGGCGGGTCTGGCGCTCGCGCAGGCACCGCAGCAGCGCACCGGTCGCCTCCACCGCCTGGTTCGGCAGCCCCAGAGCGCGCGCGAACACGTTCGTGGAGCCACCCGGCACGACCGCCAGCGCCGGCACCTGCGGGCCGGGGCCGTTCGTCAGCAACCCGGTGACCACCTCGTTCACGGTGCCGTCGCCGCCGAAGGCGATCACCACGTCGAAACCGTCCGCTTCGGCTTCGCGCGCCAGGTCCGCCGCGTGGCCGCGCCGCTCGGTGCGTACCGTGCGCAGGTCGAGGGCGGACGACAGGGCGCCGACCAGCACATCGCAGGTGCGTTCGGTCGCGGTGGTCGCCTTGGGATTCATCACCAGCAGCCCACGGCGGGCGATTTCCGGCGCGGGCGCGGTCGGTGGGGCGGTGAGCGCTTCGGACCGTTCAGCCGGGCCGAAGCGCCCGTCGCTTGCCTCTGGGGTGGCCAACCGGTCGTCGGACATGCAGCAAACAGTACATATGAGAGGAGCGACTGCGCTGTCAGCGGCCTCGGACGAGAGTTGTACGCTGCGGTAGTGAGCCAGCAGCGCACTACAGCCATGGGTAAGGCGACGCGCGTGAAGAAGACGTCGGCGAAGACAGCGCCGATCGAGACGGCGTCCGCCAAGGCAGCCTCTGCCAACACCGCGCCGACGAAGAACGCGCCGACGAAGAACGCGCCGACGAAGAACGTGGCGGCGACGGACAAGAGCGCACCCGAGGGGATGCCTGGGGCCCCGGCTTCCCGGCCCCGCACGGTCACCGCGGCCACCGCGCTGACCGGGCTGATCGCGGCGCTGCTCTTCGCCTACGGGCTCTACCTGATCGTGGCCGGGCTCAGCGGCCAGCCCGTGCTGCGCGCGCGGGCCGAGCTCGGCGGGGCCCTGTTCGCGCTGTTCGGCCTCGGCATCGGCTGGGTCGCCCGCGGCCTGCTGCGAGTGGAGGCGTGGGCGAGGACGCCGGCGGTGCTCACCCACCTGCTGGTGCTGGCGGCGTGCTACTGGATGGTGCAGGGCGGCTATTACGGCGAGGCGGCGCCCACCGGGCTGTACGGACTGGCCGGGATCGTGCTGCTGTTCGTCCCGGCCTCGCACCGCGTGCTCAGCCGGGAAGTCCACTGAGGGCTCGTCGCTAAATTATCTTTACATGTCCTGATTGTCCTGCCAGGATTCTGCTATGGCTGTGGTCATGGAGATCGACGAGCGGGTGCTGGCGGCGAAGTTCGAGGCGATCCTGCCGCATCTTGA
>NZ_JAGSXH010000115.1 GCF_018283645.1 Actinocrinis puniceicyclus | reverse complement strand
GCGTGTAATACTCCGCCGCCGACCTCCCCCGCTCTGGGCCGCTGTCGCCTGCCGCGACCTGCCTGGTCAGATACGTGTACCCATCCCCGGCGGTGATCTTGTGGATCGTCATCACGACCCCACCACCGCCCTTCCGCACCCGACCGATGAGCTCCGTACCCGGCGAATCCGCCCATGATCAGATTAACTGCAAAAGGTGTGGTAGCAATTATCCTGCTACTACGTTCAGGTGAGCTCAAGCTTTTCTTGTCCGCTGCGCCTGAACCTGTCGTCCGCGTGACTGGTGAATCCGGCGCGGTCCGCAAAGCGCTGCGCCGACGCTGCAGTACACGGTTCCGGAAAGCGTTCGGGTGCAGAGGCAGACCGCTATTCGGCGGCCTCGAGCACGAATACGTGAGAGCGCACCCAGCATCGTCGCAGCACGATTACGCTGGGCGGAACAGTGATCCGACGTGGCGTGGGCGGGCCCCAGCTCAGCGCGGGTCGAAACCGCTCTGAGGTGGCTGCAGACTAATGAGACAATGCATTGATGATGTAGTGGTTGTCGTGCCGGGGATTCTGGGCAGCCGCCTGGCTGTAGACGGCCATGAGGTGTGGGGGCTCTCGGGTGCGGCGATCGCCCGCGGAATCATGACTTTAGCTGGTTCGGTACGACGCTTGGCGGTCCCCGAAGACATCGGGGACGAGCACCCCGGCGATGGTGTGGAACCGGTCGGGCTCGTTCCCGACCTGCATCTGCTCCCGATGGTGGGCCCTGCGATCAACGGGTACTCGGGACTGGTCGGCTGGCTGGAGCGCGAGTTCACGCTGACCCGCGCGCAGCACTGCGGCACAGGTGAAACGCCGAATCTGGTCGCGTTCGCTTACGATTGGCGGCTGTCGATTCGGTACAACGCGGCTGAGTTGCAGCGGCGAGTGGTCCCTGTGCTCGATGCATGGCGGGCGGCCGGACACGCCGATGCGCAACTGGTGATGATCTGCCACTCGATGGGGGGGTTGGTCGCGCGGTATTTCGTCGAGTGCTTGGGCGGTGCGGATGTGACGCGGCGCGTTGTCACACTGGGCACGCCGCACCGAGGTTCGCTCGATGCTCTACTGCGGCTGGTCAACGACACGCGGTACGGTATCCGCCCGCTCCGTCTGGAGTTGACTGCGTTCGCACGGTCACTGCCGTCACTGCACCAGTTGGCGCCTGACTATGCATGCATCGAACATAACGGCGGCCTGGCACGCACTGACGAAGTATCACTTCCCGGAGTCGACGAGAAACTCCTGGCGGACGGCTTCGCACTGCGACGGCAGATCGCTGACAGTGCGCGGCAGCGCGGCACTAGCGGCCATGTAACGCATCCGGTGGTCGGGGTTGGGCAGCCGACGCCGGCCACGGCGCGCATAGCCGCGAATGGGCTGGAGCCGGTGGACACGATCGAGGGAATCGACGAGGGCGGCGATGGGCGGGTGCCGCGGTTCTCGGCACGTTGCGATGGCATGCAGGATGACGATCCTGCGATTCAGCCGCACAGCGAGCAGCATGGCTCTCTACAGAACAACGGGGCCGTCCGCGACGCCCTTTGGTACTGGCTCACCTCGAAGCGTCGCGAGTACCGGGCAAGCGGGAATGGCGTGCCCCTGGGCCTCCGCATCGAAGAGGTCCTGGCTGCCGGGCAGTCGTGCCGAATCGAGGTGACTGCTGCGCCCGAGTACGACGCGCTCAGCCTGCGCGCCGTCATGGTGCCGCTCGGTGCGGGACAAGCATCGCAGCGTTCGCTGGCCAATCGGGGCGGCGGCCGCTATGAGACGGTGTTCCCGCCCCCCAGGCCGTGCGCATACGAGGTGCGGATCGACGACGTATCCGGTCGGGTACTACCAGTCACGGCTCACGTACTGGTGTGGGGTGAGGTATGACAGACGAACCCGGCGATCAGGCATGCGGTACGTTCCTGGGAATTGCCATCAGGCAGTATGACCACTTCCACGAGATCGAATCGGCCGTATCGCAGACCGAGCGGCTGGCGGCGACGTTGGCCACGTTCGGGTACGCGACGCTCGTCGTACGCAATCCCGCATCGGACGAGCTGAACAGCCGTGTCGAGCTGTGGAGCCGAGCATGGAAGGACCACGGTACACACGGACCGTGCGTTGTCGCGTGGTCGGGTCACGCGGAGTCCGACCATCGCAATAGGCTGCAGCTGGTCACCCGCGACACGACGCGGGGCGATGCCGGCCGCTACTACGATGCTAACCGGCTGAGGCAGTATGCGTGGAGCTCCGGCGCGGATCAGGTCCTCATGGTGCTCGATACCTGCCACTCGGGGACTGCGGTCGGCGAGCAGATCGTCGACACCATCGCCGAGCAGCGGTCGCTGCCGCCCGGTAGAGCGTCAGGGCTCCTCGTCATCGCGAGTTGCCAGCCCGGGGAGAAGGCCGATACTGCGGGGCTGCTCATCGACGCGCTCGAGCGGGTGCTTCGCGTCGGCCCTAATCGAGCGCCATCGCGTCCTTACCGGCGTGCTTGGAGTGTGCACAATCCCGGTGTCACCGCCGCTGACGTCGTGGACATCGTGCTGGACGAGTGGCCCGATGACGCAGGCCAACTGCCTGTGCAGGCCAGCACGGGAAAGCTGCTGCCGATCTTCCGTAACCCGCAGTGGCGCCCGGACACTGGGGCACAGCTTGTAGAGCACCTGGCCAGCGCAGCGCGCGGGGTCGCGGCGCGGGAAGACGGCTGGTTCTTTACCGGTCGGCGCCGCGTGCTCGGCGAGATCGTCTCGTGGCTGGCCAAAGATCAGCCCGGTGTGTTCGTTGTGACTGGTCCCGCTGGCAGCGGCAAGTCCGCCGTCGTCGGACGCATCGCTGCACTATCGGACGCCGACGAGCGCGCGGCACTGCTCGCGCATCGGCCGCTGGCCGACGATGATCCCGACCCGGGACTTGGCAGCGTCGATGCCGTTGTCCACCTGCGCGGGTTGACTGTCGATCAGGTGGCCGAGCGTGCCGCGCACAGCCTTGGTCTGGAGCGGCCGGAGAACTACGCGGGTCTGATCAAGGATGTGGCCCGTTGGCATCAGGTCCCGGGCCGTGAGTCCGCGCCGCGGCTGACGCTGATTCTCGATGGCCTGGACGAGATGACCGCCGTAGCCTCAGCGGCGTTCGTCCGCGACTTGCTCGGCCCGCTGGGCCGCATCGCCCGCGTACTGCTCAGCAGTCGCAGCGAGGCGCTGCGTCGCCACGCGTCGTTTGGGGCCGCTGGTCAACATCTCACGCTCGCCCAATCCCTCACCCAGCGGCTCAGTGCCACGGTCGATGTCATCGATCTAGCCGACGAGCCGGGTACGGCCACCGATATCGCGCGTTACGCGACCGACCGCCTGAGTGCCATCGCCGTCCCCGGTGATCAGGCCGCTGAGGTGGGCCGGCGGCTCGCACTGCACACGGGCGCGGGAGAGGGCTTCCTTCTTGCTCGTATTGTCACCAGCTACTTGGTAGCAGCGTCTGTGATCGCGGACAACCCGGACTGGTTGGCTGATCTGCCCACCAGCCTGGCCGAGGCGTTCGACTATGACTTGGCCGTCCCACCGCCCGGCACCAAGCCCCACCATGTCGGCGCGGCTCGCGACCTTCTCACGGCGCTCGCTTGGGGGTTAGGCACGGGTGTGCCTGCAGGTGGGGTATGGGAGGCGATCGCCACCGCGCTCGCCGCCAGCGGCAGGTCGTACGAGACAGACGACGTCGATTGGGTGCTCAACCACTACGGCCGCTACATCGTCGAAGACAGCGATGGTGACGGACCCGTTTACCGGCTCTACCACCGCGAGTTCGTCCGGCACCTCCAGGTGACGACCGCGGGGCCCAACCCCGCGCTGGCCGTGGCCCACGCAGTCATCGGCATTGCCACACATGAAACGCCGGTCGACAGCGACCGCACTCACTTTGCCCGCTACCTTCGTACGACCCTCGCCGCACATGCTGCCGCGGGCGGTCCAGCAGGTGTCGCCGCGCTCCGCACGGTGGCGGAGGCCGCACCCGACGCCTACCTGCCCGACCTCGCCATGGCACTCAACAACCTGGCCAATCGACTGGCGGAGGTCGGGCGCCGCAACGAAGCCCTCGCCCCCGCCGAAGAAGCAGTCCGCATCCGCCGCACCTTGGCGGAGACCGCACCCGACGCCTACCTGCCCAACCTCGCCACGGCACTCAACACCCTGGCCATTCGACTGGCGGAGGTCGGGCGCCGCAACGAAGCCCTCGCCCCCGCCGAAGAAGCCACCACCATCTACCGCACGCTGGCGCAAGCCGCACCCGACGCCCACCTGCCCAACCTGGCCATGGCACTCAACACCCTGGCGATTCGACTGGCGGAGGTCGGGCGCCGCAACGAAGCCCTCGCCCCCGCCGAAGAAGCCACCACCATCTACCGCACGCTGGCGCAAGCCGCACCCGACGCCCACCTGCCCGACCTCGCCACGGCACTCAACAACCTGGCGAATCGACTGGCGGAGATCGGGCGCCGCAACGAAGCCCTCGCGGCCTATGACGACGCGATCACCGCTTTCGCCATGCACCCTGAGGCGACAAGGAAATTGTTGGTCGATCGTGCGGCGTTCCTTCTGCGATCAGACGAGCCCGCCGCCGGAATCCGGGCGCTGATCCAATTTCTCACAACTGAGCCGAGCATCGCTTCGGCAGATGCCGTGCTGAGCGCTCGGCGGCTGCTTCGGCACGCCGCGTCAAACGGCGGCCACCGCGCCGCGGTCACGGCGACGTGGCGCAAGATGCTCGACGACGACCCGCCAACCTGGCTCGACATAAACGACAGCGATGTCGCCAACGTCGATGCATGGCTGGCGACACGCACGTGGATCGCGTCCCGCGACCATCTGCGCGAGCACCACAGCGAGCTTGTGAGCGAACGGTCCCGAACCGTACTGGTCGAGTACGCACTCGTATCGCAGGAGGCTGTCCGCCATCTGACGATCCTGGACGCTGCGGCCGAACACGGCATTGACGCCGCGTACCAACCGCTGATCCGTGGTGAAACCACTCAGGAGTGGCTTAGGACTCCCGACTGGCAAGCCTCACATCGCTACCTCGACGAGCACGCCGACATCCTGCTCACCACCGACACCGTTGCCTACCTTGATCGACTCGGCGAGCGAGAACGCCCCGAGCCGCTGCTACGCGTGCACGCCTCACTGCTTCGCCTGGCCCTCTACGCCGGCTCCGACACGGCATACCAGTGTGTAGAAGACCGAAAGGCTCTGCATGCGCTGATACAGCAGGCACTGCGTGCCGCAGACGGGCCGACTCTGTTGGCAGCCGCAGGCATTGAAGCCTTCGTCTACGCCGACGAACTCGCCGCCACGGTCCATGCACTGATCGGGAAGGCCATCACATCCGAGACCGGCATCGACGACGGCGTTCCGGCCGTCACGGAGCTCGCGGCCCGTGCGGACACGACTGACAGGGAGCGCACGGCGTCTGAGATCGCCGCCCTGCTGACCACTCATCCTCAGTACGCTGCCCGCGTCGCCCCACTGCTGACTGCGCTCCTGCCCGCCTCGTCGTCATGACGGCGGCCTTACGCATCCTGATGGTCGAGGCGGGTGCCGCTCCTGGCCATCCCGACGCGCTCGACCTCGCCGAGGAGCGCCGCCAGATCGATAGCGCGCTCGCCACCGCCCCCTATGGTCAAGCGATCGACATTCAGGCCCTCCGTGCAGCGCGCCGAGAAGACTTCGTCGAATGCCTCTTACCGACGCCGGAAGTGCTCCATATCTCCGGACACGCGGACAGCGACGGCGCCCTGCGGTTTCGTACAGATGACGGTGGCACGACTCCCGTCGTCCGCATGGGTCTGAGTGCGCTCCTTCTTGGGCTCAGACCGCCACCGACGCTGATCTTTCTCAACGGCTGCCATACGGCTGACCTGGCCGCCGAGATCGTCGCCGATGACGGATGCGCCATCGGTGTCGCCGGCACGATCTCGAACACCGCCGCGGTCGCCTTCTCCCGCACCTTCTACAGCATGGTCGCTCGCGGCGCGTCGGTCGCCTCCGCTCACCAGATGGCGCAGAATGCGCTTCTGACCTACGGCGCCACGGACCGTGAGCAGTATCGTCTGATTCCAGGCAAGAATATGGAAGCTAGCGCTTGCTACCTCGTCCCGCCCGAAGCCAGGCCACCGTCGTCGCCTCCCGGCGTTAAACCACGATCGTTTCGGCCTACCGGGCACGACGCAAAACAGCGCGTCATCGCCCTTATCGACGGTTCGCCCGACGCTGTCGCAGGAATGCGTAGCCTAATGTCGAGTACTGAATTCGACATCGCCATTACGTGGATGCCGATCGATGGCTTCAGCGATCTGTGACGTACGTCGGGCCAAGATCGTGGTCGGCAGGACGGACAGCGGGCGCCCGTGTTTGTTCAATACGTGCTGAAGTGCGTTCGGCTGTAATGGGAGCAGACCACTGACCCGGCCGGCCGTGGCCGTGCCCTGCCGTGCCAGGGAATCAGGATGCGGGCGGAGCCTTGTCCATCATCGCTTGGGAATGATCGGCCGCTCGCCATCAGGGCGCTCCTGCTGTCGAGGTTTCTGGTGGGCCTGGCGGTGCATGCGCTCAGGACTCGGTCTCGCTGTGCGGCGGGAGGCGAAGGTGACCACTACTTCCTTCAGCGTCCGGTAGCCGCGGCCGAGGTCAGCCAGATCCGCTGCCGCCGTCTTCGAGGCACTGGCCGCGTCGCGATAGCTGACGGCGAGTTCGGCACGTTGCGCGGGCTGGAGTGGGAAGAAACGTCGTCCTTCGCTGTCGGGGCGGTGGGCGCGGTCGGGGGAATGCAGGTCGAGCACGCCGTCAGTGATCAGGCGCGCGTGGTTCGCGGCGATCACGGCGGCTTCGCACGGTAAGGCACTGATCGTGACGCAGAGCGCATCGAGGACATCCGGCACGAGCAACTCGCCAAGGCCGCGGGGGTGTCCGGGCCCGGCGTGCGGGCTCCAGGCGGGGTCGTCATAGGCCAGCCGGCCGAGTCGGATCACGAGGCTGGTCGCCTGCACTGTCAGGGGGCTGCGTGGGCCGCTGTCCGGAACGCTGACCGTCTGCCCCCACGCGCGGCGCAGCCGTAGCCATGCGGCGCCGCTCGCGCGCAGCCGGGCGGCGGCCTCGGCCCAGTTCCATTCGGCGTGCGCGGGCAGGTGCGGGCTGATGCGGGTGAGTAGCTCGGCGGCGATGGTGTGCGCGACTGCCAGATGGGTGGCGGTCTGGTACAGATCACCGGCAGTGTGCTGGGGTGGGTACTCGCCGGAGCGCAGAGCGTGGGCTGCCTGGTAGGCGGCGGTGGCAATGCGCCGCAGCGCGTCGCGGGTCTGCTCGGCTGCGTGGACCGGGTCTTCGTCCGGTGACGGATAGGTGACGGAGGTGGCCAGCACCGGGGCGGGCAGCAGTTCCAGGCGGGCGGTGGTCGGGGCAGGACATTGGGCGGCAGCGTCGGCCAGTTCGCTCGCGGCCAAGGCAAGATCTTTCCCGCGCGGCCGGTATGCCTGTTCCAGGTGCGGTCGTCGGCGCGTGAGGTCGTCGACGGACAGGACAATCCGGGTCAGGGCCGCCAGCTGATCGGCGATCGCGGCGGCGCGGCGCAGCAGGTGATCGCGAACCGGGGCGTCGAGCAGCTGCTCACCCTGCGGGGTGCGGGCGAACTGCCGCGGTGGGTCCGGAGTGGTCAGGTGCGTGGCCAGCAGGTCCTGAGCGACCGTCAGCAGCCGGGCCGCGTCGCTGATCTTCGCATCGGCAGCACTCGGCGAAGCATCAGGGCGGCCGTGGCGTCGGAATGCGCGGTCCGCGGCCGTCAGGCGCTCTACGACTGCGGGTTGCCATGCGGCGGCCGGTATGCCGCTGGGCAGCAGCCCGTAGCGGGTGCTCAGCGCGATCAGGCTCCGCGTCACAGCGGACAAGGCGGCACAGGTGGCCGCGCCGACCGTTGTTCCGTCGGCGACAGCGAGCGTCGCGCGGTCGAGGCGGTCCGCGGCGAGGTCGAGGAAGTCTTCGAAAGTCGCCTCGGTCACGTTGCCGCCCTCGCGTTGACGCAGGCGCGACGCGACTTGTCGGCCAGATCGGCGGCGCGACTGAGCGCGTAGAGCCGCTGGGGTTCCTGCGTCGCGCGGGCGGCGCGATCCAAGGCGTCGACAGTCGCCTGTAACACGTCGTTCAGTCGGCCCGAGCCGTCTGCCAGTGGTCCAGGGCCGGGGGGCAGCGGGGGCGGATCGTCCTGAGTGTGCGGCAGCAGCAGCCGATGGGCGCTGCTGAGCGTTCCGGCGGCCCACCACAGCGTCGCGGTGTCGTAGTCCTCGCGCTCGGCGAGGGCCTCCGCGGCTTCGGCAGCCAGAGCGAGCGCCTCGGCGGCGCGGTCGACGGCTAGCGCCGGCGGCCGATCGTTCAAGTCAGCGATCAGCATGTCGAGGTCTGTCACGTGGGTCACGATTCCTCCCGGTCATGGTGTGCGCGTGGATTGTCAGGATGCGGTGTGTCGGCGAAGTTCGCGACAGGCGCGTGACGGGCTGTGGATAACTGAGCCGCACCCGCGCGACCTTCGTTTATCGAGGCAGGCGGCACGGGGCCTGGCGTTAGCTGCTTCGGGATCCAGCGCGCGAACTTGGTCCATTCGATTTACTGTGGTGAACGTGACTCGACGATCAGGATCATCAGCACGGGCTCAGGCGCTGCTCAAGGCGGCAGAGGCGGTGGCGCGCCGAGATGCCGAACGCATCGCTCGGGAAAAGGCGGTGCAGGCTGCGTTAGCCGAGTTCTTTCACGCCCAGGGCGAGATCGAGCGGATCTACGCTGAAGCAGGGAAGACGGCCGCGCCGTTCGAGCAGATCACGCGTGACGCAGTACGCACCCTCGACCGGCTGGGTGAAAACCGGACCGGGATCGCGGCATTGACCGGCCTGCCCGTCGCGCGCGTGCGCGAATATGTCCTCGACGATGGCGGATCCCTGAAGCCAGCTCACTCGGCACCGACGCACGAGGCTGGCTGCGCCGGGAGAGACGAGTAACCAGCAGCGGGTCCTCGTTGGCTACGGCCGCGAACGGCTATGGATGATGGCGGTCCGCGCTTGAGTAGCGAACGACGTCGATCCGTTCACTCCTGCGCGGCAGGGCGCGGGCATTCGAACCAGACGTCCTTGCCGTGACTACACCGACGGCAGCCCCACTGCGAGAGCGCTGTGAGCAGTGGCAGCCCGCGGCCTCGCGTACTGAGCTCACTCTTGCATGACGCGCCCCGCCCAGGCCGGCGCCGGTCTTCGTCCCCGACGACGACGCGCACGACCGCGCCGCGCTTCGAACTGGTACGCACACAGACATTCAGTGAAATCACACGGCTGGCAGTATGCACGAGCGAATTGGTGATCAGCTCATCCGCACACAGCACCGCGTCATCGGCTACGTCTTGCCCTACGGCGATCGGCGAATGAGCGAGGAAGCGGGCGACCTCGCGCCGGACGACGGGGAGCGAGCAGAGGGCACGAGCGTCCTCGAAACGGGCGATCTCCTCGTCGTGCCCCACCGCGGACCGCGCGAGCCGGGACAGCACGCTCGACTCGCCTCGTCGGATGACCAGCAGAAGTGGCGCGGTGCGGGCGATGGGGCTCTCGGTGGGCGTGACTGCAAGTGAAGGCATCGCGTCCTCCGTGCATTGTCGTTGCCTGACTCACGCAGCCGACGCTGACCGCGTGCCACCAGCATGCCCCGCACAACTTCGCTACGCAAGTTCGTCACGCAATTTCGTGTCGACGAGCTTTGCGGGTCCGCGGCCCGCGCCTCAACTGCGACACACTTGCGGCAAGCTTGTTGACGCAACCACCGGCACCGGGAGGACAGGCGTGGGCGAGGACGGTTCGATGCTGCGTCGGCGGCAGCTCGGCGGAGAGCTGCGCCGTCTGCGTGGCACGCGGACCATCAAAGAAGTCGTGGACGAGCTGCACCGCTCCTCCGCGTGGCTCAGCCGCATTGAGACCGCCCAGGAGGGCGCCGTCATCCGTCCGGCGGAGCTGCGTGAGCTGGCCCGCATCTACGGCATCACGGACGACCAACGAGTCAACCAACTGCTGAACCTGCTGACCGCCAGCACCAAGCGCGACGACTGGTGGGAGCCGTACAAGGACGTGCTGCCCTCCGGCCTGGAGACCTTCGTCGGGCTCGAATCCGACGCGCGCCGCGAGCAGAGCTTCGAACCGCTGATCGTGCCCGGCCTGTTGCAGACCGCCGCCTACGCCCGCGCGATGTACGCCGTCGATCGCACCCGCGACAGCGCCGCAACCGAGCGGCTCGTCACCATGCGCCTGGAACGCCAGCGCGCGCTGACCCGAGAGTCCGCCCGGCTGGAACTGCACGCGATCCTCGACGAAGCAGCCCTACGCCGCGTCGTCGGCGGCCCCGCGGTCATGCGCGAGCAGATCGAGCACTTGCTCGCTGCAGCGGACCTGCCCAATGTCCTGGTGCAGATCCTGCCGCTCGACCTGGGGGCACACGTCGGGATGGCCGGCGCGTTCAGCCTGCTGGCCTTCGACGAGAACGCGATCGTCTACGTCGACTCCCCGGCCGGAAACCTCTACCTGGAAAAGCCCCGCGACGTGCGCCGCTTCACCGCCGACTTCGAACAACTCTCCGCGACCGCTCACGACCCGCAAGCCTCCGCCTCCCTGCTCAAACGCATCGCGAAGGACTACGCACGATGAACCGCAGCGATCCGCAGCAACCGCCGATACCGAGCTTCGACCCGGCCGCCGTCTCCTGGAAGAAGGCGAGCGGCAGCAGCAACAACGGCGGCTGTGTCGAAGTCGCCACGATCGGCGGCATGGTGGCCGTGCGCGACTCGAAGAACCCGCACCGCCCGCCTCACTTCTACACGCGCGAAGAGTTCCGCTACTTCCTCGACGGCGCGAAGGCCGGAGAATTCGACGAGTTCGCGTAGGCAGCCAGAAGCAGAGCGGACGCATCGCCGCGGAAGCCGCTCCGCTCCACGCGCCACTTGACCATCAGCCTGCTTCCGGTGCGAGCACGATGCCCGAGGCCGAGCCAACCGGCCAGTACTCTTCCAGCCGCGGTAACGCTTGCACCACATACCGCCGCGCTGCACCGCGCGATAGCGGCACAGGGAGCGACGCAGCAGCCTGGTACGCGGCCGCGTTGCGTACGCGTTCATCGTCTGAGAACAGGCGCAGGTCCCCGGACCGGGCCTGTTCCGCAAGCACGGCCTCGAACGCGAGCCGCTTCGCGCCGAGCCCTCGCCGCCGGCGCGCGCTCTGGCCGGCGGCGTCTGAACCCTTCTCACCGACGGTGACGCCCACCTGCTCCACATCCGCGTGATCGCGCCCAGACGACTGATGCGCGGCAGCGTAGGTTCGGGCGCCGGCATCCGGTGCGGATCGCTGTCCCTGCGCGTCGCGGCGCAGCGAGTCGCGCATGGTGCTCCACATCACGCCCGGGAAGTTGATCCACAGCAGCGTCGTGCGCCACAACCCGCGTCGCTGCTCCTCTGCCATCAGGAGTGCTCGCACGTTAATGAGGAGGTGCTCCAGGAAGACGGCATACATCACCGGCGGAACCGCAGCCACCAGATACCCGCCGGGCGTGCGCGAAGGGGCGTGCAGTAGGTTCATCGCCACGCTCGCCGCGATGCACCCGAGCAGCGACGTCCGCGTGGCCTGCCCAGAGTGCCCACGCAGCGCCTCGTACAAGCGCAGCAGCGAAACGCCCGCAGTGCCCAAATCAAGCAACAGTGCCCATACTCGGGCCTGCACCACTTGCTCGCCGTTGTGTGTCAGGACGTAATCGACTTGAGCGCGGTACGACAACCACGCGGAAGCGCAGGCCAACGCCATCAGAATCATGGTGGCCGAGGCCAGCAGACCGTTGGCGATCCATGCCGCAGGCCCCGCAGCGGAGACGCGATCCGGCTGCCCGGCCGACACTGCGTTCCGGCGCGCGGGCAAGGACGTACTCTGGTGCAACATCGAGGTTCACTCCCTTGATGAGGCCCCGGTGGCATCGGCCAAGATCTCCACCGGGGCCGCTTGAACGATCGGTCAGGTCATCGGCCGTGGGCCGCTTTGCGCTCGCCGAGAAACTCCAGCCACGACGCCATCAACTGCTCCTCCGTGTCGCCATGCAGGCGCCCACCGTGCGCGACCAACCCGTCGATCGCCACGCGGATCAGCGTGTTCGCCGTGATCCGCTCACCCTTGACGCTGCGCGCGTCGTGCAGCTCGCGGGCTAGCTCGTCCAGGCTGCTCCACTGGTCGACGCGGATCTGCGCGGTCTTGGGCCGGGTCTTCGGACGCTCGGCAGGCGACGGACTAGATGAGATCACGGCTGGCTACCTTCTCAATTCGCGCTGCGGGTCGAGGCGGACAGTGTGCGCGTTCCTTTCTACCGCATCCGAGCCCAGAACTCACGAAGATTCACTCTTTTGGAAGATCCGAACTTCATAGGTCCTGCGCTACGGTGTTGTGGACAGACGAGAGGGGGCCGGGTTGCAGCCCGGCCCCCTCGAAAGACGCCCGACTCGGTGTTAAGAGCACCGGCCGGGCCAGGACACCCCTGCATAGGAGGGTTCCAATGACTCATCTTGCCATTCCGCACGGACCACTCTCAGTAGCGCAGGCCGAGATCGCGTCCGTAGTCGGCAGCAGGTCTCCGGCTGGCGATGCCGTCGCGCGACAGCTTGTCGGTGTGCTGGAAGTAGCTGACCGCCATGTCATCGTGCTGCTTATTCCGCTGCGTCTTGGCTTCGAGGCGGACGAGCGCTGGATCCGATGAGGAACAGCGTGTCGATTCTCAATGACCGTAGCTCTGGCGCCTGAAGGCTAGGAGCGCCGGCGAGACCGCGTGAGCCTACGGCCGATGCCAATATCGGGCCTTGACGTACCGCACGAGTCACATCAGTGCCGGGTTGCAGCCCGGCCCCCTCGAAAGACGCCCGACTCGGTGTTAAGAGCACCGGTCGGGCCAGGACACCCCTGCGTAGGAGGGCTCCAATGACCCATTTCAGCATGTCCCCATACGTATCCATTGACCTCGACGGCGCCGTCTCGCCTTGTCCGGCTGCCTCCTACGCTGCGCCTTCCGGACGGTGAGCGTCATGGCCGACCTGACCGAAAGCCACATCGCCGTCGCCCGTATCACAGATGCCTTATTCTGTTCCGATCTGGAAACCGGGAGCGCACCCACGAATCGGCAGTTGGCCGCCGCCATTCGCGGCGCGCTGAAGAACCGCCGGGACTGGAACGGATGCACACGAGCCGTCGCCGCAGCTTTTGCGACAGATCCGACTCAAGCTGAAGCTCGCGAAGCCTGGTGCAGCCAGGTTGCCGAGGAGGCGTTCAAGAACTTGGTGTGCCTCGACGAGTGATCACCCCGACGGAGTAGCCCTCCGCATCGCGCTCAGTTGACATCCGCGCGCAGCTCAAACCGTTCAGCACGGCAAAGCATTAGCGACTGACTCAGCTTGCGCGAACACAAATGTTATCCCACGATGAACGGTAAGTAGTGGAGAGCTACGAGACGTTCAGCAAGGCATAGATGATCAATGGTGCGGTCCCGGCGCTCAGTCGCCAAACGGTTCGCCGGGACCGCTCCCCCAGTAACGGAGGTAACTCCATGATGACCCACGCCGAGAATGCGGCAAAGCTCACCGTCGGCGAGGTGTGCACCGAACTGCACGTCTCGCGCTCGACGTTCTACTTCTGGAGGCAGACCGGCAAGGGACCGCGCTGCATCAAGCTGCCCAACGGCGAGTTGCGCATCCGCCGAGTCGACTTCGACAGGTGGCTCGACGAGCACTCGGAGGGCGCCGCATGAGCGCCGGAGCTTCGCCGGGAGACTGGTCTTACAAGATCCAGTTCTGGAAGACCGAGGTATACAAGGGCAAGAGGAAGACGACGTACTACGTGCGCTGGAAGGTCGACGGCCGACCGTTCAAGGAAGCGTTCGACACGTCCGCGCTGGCGGAAAGCTTTCGGTCCGATCTCACGTCCGCCGCCCGGAGAGGCGAGCCCTTCTGCACCGGCACAGGGCGTCCGGCCTCGATGCTTCGAAAGGCGGCCACTCCTGTCTCATGGTACGAGTTTGCCTGTGCCTATGTTGACATGAAGTGGCCCGACGTCGCCCCGAACAGTCGCGTCGGCATCGCCGAGTCGCTCGCCACGATCACTCCCGTACTGCTTACGAAGCAGATCGGCGCGCCCGATCCGGAGTTGCTGCGCAAGGCGCTGTATTCGTGGTCTTTCAACACCAACAAGCGGCTTCGAGGCGCCGTGTCCACCCCTGCCGAGCCACCTCAAAACCTGATCAAAGCCGTGCGATGGCTAGAGAAGAACACTGTGGCCGTCACGGCACTCGAAGACGCCACGGTGGTGCGCGCTGTCCTCGACGCACTGTCGAAGAAGCTCGACGGCAGCAAGGCGGCAGCCAAGACCATCTACCGTAAGCGCGCCGTGCTTCACAACGCCCTCGAGTATGGGGTCGAACTGGGGTACTTCGACAACAACCCGCTGAAGAAGGTCAAGAAGAGGGCGCCCAAGTCGACGGAGTCGATCGACCCGGCCGCTTTACCGGACCGTCGCCGCGCCACGGCGCTGCTGGCAGCGGTGCGCAAGCAAAGCAGGTCCGGACCGCGGCTCGTGGCGTACTTCGCGTGCATCTACTACGCGGCCATGCGCCCGTCCGAGGTCGCCGATCTGCGTGTCACGGACTACTTCCCGCCTGCCAGGGCGGGCGACTGGGGAGAGTTCCGCCTACGCAAGTCGGCGCCCTCCGTAGCGGCGGGATGGACCGATTCAGGCGCGGGACGTCGGCAGTCGCGTCAACTCAAGCACCGCGCGGAAAACGACTTCAGGACGGTGCCGTGTCATCCTCACCTCGCGGAACTCATCGCCGAGCACATCGAACAGTTCGGCACTGGAACTGACGGCAGGTTGTTCCGTGGCGCCCGGGGCGGCCCGGTCCCAGACTCCATGGTGAGTCTGACTTGGCGTCAGGCGCGCAAGGCCGGGCTGAGCGAAGCAGACTACGATGCGGGGATCGCCCAGCGCCCGTACGACCTGCGCCACGCCTGCGTGACCGGCTGGCTCAACGCAGGAGTCGATCCGGCCCAGGTCGCGGCGTGGGCCGGGCACAGCGTGACCGTGCTCTTGCGCGTCTATGTGGGCTGCATCGTCGGCCGCGATCAAATCGCTCGCAAGCGCATCGAAGCCGCATTCCGCGACGAAGACCAAGAGCGCGACAACGAGCAAGAGACCGCGAAACCCGAAAGGGAGCATGGGGAAGACAGCGACTAGCGTCGATCGCAGTGCGCCGCTAGCGGCAGACGATGCGCTGGTAGTACTCGGCCCAGATCGCACAGCGTATGACTGGTCCCTCATCGGCCCACGCCGGTGAGGGACCAGTCACGTTCAGCCGGACCTCGTCGGGCTCCACGACAGCAGCCTCGGTCGAGCATGAGGGTGCGGGGTCGCCAAACGCCGC
This sequence comes from Actinocrinis puniceicyclus, assembly GCF_018283645.1. GTDB lineage: Bacteria > Actinomycetota > Actinomycetes > Streptomycetales > Catenulisporaceae > Actinocrinis > Actinocrinis puniceicyclus. Next base: position 2,384 of record NZ_JAGSXH010000115.1, on the reverse strand, counting down.
ACAGACAGTGAACAAGATCAGCTTCACGGACGCCGCGATGCCCGAAGCCGGTTCGCGAACGTCGGAGGGACCTCAAAACCTCGGCGCGTATTCGGCGCAAACACCCGTGGAGGGCCGTGATCAGCCGGATACAGCTGGACCTGCGACAGCGTCAGAACAACAACCCCCTACCAGCGTTACCGCTGGTAGGGGGTTGTTTATGCTGCTGGTGGCAGGTCCAGGATTCGAACCTGGGTAGCTTTCGCGACGGATTTACAGTCCGCTCCCATTGGCCGCTCGGGCAACCTGCCTAGTTGATCGCTCCCGGAGGAGTGACCTCGGAAAGGATAGCTCATGTCCGGGGGTACTTCGCCACCTGGTTCGGCTCGCGACTTGCGCGCCGGTGGTTCGGAGCGCTGGCGACGCTCGCCGGCAACGGCGACGTCCCCTCGCTCTACTCACTCCCCTCTGCCCTCTGGCTTCGGGTTCCGGCGGCGCGGCCGCCCGGGCCAAGCGGGCGTCGGCGCAGATGGGATGTGGCGTCGAGGCGGGGCGCGAGGCGCGCGACCTCCTTGGGGCCGCGCAGCGCGACGGCTGCGGGGACGGCCGCTCGGGGGAGCCACTGGAGCGGGCGGATCCACGGCTGGGCGTAGACGTGAGACTTGCGGCGTTCGATGCCTTGGGCGATGCGGGACGCGGCCGGTTCCAGGGGCGCGGTCTTGTTCGCGGGCCAGGGCAGACGGGCCCGCATCTCCCTGAGCACCGGGTCCTCGTCCGCGGCGCGCACCATGTCCGTGTCGGTCCACGTGAGGTAGGCCACGCCGACCCGGACGCCCTGGTGCGCCACCTCGCCACGCAGACAGTGCGCGAAAGCCTCGACGCCCGACTTGCTCGCACAGTACGCCGCCATGAGCGGCGCCGGCGCGATCGCGGCGAGGGACGCGATCTGGAGCAGGTAGCCGCGAGACCGGACCAGGGCGGGCAGAAACGCGCGCGCGGTCGCGATCGAGCCGAGCAGATTGACTTCTATGACACGGTCGAACGCATCCGGGTCGGCGTCCGCCGCCGGACCTCCGAGAGCGATCCCCGCGTTGGCGACCACCACGTCGACGCCCCCGAAAAGGGCGGCGACGTCAGCGGCGACAGCGGCCATGCGCGCCCGGTCGGTGACGTCCGCATGCCAGGTGTGGGCGCGCCCCACGGCGGCTCGCGGGTTCACCTGGTCGCAGGCGGCGGCCGCGCGGGCGAGCTCGTCCGCCTCCAGACCGATGAGGGCGAGCTCCGCACCGCGTTGCGCGAGCTTGACGGCGAGCGCGGCGCCGAGGCCGCGGGCCGCTCCGGTGACGACGACGACCTTGCCGGCGAGGGACCGGGAGGGTGGAACGCGACCGGCGCGGTCGTCCGCGAAAGGCGGCTCGGCAGCCGGAGCGGACTCGGCGGGAACGTGCGCGGTCACGAGGCGGCCCCGGCATGGTCCCTCGCGAGCCCGCGGATCAGCCCGGCGACGACGTCGGGAGCTTCCAAGGGCGTCATGTGACCGATGCCGGGCAGCTGCGTCAGCCCCTCGCAGCGCGGCAGCAGTTCGGCGATGCGCCGTGCTTGCTGCGGCGGGGTGAGACGGTCGGCGGCGCCGGCGAGAACCGCGGTCGGCACATCCAGAGCGCCCAGCGCATCCGCGAGCTCGATGCCGTTCAAGACGCGTCCCCAAGCCGCCCGGGGGCGCGCCGCGCAGGCATGGATGATCGACGCGTTGTAGCCGGCCAGCTCCCTCGAGGCATTCGGGCCCAGCGTGCCGTACTTGAGCATGCCGCGGCCGAGCGCGGTGACCGGGCCGAGCGGCAACCTGCTGCTCATCAGCGTGCGGGTGACCCGGGCCCCCCATTTCGGCGAGCGGGCGGCGAACGGGAGAATGCGCGCGGCCGCCGCCAAGCCGGTGAACCCGGTCGACGCGAGCAGGGCGGCGCGCGTGCGCTCCAACACCGGAGGGCAGAGCGCGGCCGCCATGACGGTCATGCCGCCCATGCTGTGTCCCGCGAGCACCGCCTTCTGCCCGGCGGGCAAGCTCGCGTCGAGCACCGTGACGAGGTCGTCGACGAGTGCCTGCACGCTGTACTGCTCCCGGCCCGGCACGTCGCTAACCCCGTGGCCGCGCAGGTCGTACGCGACGACGCGCAGATCGTCACGCAATGCGCTGATAACCGGCGCCCAGAACGGCACCGAGCAGGTCCAGCCGTGGATCAGGACGACGGTGGGCGCGTCGTCGGGCCCATGAACCTCGACGTTGATATGCACGCCGCCGACGGAGCGGGGGCGCAGGCGGGTGTGTGGTTCCGGCGGCGAGAAGAGGTCGGAACGGAGTCGGGGGCGGGCGCCGGTGATGCTCATGATGCGGCGTCTCCTGCGGG
>NZ_JAGSXH010000114.1 GCF_018283645.1 Actinocrinis puniceicyclus | reverse complement strand
GGCTGGGCGGGACCGCGTGGGTGAGCCCGACCATGTGGCGCGCGGCGGGGAGTGTTAGCAGCGCCGAGCCGAGCAGAGCGAGAACCGCCGGGCCGCGGACCGCGCGCAAGCGCCCGAGACGCACCACTTCGTATCGCAAGGCGCCGACGAGACTGGCTGCGGCGCAGAGCGCGGACCTCACGGCTGGACCTCCCGGACACTCGTTTTCGGCGGGCGCCGCAAGGGTGGCAGCGACGCGATGACACGGCGTTCGAACCGGTTTCCGGGCATGGCGTGGTGCGCGGCGACCGGCGCGGTGCGACGCGCCGGGCATCCGCCGTTCGCACGGCGGCGGCTCACCGACGGACCTCTGTTTCCGGCGCGGACACCGGCTCCCCGGCCGCTTCGGGCCCGGAATCGGTCGGCGTGACCCGCACGTCGGCGATCTGGGACCCGGCCGCGCCCGAGGCCGAGTTCGAGCCTGGCTCGCAACCAGGACCTGCCACGGGGGCGGACGTGTGCGCGGCGGCTGCGATCTGCCGCTGCGCGCGTGCTTCCCGCCGTTCCCGCAGGAGCGCCGGTTCCGGCCCGGGCTGCGCCGCTACGGCGCGGCCGACGACCGGCGCGGCTGCGGGTCGCGCCGGCACAAGCCGGACGCTGCCGCTGGGCGTCACGACGCCAGGGGCCCGCCTGCCGTCGGGCACGCCCCGCGGCGGGAACACCGGCCGCGCCCTGCGGCCCATGCACGCGGCGAGCACCAGGTCCGCCGGATCCGAGCCGGTGAACCTTTCCGACAGCTCGTGGACCGGGATGCCATGCCGGAATGCCAAGTCACCGACTCTCGCCCGGTCGAGACCGCGCACCTCAAGGCACGCGCCATCGCTTTGCGTGCTGCGCGCCCCCGCTTCGGCGAGGATCGCCGCCAGCCGGACGACCTGCGGCGAGCGCACGACGACGACGGCACCGGTCGGGGCGCGCAACACCTCCTGCGCGGTCCGGGTGCCGACCAGGTAGCCGGCGTCCAGCAGCAGTACCCGGTCCACCATCGCGACCAGGGTCTCGGTGTCCGAGCCGGTGACCAGGGCCGCGCGGCCCTGTGCCGTGAAGGCCCGCAGCAAAGCGGCGAGCCAGGCCAGGCCCTCCGGCTCAAGCCCGCGGTCAGGGCAGTCGAGTAGCAGAGCCGCGGGATCGCCGAGCAGCGCCACCGCGATGCCCAGCCGGGTGGACATTCCCTCGGTCAGTTCACTCAGGCGGGTGCGGCTCTGGCCGCTCAGACCGACGATGTCGAGCACTGCGTCGATCCGATCACCGGGTCGAGCCCGGCGACTGGCCGGGTCGCGACGTCCCAGGCGCCCCGCCCGGACAATGCCGGCCGCGTCGGCAGTGACGGCAGTGGCGGAATCCGGCTCGCGGTCGCCGGCGTCATGCGGTTGAGCGTCCGCGCCCCGCATGCCGTTCATCATGCCGGAGCGCGCCGCGCCGGGGTCGGTGGCCAACGCGAGCCGCAGGTGGTTGCGCACGGTCCGGTCCGGGTCGCCGCCGGGGGGATCGAGTAGCAGCCCCACCTCCCGCATCGGGCGGCGCAGCGATCGGTAGGTTCGCCCGTCGAACAGAGTCTCCCCGCGACCACGTTCCAACTGCACCATCCGGCGCAGCAGCACGCTCTTGCCCGCGCCGGTTCCGCCGAGCATTCCGGTCACCTGGCCGGGGCGCACGTCGAAGCTGACCGCGTCGAGAACGGTCCGGCCGCGGCGACGCACGGTCAGGTCGATGGCTTCGATCATGCCCGGCACCTCCTGGCCGCGTCAGCTGACCCCTGGGAACTGAATCTCCTCTCGATCGTCGGGCCGCCGTAGCCGGACTCGGGCGCTGACACGCTCGCGCGATGCAGAAATCCACCCGCATGGGGGCGCCGAACCCGTTAGAGGGCGTCTAGTTTGCACTTCTTTGCCCCGGCAGGTGCCTCGCCATCGTCAAGCGGCGTGCGCATCAGGCCGGCCGAAGCATCGGCGGATTGAGCAGGGTGACGTCTCCCAGCCGGAACAGCTGGGCTGGACGACCGCCCTGACGGGCCGTCGTGTCGCCCACCGGGATCAGGAATCCCTGTGTGCCGGTGACCTTGCGGTGGAAGTTGCGCGGGTCGAGGGTGACTCCCCAGACCGCTTCGTAGACGCGGCGCAGTTCTCCGACGGTGAACTGCGGAGGGCAGAACGCGGCGGCGAGCGGGGAGTATTCGAGCTTTGCGCGGGCCCTCTCGACGCCGTCGGCAAGGATCTTCGCGTGATCGAAGGCCAGCGTCGCATCGGCCGCCGCCGCCGGTGATCCCGGGAAAAGGGCGGGCAGCAGCGCCGCTACCGGGGTCCAGGCCGCGGCGGCGGCGTCGCCGCCCGCGCGTGGACTGGGCAGGTCGGGGGCGAGCGCGAGGTAGGCCACCGAGATGACCCGCATCCGCGGATCCCGGTCCACCGCCCCGTAGGTCGCCAACTGTTCGAGGTGCACGGGAAGTCGCGCCAGCCCGGTCTCCTCCGCCAGTTCGCGGGACGCGGCACGGTCCAGCGACTCGGCTTCGCGAACGAAGCCGCCAGGCAGTGCCGCGCAGCCCTCGAAGGGCGGCTCACCGCGGCGCACCACCAGCGCCGAGAGGGCTGAGTCCCGGACCGTGAGGACCACCAGGTCCACCGTGACCGCGAACGGCGGCCAGTCTCGGGGGTCGTAGCCCTCCGGGCTTTGCGACTTCGCCATGAGCGCGCATCATATATCGTCCGAATGACGATAACCAGCGACGTTGATCGCTCACGTGCCATCAGGTCACAGCGCCTTGCGTCGCGCACGATCCCGTTCCTGGGACGAGACGTGCTCGGCGCGCATCTCGTCGAGACGACGCGCCGTACCGCAGGCGGCCTCACGGACCAGTTCGGGGCCGACGCCGCGCTCAAGGCCCTGCTTGATCAGACCGGCGAGCGCGTAATCAGGCACTGCGGCCACGGCGCGTTCAAGGCAGAGCCGGCTCCACGCACCCCAGCCGAGGGCCCATGCCGCCCATGCGGCCACGGAGTAGGCGGCTGCCGCCTGCTCGGCGGTCACGGCCCGCCGGGCGAGCTCGACGCTCAGGGCGACCGCCTGCCCAGCGCGGTCGTCGCCGCACCAGGTCGCCAAATAGTCGCGCACGCGCACGTCGGGCAGGGCGACCAGCAGGGCGCCGGCCGCCTCGTCCGACAGCGCCCGGTCCGGCGGCACCTGACCGTCGCAGAGGCTGTCGGCGAGTTGCCAAGCGCGCACGACGTCGTCCCAGTCGAAGTCGACGGGGCCGCTTGGCACCCGCGCCGGCCGTGCTGTCAAGCCGTCCGCCTCGTCGCCAGCGTCAGGCCCCGTTTCGGCGTATTCGCAGCCGAATCCTCCCTCCGCGGCACAGTCGCCATAGGGCGCCTCCTGAGGCTGGGCCGAGCCGAGCACCAGCGACGGTTGCAGTGCGGGATGGAACGGGACGCCGGTGTCGTCACCCAGACCCCCGTTCGGGAGGCAGATCCCGCCGGCGTCGAAAGCCCGGCCCGCGTCAGGCAGCACCACCCGGCCCGCCGCGGGCGCCGCGTGCTCGGCCGCGATCTGGCCGAGCGCGCTGTCACAGGCCGCGCGCATGCGCTCGGCCATCTCGGGTCCGTACGGCTCCAGGCTCTGCGCCAGCGCAGCGCGGCTGGGTAGCACCGCCAGCCCCGAGTAGGCGCTGAGGGCGGCGATGGCGCTGACGCCGCTGTCCAGCGGCACGCCCTCGGGCGGACAGCAGTTCGGGCTGTCGCACAAGAACGACCACCACCGCCCATCGCTGACGAAGAGCACGTCCAGCGGTGGGACACCTGCTACGCGCAGCGGTGTGCACATCCCGGCGACGAGCCTGCGGTACTCCGCCATACGCGCCGGACCACCCTCCGGCGGGTAGATGACGCACAACGTCTCGTTCGCCCCGGTTTCCAGAAGCCGGCCGGCCACCCAGCGGCCGAACGCCGCCGGGCTGTGCGCCGCCGAGGTCAGGTCGACCCGCAGGCCGTGGCTGATCCCGGCGCGGCTTTCGTGCGCCGACCGCGACAACCCGAGGACCACCACGCTCGCGTCGGGATGGAAGCCAAAAAAGTGCGGGACGGCCGCAGCCACCTCGGCCGGGGACCCGAGCCGCACCGCTCCCGGCAAGCCGCCCTCCAGTTGCGCGGCCAGCGCCTGCGCTTCCTCCTCGCTGCCCACGGCGATCTGGAAGCCGTTGAAGCGGTCCACCTGTGGTTCCGCCGGACCCACTTCCTCGCACGCGGGGCATCCGCGACCCCCGCAGCACACGCCGCCCGTGGCGGTAGCCGTCGTCACAGTCATCAGCCTTGCCTTCCTCACGTCGTTTCCGCCGCCTACCGGCGGATCGGACGGCACTGCCGCGGCCGTCCTGAGATAACGATCACGGGTCTGCAAGCCGTGTGGGGACGATTTCCCGCAGCCTGTGGACAACTCCCCCTTGTGGACAAAGGTCATCGCCTGAACAGCGCAATCGATGATCTGAATATCGATTAGCCTGAAGCTGGTTGTACGACCAAAGGAGGATTGGACGGCTTCGAACCGGCATCTGATCCAGTCATCCGGGAGCTTCGCGCGGGTCGGCGGCGCGTCTCAGGACGTTCTCAGCGCGCCGCGCAACACTTCGGGCATGCGGATTCTGGTAGTTGACGACGACCAGGCGGTGCGGGACTCGCTGCGGCGTTCACTCGCGTTCAACGGATACGACGTGGACGTGGCTGCGGACGGGCTCGCCGCGCTCGAATCGATCGCCCGCAACCGCCCGGACGCGGCGGTGCTCGACGTGATGATGCCCAGGCTGGACGGCCTTGAGGCGTGCCGCCGACTGCGATCCGCGGGCGAGGACCTGCCCATCCTCGTGCTGACCGCCCGCGATGCGGTCTCCGACCGCGTCGCCGGCCTCGACGCCGGCGCCGACGACTATCTGCCCAAGCCCTTCGCCCTGGAGGAGTTGCTGGCTCGCCTGCGCGCGCTGCTGCGCCGCACGCAGTCCGCTTTCGCGTCGGGGCAGGACGTGCTCGCCTTCGCCGATCTGTCGCTGGACAGCGCGGCTCGCGAAGTGACCCGCGGCGATCGCACCGTGCGGCTGACCCGCACCGAGTTCAACCTGCTGGAACTGCTTATGCGTCATCCCCGGCAGGTGCTGACGCGCGCTCAGATCCTTGAAGAGGTCTGGGGTTTCGACTTTCCGACGACAGCCAACTCACTCGAGGTGTACATCGGCTATTTGCGTCGCAAGACCGAGGCGGAGGGCGAGCCACGTCTGATTCACACCGTGCGTGGGATCGGTTACGCGCTCCGGGAGACCGCGCCGTGACCGCGGTAGCTCACGACGAAGCGGATCAGCGGCGCGAAGAAAGCCGGAATGCAGCGGGTCCGCGAGTGAAGGGCGGCCCCCTGCGGGGGGCACTGCATCACATGCCGCTGCGGGCCCGCGTGTCCGCACTGGTGATGATCACGGTCGGGCTGGCGATCACCATCACGTCCATCGTCAGCTACATAATCGTGCGCAATGAGATCGTCAGCCGCTTCGACGACGACCTCTTCCAGCGCGCCGTCTTCGTCGCGCATTCGGAACTGGCGGATCCCACGGTCCTGCCGAACAGCTCCGAGGCCGCGGTGCTCCTGAACTCGCTCGGCCTTGAGGAGACCATCGTCACTGCCGCGGGTGTCAAGATCGAGCCGGCCACTGTGGCCGTGCCGCTCGGGAACGGGCAGACGGTGTCGGTGCATCCCGCCGCGCCCGTCGGACCGCAGGAGTACGCGGTCGCGGCGGGCCAGCTGAGCCGGTGTACCCGGACGGTGCAGGAGAGCACCGGTACGTACCGCGTGATGTCCGTGCAGATAAACGCCAACGAGGGCATCGCTCTGGTGCTCGCCGCTCCCTTCGGGCCCACCGAGGCCACGCTGCACACACTGGGCCTGGTGTCCCTCCTCGTCGGCCTGGCCGGCGTGGCCGTCGCGGGAACCGCGGGCTTCCTGCTCGGGCGCGCCGCGCTGCGTCCCGTGCAGCGCCTTACGCTCGCCACGGAGTACATCGCCAAGACAGGCGACCTACGCCGTATCGAGGTCACCGGCGACGACGAACTGGCACGGCTCACGACGAGCTTCAACACGATGCTCACCGCCCTGGCGCGCTCACAGGAGTACCAGCGCCGACTGGTCGCCGACGCGGGACACGAGTTGCGCACTCCGCTGACCTCGATGCGGACCAACCTCGATCTGCTCGCGCAGGCGATGGCCGAGCCGGACAATCCGCGGTTGTCCGCTCAGGACCGGATCGATCTGATGAACGACGCGAGGGCGCAGATGGAAGAGCTCTCGCTGTTGATCTCCGATCTGGTGGAGCTGTCCCGGGACGAGCACCCGGCCCGGACGCTGGAGCACGTGGATTTCGCGGACGTGGTGGAACGCGCCGTCGAGCGGGTACATCGGCGCGCCCCGTCGCTCACGTACGACGTACAACTGGATCAGTGGTATCTGGAGGGCGACCCGGCGGCGCTGGAACGCGCCGTGACGAATCTGCTGGACAACGCCGCGAAGTGGTCGCCGTCCGCCGGGACGGTCACGGTGCGGTTGCATCAGGGAGCGCTGCAGGTCTCCGACCAGGGCCCGGGCATCGCGCCCGAGGACCTGGCCCACATCTTCGAGCGCTTCTACCGCTCCCCCGAGGCACGCACCATGCCGGGTTCCGGGCTCGGCCTGGCGATCGTGCGGCAGGTCGTGGAGAACCACGGCGGCCGGGTCGCGGCGGCGCGGGCGCCCGGCGGCGGCGCGCTGCTCGGCGTATGGCTGCCTGGTCAGGCGTCGGATCCGGCGTCGCACTCCCCGGCGTCCGCTGCCCTTTCCGCGCCGGGCGCCCAGACCCGGTCCGGCGGCGAGCCGGGCGCCTCGCCTGAGGGTTTGTAACGTCAATTACACAAACAGTTCTGCACACCGTCTCAGCCGCATCTCAGACTGAGGGAAGAAAGTTAGAGCCATGACCGAGACGCCTGACAACCGCGCGACCCACCCGGTGGCGGATGCCGCCGACTCCGCGACCGGCTACACGCCGCCGGCCGCCGACGAACGGACAGAGACAGGGCCTGCGTCGCCGGAATCACAGCCGCAGCACCAGTCGCCGTCGCCCTATGCGCACCAGGCCGAATCGGCCGTCCCGCCGGCCACGTCGCAGCAGGCGCAGCCGCCACTGGCACCGCAGCCGGCGACGCCTGCGCAGCCCGCCGCCGCGCAATCGACCGAGGTGATCAACCGGCCGCTTGAGTCGCCCGCAGGGTCGGCGCCGCTGCCCTCCACGCCGGTGTGGGGCGCGCCGCCGCAGCAACCTCACCCGGCGGCGCACGGCTGGGGCGGACCGGCTGATCCCGCCGCGACCGGCGGCGCACCGCCGAACTGGGCGGCCCCCGCTCCCAACGGCCTGCCCCCGTACGGTTCGCCCGAGTCGGCGGTCGGCGGCGAGCGCCGGCGGCCGATCGCAAAGCTGGCGCTGGTGACCGCGGTCCTGGCGGGGCTCATCGGCGGGGGCCTGGGCGCCGGGATCACCTACGCGGTGACCCGCGACAACTCCACGACCACGACCTCGCTCGGCGGCAGCACCGCGACCGGCAGCTCGAACGGCCTGAACACCGGATCGGCCAACGCCAATCAGGTCACCGCCGCGGCGGCGAAGATCCTGCCGTCCGTGGTGACCATCTCGGTGACCGCCGCTGACGGCACCGGCGACGAGGGCAGCGGGATCATCATCTCGTCCAATGGCGAGATCCTGACCAACAACCACGTCGTCGCGGCCGCGGCCACGTCCGGCGACAGCGTGTCGGTGACCTTCGGCGGCGGGAAGATCACCCCGGCCAAGATCGTCGGCCGGGACGAGGCCAGCGACCTGGCGGTGATCCAGGCCAGCGGGGTCAGCGGGCTGACGGCTGCCACCCTGGGCGACTCCTCGACCCTCGCGATCGGCCAGGGCGTGGTCGCGGTCGGCGCTCCACTGGGGCTGTCCAACACCGTGACCACGGGCATCATCTCCGCGCTTAACCGCCCGGTGACGCCCTCCAGCGGCACCGGCTCGCCGGGTTCGACCAACTCGGTGCTCGACGCGATCCAGACCGACGCGTCGATCAACCCGGGTAACTCCGGTGGTCCGCTGGTCGACCTGTCCGGCAATGTGATCGGCATCAACTCGGCGATCGCGACCGCGAGTTCCGGCAGCCTCGGCGGCTCGCAGAGCGGTTCGATCGGCCTCGGCTTCGCCATACCGGTCAACCAGGCCAAATGGATCGCGGACGAGCTGATCAACAAGGGCAAGGCGACGCACTCCCTGCTGGGCGTCAGCGTGACGCCGCCGGGACCGACGGCGACGCTGGCGGGCGCCGTGGTCAAGACGGTGAGCCCCGCCGGCGCGGCGGACAAGGCCGGCATCAAGGCCGGCGACGTCATCGTCAAGGTCGACGATCAGCAGATCAACAGCGCCGACGCGCTGGTCGCCGCGATCCGCTCGTACAAGCCGGGCACGACCGTGACGCTCGCCTATGTGCGTAACGGCCAGACCGGGACGGCGCAGGTCACTCTGCTCCCGGCCTCCTCCTGAATCCGGCGGCGCAGCAAGCTGGCGAAATAGCTGGTGACGTAGGGCGCGGCTCCGCTCACACGCGGGGCCGCGCCCTACGTTTGGCGGGCGGATGCCCGGTCCGGCCCTTTGGATTGACCTTCTCGATTGAGCCCCTCGATAGACCCTCTATGCGCGCAGTAGCACCCTGCACGCGGTGACGGAGACTGAAGCACTCGGTTCGCCGTCGTCGCCGGGCCACCAGCCGTCTTCGGCCTGAATCGCCGTCAGCCTGGCCGCGATCCGGCGTGTCCATCGATCGCCGGTCGGTGTGTTCGAGCCGAACCAGACCAGGTCGGGGGCGCTGAGTGTGTCGAAGGAGCGGCCGACCACGTCCAGCAGTCGGCGGGCGGCCAGGTCGTGTCCGACGGCCCGCAGCACCCGGGCGCCGAGCCAGTGCGCGGGCAGACCTCCCGGCAGGCGGCCGTGCGGGTCGAGCAACCGTTCCAGGGATTGCGCGGCCCGTTCGATCGCGTGCTGCGGGCCTTGGAGCGCGGCGAGCGCGCGGGCACAGTTGGCGGTCAGGTACGCCCGCGCGGCCGCCGAGCCAGGCATGAGGTGGTCCGGCGTGCGGTAGCTCGGGCCTTCTCGCCACGTTCCGTCGTCGAGCTGGCTGGAGGTCAGGAAGGCCACGGCGGCCGGTGCGTCGACTTGCGGCGGTAGCGTCGCGAAGTCGGAGACCAGGTCGAGGACGAGACAGGTCGCGTCGAGACTGGACGCGCCTTCGGACCAGGGCGCAGGCCAGCCGCCGTCGGAGTTCTGCGGCGGCTGCGGGGGCACCGGTTCGCGAATCCAATCGCCTTTGCGCAGCGCTACCGGCAGCAACGCGGAAAGACGGGCGAGGTCGAAAGGTCCCCCGTGGCCCTCAACGTATAGCGCGGTGCGACTGAGTGCTGCGGACACGCCTTCGGGAGTCTCGTTCACACGCCGACGCTACCGAGACCAGGGCCATGAATGGTCACTGGCTGATAACAAAAGGCGCCGAAGCGGAGGTGAAGGCGTCCTGGACGCAGTCAGGCGACCGGAGGTGACCGGATCGCGGTACGCAATCCGCGGAAGGAAAAAGGGGTCCGTCCGCCGACCCGCAGCGTCAGCGCCGCGACCGCTGACGGCCGCGATTTTCGTTCCGCGTGTGAGCTGCTCTGGGACGAGAGCGCCTGGGAGGACTACGTCTGGTGGCAGACGCAGGACCGCAAAGTACTCAGACGGATCAACACTCTCATCCAGGACGTCCAGCGCAACGGCAACGAGGGCATCGGCAAACCCGAGCCGCTCAAGCACGGTTTCCACGGATACTGGTCGCGCCGGATCACCGACGAGCACCGGCTGATCTACAAGGTCGCCGACGAAGAAGTGCGCTTACTCGGAGCTGCGTTATTCCTCCGTCGCAGACGACGCTTGGTCGCAAGCACAGCGCCGTTCGGCCGCTTGACGCTACACGCCGCCAAGCGGCCGACACCGGACGCCTCCATCACGCCCGGATTGCCGATCTGCCGGCGGTTGCCACCCGATCCGGCATGACGTACAATTTCTTGTACAAGTCAAGGAGGTGTGCAATGCGCACAATGACCTATTCCGAATCACGTGCCAAGTACGCCGAGACCCTGAGCGCGGTGGTTGACGACCGCGAGGAGGTCATCATCACGCGGGCCGGACACGACCCGGTGGTCATGGTCGCCCTCGATGACTACGAGTCGCTCAAGGAGACCGCCTACCTGCTGCGCAGCCCCGAGAACGCCCGCCGCCTGCTGGCCTCGATCGACCGACTCGAACATGGAGGCGGCACCGCAAGGGAGTTGGCAGAGTGAAGCTGCTCTGGGACGAGAGCGCCTGGGAGGACTACGTCTGGTGGCAGACGCAGGACCGCAAAGTGCTCAAACGGATCAACGCCCTCATCCAGGACGTCCAGCACAACGGCAACGAAGGCATCGGCAAGCCCGAACCGCTCAAGCACGGCTTCCACGGGTATTGGTCGCGCCGGATCACCGATGACCACCGGCTTATCTACAAGGTCGTCGACGAAGAAGTCCGCATCGCAGCATGCCGCTATCACTACGGGCGGTGACCCTGACCGTGACCTTGCTTCGCCGCACCCCGGCTACCAGCACAATCACGCGCCCGGTGTGCCCTTTTGCCGGTGGAGTGTACTTATTCGGAGGCTGCAGTATTCCCCGGCCGTCGCTGATGCTTTGAGGCCCGGTAGGCGTCGCGCCAATCACCCGGCTCTAACGCCTGTCCGTAGACCCATTGCGCAGCGTCGGCATAGCCACTGGCGCGACTCGGACGCCCTCGACCCACCACGACGGTGCTCCCGTCCACCACGACTCCGGCTCGGCGTAGATTTGATACACCAAGCCACTACTCAAATGAACTTATCAAGTAGGCGGGGCCAGCGACGGGCGGCACGCTCGCAATGTCAGGCGGGGAGGGCGAAACCAGTTGCATCCAATGCAACAAATCCGTCCGCCTAAGAGCGACTCAGGCGAGCCAACGTATGGGCCTGGCTCCCCTGTGACCTGCTCTATTGCGGCAGAACAACGCCCGTAATACTGGTGGAGTGTACTCATTCGGAGCGTGCAGTATTCCTCGGCTCGGCGGGTGATCTTCGCGCGGTCTCAGACGACTGACGTCCTGGTCCAGGTTGCCGCTCGACCGGTACCGTCCGCTCGAACGCTGCCCTCGACCTTGAGTTGTTCGAGAACTAGTCGGATGGTCTGGTCACTGACGCCGGGAACAGCGGTTCTGACATCTGCGAGCCGGAAGGTCGCGGGTGCGTGACGCAGGATGTGCACGCGGATGCGCTCCTGCTTGGTACCAGGCGTCTTCGCCGCGGCCGCGCGGTCAGCGAACACGGCATACGCTTCCGCGATCATCCCGGTGAAGTACTCCAACCACGGCCACGGGTCAGCCGCCCCCTCGTGCCAACCGTGCGTGGAGTCCAGAAGCGCCTGGTAGTAGGCGTCGGCCGACTCGGCGACGGACTGTTCGAGGCTCACGTAACGTCCGACGTTGTATCCGTGGTCCATGAGCAGCGCGTTAGTGAGTGCGCGAGCGACGCGCCCGTTACCGTCCTCGAAAGGGTGGATCACGAGCAGATCGAGGACGAACAGCCCGTCCAGGAGCGCCGGATGGTGCTCGCCGCTTCGATGCGCGTCGCGGTAGCGGCTGATGAGGTCGTCAACCGCGAATGACGTGAGCGCGGCGGCCACAGGCTTGAACCGGACCGTTGAGGTGCCGTCCGGCGAGCGGTCGACTACCAGGTTGTCCTGCGATTTGAACGCACCGCCGGGTGCCGCCGTGTGGGCGAACAACAGCCGGTGCACGTGAAGCAGCAACCCGGCGTTGAGCGGTCGCCAATCCTGCTGGAAAAGGTAGTCCTGGGCATCGCGATAGCCGGCGAGTTCCTGCTCGCTCCTGGTGCGCAGTACTGCGGCCCGCCTGTTGATGATTCGCTCTGCACGGTCCACGTCCGAGACCACGACGCCCTCGATCGCGGACGACGCGGTGATGCTCTGCACCCTGGCTCGATGGGAGAGCTCGGTCAGCAAGCCTGGCAGCTGATCCCGGTACAGCGCCTCTGATCCGCGACCGAAGTCGATGGCACCCAGCCTGGTCACGATCCGCCCCGGAACACGTCCAATGGACGCCTCCAGGTTCGTGAAACTCCGCACCGAAACCTCCTAACGAACCCACCAAACATGCTAATCAAAGTCCAAGTTAGCATGTTTGGTGGGTTCTTTAGGAAGTTCACTCCGCTGCGCGACAGCCGAGCGTCTGCCGCACCGACGCTTGTTGCATCACATGCAACCGGAGAGCTTCGCAGGCTACGGGAAGTCGGCGAATCGGTGTACGAGATCCGTACGGGACTGGATCGTCAAGTCCTTCAGGAACCGGGTCCGCTGTTGCCGGACCCAGCCCTCGAGCATCGCCTCGAACACCGCAGGCGCTGGGTCCAGCTATCTCACGTTCTCGGCGAGCACAAGGTGCGCCGCACCGACGAGGGCGACAGGCCCATTCATGTGTTGCATCAAACACAACATTGATGCCTTTGGTCAAGATGTAGCCGCCCGCCGTCCGCGGCAGAGCGTTGTTATGCAGACGTCGATCCTTCACGATCTTGTACAACCGGTCCGAGTGCAAACGGCAGAAACGCCATGCGCAGCGTCTTCTGCGGGTCGCCTTCGGCCTGCATAACGAAGTCGTAGCGGCCCGCCGGGTCGCTGACCGGCAGAGTCTTAACATGGTTCGGGTGCTGCTCGATCGTCGCGACAGCCTTGCCGATGACTGCTGTCACGTTGAGTCGCCGGATGAAGAGCAGCAACGTGCCCTTCGTGTCGCGCCACGTGAGGTAGCTCAGGAGTTGGTCGATGGCCTCGGTGAACTTACTCTCGCCCTCCCAGATCTTGCACTCGCCGACGAACACGTTGTCGTCTTCAACTCGGCCGAGCCTGGGCAAGGGCGCTGGCTGCTGCGGACTTCTCGTCCGGAGTCGCCTTCGGGTCGTTCAGCACGTGCGCCGCGTCAGAGGCGACCTTCGGGCTGGTCTGCTTGGAGTTCGTGCCCGACTTGCCGGGCTTCTGCTTGGGCGAAGTTGCCATCTAAACCACTTCCTAACTGTGTGTCAAATTGATCTGCGACTCGGAACGTGGTGTTATGGCGGTTCACTAACCGCGCCGGACACCACGTCCGAGTAGCAACGAGCGCCCAGCCCGGGAAGGCCGGGCGCTCGTCATTTCGGCAGCCATGTTGCGGCCGAAGCGTTTCTCGATCGCGGTCGTGGGCCCATGCGAGCCCACGACCGCCGATCTGAGCATCAGAACCACTTGCTCACACGACTGTGTCGAGTGGTTGCATCTGATGCGATATATCCCAGAATCAGCTGCAGCCGCTCGTGGCGCCGCAGCCCTCGCAGGCGTAGCAACTGCCGGCCGGGCGCATCTTCGTGCCGCAGGTAAGGCACAACGGGGCATCGGCGGCGTGGCCGAGCTTGGCTTCCAGAACCTCCATGGACGAGCCGGCGCCCACCGGGGCAATGCCGGTCGCGGCAGAGCCCTGCGCACTCGGAGCCTGCGAGGTCGCCTCCTGCGCTGCCGGAGCCTGCCGGCCCACGGGCGTGGGGGGCGTGGCTGCCGTGGCCGGCACCGGGTCGCTCGTGCCCGCGGCCGGCCTCGGGGCGCGGCCCTTTATCGGCGCGGACTGCGCGATCTCGGTGAGGTCGGCATCCTCGTCGGACGCGTACGAACCGGTCTCCACCTGGCGCTGGCGCTCGGAGACCGAGTAGATGCCGTAATCGGCGCGCACGTCGAAGGGCAGGTAGTCCAGCGCCAGACGCCGGAAGATGTAGTCCAGGATCGACTGCGCCATCCGCACGTCCGGGTCGTCGGTCAGACCGGCCGGCTCGAAGCGCATGTTCGTGAACTTCGAGACGTACGTCTCCAACGGCACGCCATACTGCAGACCCACCGAGATGGCGATGGAGAAGGCGTCCATCATGCCCGCCAGCGTCGAGCCCTGCTTCGACATCTTCAGGAACAGCTCGCCGAGCCCGTCGTCGGGGTACGAATTGGCGATCATGTAGCCCTTGGCCCCGCCCACCTCGAACGACGTGGTGCTGCCCGGGCGGTTCTTCGGCAACCGGCGACGCACCGGGCGGTGCTCCGACTCCGACGACGCAGACGGGGCCGCCGCGGCGGGTGCAGGCTGGACCGGGGCGGCAATCGGCTGTTGGGCTGCTGCGGCCGCAGCCGCGGCCGCTTCACGCTTGGCGCCCTTCGCGTCCTGCAACGGCTGACCGACCTTGCAGTTGTTGCGGTAGATCGCCAAAGCCTTGAGACCCAGTTTCCAACCCTGGAAATAGATCTCCTCGATCTCCTCGACGGTGGCCGACTCCGGCATGTTGACCGTCTTGCTGATCGCGCCGGACAGGTGCGGCTGGATCGCGGCCATCATCTTCACGTGGCCCATCGGCGCGATCGAGCGCTCGCCCATTGCACAGTCGAAGACCTCGTAGTGCCCGCGCTTGAGACCGGGGGCGTCGACCACGTGGCCGTGCTCGGCGATGTACTCGACGATCGCCTCCACCTGCTCCTCGTGGTACCCGAGCTTGCGCAGGGCGCGCGGGACTGTGTTGTTCACGATCTGCATCGAGCCGCCGCCGACCAGCTTCTTGAACTTCACCAGCGCCAGGTCCGGCTCAACCCCCGTGGTGTCCACGTCCATCATGAAACCGATCGTGCCGGTCGGGGCGAGCAGACTGGCCTGGGCGTTGCGCCAGCCGTTGACCAGACCGGTCTCGATGCCCTCGCGCCAGGACCTCCTCGCCGCGTCGAGGATGTCCGTGTCGAACTTCTCCAGGGTCACCACGGCGTCCGCGGCGGCAGCGTGCTTACGCATCACAGCGGTGTGCGGCTCGGCATTGCTCGCGTAGCCGGCGTACGGTCCGACGACACCGGCCAGTTCGGCGGAACGCTTATACGCGGCGCCGGTCATCAGCGCGGTGATCGCAGCGGCGATGGCGCGTCCGCCGTCGGAGTCATAAGCGTGGCCCGTGGCCATCAGCAACGCTCCGAGGTTGGCGTAGCCGATGCCGAGCTGACGGTAGTCGCGGGTGGTCCGGGTGATCGGCTCGGTCGGGAAGTCGGCGAAGCAGATCGAGATGTCCATCGCGGTGATGACCAGTTCGACGACCTTGGCGAAGGTCTCCGTGTCGAAGGATGCGCCGGACCCGGCGTCGTCCCGCAGGAACTTCATCAGGTTCAGCGAAGCCAGGTTGCAGGACGAGTTGTCCAGCGACATGTACTCCGAGCACGGGTTGGACGCGGTGATCCGGCCCGTGTTCGGGTTCGTGTGCCAGTCGTTGATCGTTCCGTCATATTGGATACCAGGGTCGGCGCACTCCCAGGCGGCCTGCGCCATCTGGTGAAACAGCTCCCTGGCGTCCACGGTCTCGATGACCTCGCCGGTGCCGCGCGCCAGCAGATCGAAGCCGCCGCGCTGCTCGACGGCGTGCATGAACGCGTCGTTGACCCGCACCGAGTTGTTCGCGTTCTGATACTGCACCGAGGTGATGTCCGCGCCGCCGAGGTCCATGTCGAACCCCGCGTCCCGCAGCACCCGGATCTTGTCCTCCTCGCGGGCCTTGGTCCAGATGAACTCCCGGACGTCCGGGTGGTCCACGTCGAGCACGACCATCTTCGCCGCCCGCCGGGTGGCCCCGCCGGACTTGATCGTGCCCGCGGAGGCGTCGGCGCCGCGCATGAAGGACACCGGCCCGGAGGCGTTGCCGCCCGAGGAGAGCAGTTCCTTGGAGGACCGGATGCGGGAGAGGTTCAGTCCCGCACCGGAGCCGCCCTTGAAGATCAGGCCCTCCTCGCGGTACCAGTTCAGGATCGAGTCCATGGTGTCGTCCACGGACAGGATGAAGCACGCGGAAACCTGCTGCGGGCTCCTGGTGCCGACGTTGAACCAGACCGGGGAGTTGAACGAGAAGATCTGGTGCACCAGCGCGTAGGTGAGTTCGTGCTCGAAGATCTCCGCGTCCTCGGGCGAGGCGAAGTAGGCGTACTGCTCGCCGCCCTTGCGATAGGTCTTCACGACGCGGTCGACGACCTGGCGCAGCGACCATTCGCGCTGGTCGGTGCCGAGGGCGCCGCGGAAGTACTTGGTGGTGACGATGTTGGCCGCGTTGACGGACCAGAACGCGGGGAACTCCACGCCGCGCTGCTCGAAGTTGATCGAACCGTCGCGCCAGTTGGTCATGACGACGTCGCGGCGCTCCCACTCGACCTCGTCGTAGGGGTGCACGCCCGGCTTGGTGAAGACGCGTTCGACGCGCAGCCCACGAGGGAGGGAACCGCTCTGCTGCTTCTGCGAGCCGCCCGGCTGACCGGGCACCCCGTGCTGCTTGCCCGCCTTGCGGGCCGGCCCGCTGATTGTTTCCGTCATGAGCGGCGTCCTCTCTCGTACCTTGTCAACGTCTTCGCCCCCGACCGGCTTCCCCACCGGCCGAGGACCACTGCTGCGTCTGCGTCCGTCCTGCGTGGCTGCCCTGCTTCCGCGGCGTCGCGCGGGTACGCGCCGCGACGTCGGCTCAGCCGACCGGGGCCGGCTCGCCCGCCTGCTCGGCGTCGGCGTCCGTGTGGGCGCGGCGCAGCGCGGCGATCTCCGCCTCGAAGTCCTCCAGCGAGTCGAACGCCCTGTAGACGGAGGCGAACCGCAGGTAGGCGACCAGGTCGAGGTCCCGAAGCGGGCCGAGTATCTCCAGCCCGACCTCGTGGCTGGGCAGCTCCGCCAGGCCGCGGGCCCGGATGGCCTCCTCGACCCGCTGCGCCAGCTGCGCGATCTGGTCCTCGGTCACCGGCCGTCCCTGGCAAGCCTTGCGCACACCACCGACAACCTTCTCGCGGCTGAACGGCTCGGTGACCCCGGAGCGCTTGACCACCAGCAGCGCGGCGGTCTCGATCGTGGTGAACCTGCGGTTGCACTGTGGGCAGGAGCGGCGCCGGCGGATCGCGGTACCGTCCTCGGCCGTCCGCGAGTCGATCACCTTGCTATCGGTGTAGCGGCAGAACGGGCAGTGCACGGCGGATCGGCCTCCCTGTGTCATCGCCGCTGGGCGACTGATTGTGACGGACCTGTGGACGCACCCTGTGCATAACCCCGTGACCTGCCGGACCGCCGACTCTACAGCCGATACCACAATCTGTGGAATGCTTCAGACGGCCAGCCACTAGATGTTGGGGTAAACCTAGCACGCTGACCAAGGTGCCGCGACCCCGGCGCGGGCGATCGCCCCCGAGTGTGCGTGTGCTGATTAGCTACGCTCCGCGATCGACCCAGGTGACCATGAACACCTTCGGGTGTCGTGCGCAAGGGTGTTCGCCGCAAATTCCTTCGACCGGATGAATTCACCGTCGAAAACAGGATTAACGACCTGTGCCGGCAGCAGGATGTACGGCAGCACTCGATCGCCGCCGCGGAAGCGGCGAGCACACCGGTGCGACCGGCGGAGGGGATCGGTGCCAACGTGTTCGATAAGCGCGTTCGAACAAGTGTTGGCCGGATGTCAGACGCTTCGGCTACGGTTGGCAACAGGGGTCGGGTCAGGGGCGAACCGCCCGGCCGAGAAAAGGGAAGGGAACCAGGATCATGGCCGGACGGAGCAGTGCAGCCGCGGCGCGGCGTCGCAGTGCCGGCTCGCGGGGTGACGCCTCGCGCGGCGGCGGCGCGGAGCCGGACGGCGAGGGCAACCCCGCCGCGGGCACGATGGCGCGGCAACGCCGGCGCGGACCTACCCGGCTCGGCGCGGAGGCGGCCGACGTGACCAGGGTTCCGCTCTCGCTGCGGCTGACCGACCGTCAGTGCAGGGTGCTCGAGGTCATCCAGGAGTCCATCGACCGGCGCGGCTATCCCCCGTCGATGCGCGAGATCGGCGAGGCCGTGGGCCTGCAGTCCACCTCCTCCGTGCGGCATCAACTGGTGGTGCTGGAGAACAAGGGCTTCATCCGGCGCGACCCGAACCGGCCGCGGGCCTACATCGTGCGCGGACCGAGCGACCCGACCCAGGCGTGGCGGGCGCGCATGGCCCAGTCGCACGCGGGGGCCGCGACCGTCCCGGCGCCCGCGGCGCCCGCGCTTGAGGACGCGGACACGGGCGGGCGGGTGCTGCC
>NZ_JAGSXH010000113.1 GCF_018283645.1 Actinocrinis puniceicyclus | reverse complement strand
GGTTTGCCGCCGGGTGGGGGGATGGTGGCGGTGCAGGCGGGCGAGGGCGAGGTCGCCGCCGCGCTGGGTGATATGGGTGGGCGGTTGGAGATCGCGGCGGTCAACGCTCCGGGTTCGGTGGTGGTCTCGGGTCAACTCACGGCGCTGGAGGAGTGGCTGCCGCGGTTGGCCGGGTGTAAGAGCAGCCGGCTGAAGGTCAGTCATGCGTTCCATTCGCATTTGATGGAGCCGATGCTGGCGGAGTTCCGTGCGGTGGCGCGGGGGTTGAGGTTCCACGAACCACGCATCGCGGTGGTCTCGAATCTGGATGGCCGGGTGGTCGGTGGTGAGTTGACGGATCCGGAGTACTGGGTGCGGCATGTGCGTGGTGCGGTGCGCTTCGCCGACGGTGTGCGCACGTTGGAGAGTGAGGGGGTCTCGCGTTTCCTGGAGTTGGGTCCGGATGGTGTGCTCACGGCGTTGGCGCGGCAGTCGGTGGATGAGGATCGTGATGTGGTGCTGGTGCCTGCGTTGCGTGCGAAGCGGGATGAGGGGGAGGCGTTCGCGGGGTTCTTGGCGCAGGCGCATGTGGCCGGGGTCGAGGTGGACTGGCCGGCGTTCTACGCGGGTACCGGCGCGCGGCGCGTTGAGCTGCCCACGTACGCCTTCCAGCGGGAGCGGTTCTGGTTGATGCCCGGTGCCAAGGCGGGCGATCCGGCCGCCGCCGGACTGGACCGGATCGATCACCCGCTGTTGGCCGGTGCCGTGCAGGTGGGTGATCGTGATGAGTGGTTGCTGACCGGGCGGATGTCGGGCGAGAGCGCGCCGTGGGTGGCCGACCATGTGGTGCTGGGTACGGTGATCGTGCCGGGTACCGCGCTGGTCGAACTGGCCCTGACCGCCGGCACGCGGGTCGGCAGCCCGGTGATCGAGGAACTGGTCCTGGAAGCGCCGCTGATCCTCACCGACAACGCCGCGCGCCTGGTACAGGTCATGGTCGGCGCATCAGACGAAGACGGACGCCGCGAAGTGGCGATCTACACCCGGCCCGAAAACCCGGGCGACGACAGCGACCACGGAGACCACGGCGATCAGGGCGAGGCGACCTGCCACGCCCGCGGAACGCTGATCACCGGCGCACCATCGATTGCCGACTGGCCCGCGCAATGGCCGCCCGCAGGAGCGACGCCGATCGGCGTGGACGCGCTCTACACGCAGTTGGCCGACGCCGGATACGACTACGGCCCGGTGTTCCAAGGCGTGCGGGCCGCCTGGCGCGACGACGACGCCGTATACGCCGACATCGCGCTACCCGACGAAACAGCGCAAACCGCAACCGGTTTCGCCATCCACCCCGCCCTGCTCGACGCCGCCCTGCACGGCGGACTGGAAAGCCTGGCCACCGGCGAGCGCTCGAGCACGCAACTGCCGTTCTCCTGGTCCGGAGTGCGGCTCGAGCAGACCGGCCGGACACGCGGCCGCGTGCGGGTGGCCACGGCGGGCGACGCGGGACTGCGCATCGACATCGCCGACGAGCACGGCGCGCCGATCGCCGCAGTCGAGCGTCTGGCCTTCCGGCCGCTCGACGAAGCCAAACTCGCCGGCGGCCGCAACCGCAACGTGGGCCACAGCTCGCTGTACGAGGTCGACTGGGTGATCGTGCCGGCGACGGCCAGGACCGGCGCCGGGCGCATCGTCGTGCTCGGAGACCTGCCCGCACCCGGCCAGCGGTTCGCCGACCTCGACGCTCTGGAACACGCGCTCGCCGCAGGCCGCCCGGTACCCGAGGCCGTGCTGATCGGGATCGACACCGTCGAGCCCGAGGGCGCCGCGTCGCCCGGAAGCGCGGCAAGCGCGGCAAGCGCGCAGACCGCGCAAGCGGTGCGCGAGGTCGCCACCCGCACGCTCGGCCTGCTGCAGCGGTGGCTGGCCAGCCCGACACTGGCCGACGCGCGGCTGGTCCTGGTGACCCGCAACGCCATCGCGGTCGGCGACGACTCACCGGACCTGGCGCTCTCCTCGGTGTGGGGCATGGTGCGCTCCGCACAGTCCGAGCACCCCGAGCGGTTCATGTTGCTGGACGTGGACGAACCCGCCGACACGATCGACTGGGCCGCGCTGGTCGCCGCGCCGGAACCACAGCTGGCCGTGCGCGAGGGACAGGTGTTCGCGCCGCGGCTGACCCGCGCCGAAATGGCCAGCGTCCGACCCGGCAGCGAGTGGCGGCTGGCAGTGGAACGCAAGGGCTCGTTGGACGATCTGGCGATCGTGCCGTGCGACGGCGACCGGCCGCTCGCCGCGAACGAGGTGCGTATCGGGATTCGGGCCGCCGGCCTGAACTTCCGCGACGTGCTGATCGCGCTGGGCATGTACCCGGGCGACGCGCCGCTGGGCAGCGAGGCCGCCGGCGTGGTCCTGGAAGTCGGGCCGGGTGTCACCGACCTGGCGCCGGGCGACCGGGTCATGGGCCTGGTGCTCAACAGCCTCGGTACATCGGCGGTAGCCGACCGGCGGATGGTGGTGCCGGTGCCGGCGGGTTGGTCGTTCGCGCAGGCGGCGTCGGTGCCGGTGGTGTTTCTGACGGCGTATTACGCGCTGGTGGATCTGGCTGGTCTGGGCAAGGGTGAGCGGCTGCTGGTGCATGCGGCGGCCGGTGGTGTGGGTATGGCGGCGGTGCAGATCGCCGAGCACCTTGGCGCGCAGGTGTTCGCGACGGCGAGTCCGGGCAAGTGGTCGGCGGTGCGTGGCCTGGGTGTCGCGGGGGAGCGGATCGCTTCGTCGCGTGATCTGGGTTTCCGGGAGGCGTTCCTGGCCGCGACGGGCGGCGAGGGTGTGGATGTGGTGCTCAACGCGTTGGCGGGTGAGTTCGTCGATGCGTCGCTGGACCTGTTGCCGCGTGGTGGCCGGTTCGTGGAGATGGGCAAGGCCGATATCCGCGATGCCGGGCAACTGGGCAAGTCCGGGGTGCGCTATCAGGCGTTCGATCTGTTCGACGCCGGTCCCGAGCGTATTCAGCAGATGCTGTGCGAGATCGTGGGGTTGTTCCAGCGGGGCGTGTTGAGGCACGCGCCGATCCGGACGTGGGATGTGCGGCGCGGGGTCGAGGCGTTCCGGTTCCTGCGTGAGGGCCGCAACACCGGCAAGGTCGTACTGACCATTCCGGTCCGACCCGACCCGAACGGCACGGTGCTGATCACCGGTGGCACCGGTGGTCTGGGCGCGCTGTTCGCCAGGCACCTGGTAGTCAGCCACGGCTTGACCCGCCTGGTGCTGGTCAGCAGGCGTGGTGCGGCCGCCGACGCAGTGCCCGAACTGCTGGCCGAGCTGCGTTCGCTGGGTGCTGACCCGCGGGTGGTGGCCTGTGACGTGTCCGACCGGGACCAGCTCGCCGCGGTGATCGGGGCGCTTGAGCATCCGCTGACCGCGGTGGTGCACGCGGCCGGCGTGGTCGACGACGGCGTCGTGGCCGCTCTGACACCGGATCAGGTAGAGCGAGTGCTGCGGCCGAAGGTGGATGCGGCGCTGCACCTGCACGAGCTGACCCGGGACATGGAACTGACCGCGTTCATCCTGTTCTCCTCGGTGGCCGCGCTGATCGGCAGCCCCGGCCAGGCCAACTACGCGGCCGCCAACGCCGTGCTCGACGCGCTGGCCGCCCGGCGCCACGCGGCCGGCCTGCGGACCATGTCGCAGGCGTGGGGCCTGTGGGGCGAGGAACGCGGCATGGGCGGCGCGCTGGACGCGGGCGGCGTGGCGCGCTGGGCGCGGATGGGCATCGAACCGCTGTCCGCGCAGCTGGGTCTGGAACTGTTCGACGCCGCCAGGCTGCTGGACATCCCGCTGGCCGTGCCGGTCCGGCTCGACCCGGGCGCGCTGCGCGCGTCGGCCCGCGCGGGCACGCTGCCGGCGCTGCTGCGCGGCCTGGTGCGGGTGCCGGCGGCGCGGGCCGCCGCGGGCGGCGACTCGCTGGCACAGCGGCTGGCCGCGGTGCGCGACGGCGAGCGGGAACGATTCGTGCTGGAACTGGTGCAGAACCAGGTCGCCGCGGTGCTGGGCCACGGCTCGCCGGGCGCGATCGACACCGACAAGACCTTCAAGGAACTGGGCCTGGACTCGCTGGCCGCCGTCGAGCTGCGCAACCGGCTGACGAAAGCCACCGGGCTGCGCCTGCCCAGCACGCTGATCTTCGACCACCCGACCCCGGCCGGCGCGGCGTCGCTGGTGCTCACCCAGGTCGGCGGGGCGCAGGAACAAAAGGCGGTTTCACCGCTGGAGGAGCAGCTGCAGAAGATCGAGGCGCTGCTCGGCGCGGTGGCGGGCGACGATCAACAGCTCAGCCGGTTCGAACCCCGGTTGCGCTCGTTCAGCAACCGGCTCAGCTCGGTGCTCAGCACGATCAACAGCAAGCGCGAGGACGACGCCGAAGTGTTCGCCGACGACCTCGACGGGGTGTCCGACGAAGAGATTTTCCAGCTGATCGACAAGGAGATCGGATCGGCATGACCACGACCTCGGACACCTTGGACGAGCAGAAGCTGCGCCTGTACCTGCGCAAGGTCACCAACGAGTTGCGCGCGGCCAACCGGCGGGTGCGCGAGCTTGAGGAACGCGACCTCGAACCGCTGGCGATCGTGGGAATGAGCTGCCGGTACCCCGGCGGCGTCACCTCGCCCGACGAGCTGTGGCGGTTGGTCGAGGCGGGCCGCGACGCCGTCGCCGGGCTGCCCGAGGACCGCGGCTGGGACCTGGATCTCTACGACCCGGACCCGGACCGGGTCGGCAAGGTCTACATGAGCGGCGGCAGTTTCCTGCGCGGTATCGGCGAGTTCGACCCGGAGTTCTTCGGCATCAGCCGGCGCGAGGCGCTGGCCATCGACCCGCAGCAGCGCCTGGCGCTGGAAGTGGCGTG
Organism: Actinocrinis puniceicyclus; assembly: GCF_018283645.1. GTDB lineage: Bacteria > Actinomycetota > Actinomycetes > Streptomycetales > Catenulisporaceae > Actinocrinis > Actinocrinis puniceicyclus. The sequence continues at coordinate 13,540 of NZ_JAGSXH010000113.1, read as the reverse complement.
GGAGGCGCTGGAGGACGCCGGCATCGACCCGACCTCGCTGCTCGGCTCGGACGCGGGTGTGTTCTGCGGCGTGATGCCGATGGACTACGGCGTCTCCCCCGACCACGGCGCCACCACGCCGCCGGAACTGGAAGGCTTCCGCCTGACCGGCACCACCACCAGCGTGGTGTCCGGCCGGATCGCCTACAGCCTCGGCATGGAGGGCCCCGCGGTGTCGGTGGACACCGCGTGCTCCTCGTCGCTGGTGGCGCTGCACCTGGCCGGCCGCGCGCTGCGCGCCGGGGAATGCTCGCTGGCGCTGGTCGGCGGGGTGACGATCATGGCCGGTCCGTTCGTGCTGCTGGAATTCAGCCGGCAGCGCGGCCTGGCGCCCGACGGACGCTGCAAGTCGTACGCGGCGGGCGCGGACGGCACCGCGTTCTCCGACGGTGTGGGCCTGCTGGTGGTCGAGCGGCTCTCTGACGCGCGGCGCAACAACCGCCGGATCCTCGGCCTCATCCGCGGCAGCGCGGTCAACCAGGACGGCGCGAGCAACGGCCTGACCGCGCCCAACGGTCCCTCGCAGGAGCGGGTGATCCGCCAGGCGCTGGCCAACGCGGGCCTCGCGCCCGCGCAGATCGACATCGTCGAGGGGCACGGTACCGGCACGAGGCTGGGTGACCCGATCGAGGCCCAGGCGTTGCTGGCCACCTACGGGCAGGGCCGCACCACCGGGCCGCTGCGGCTCGGCTCTCTCAAGTCCAACATCGGCCACAGCTCGGCGGCGGCGGGCGTCGGCGGCGTCATCAAGATGATCATGGCGATGCGGCACGGGACGATGCCCAAGTCGCTGCACATCGACGCCCCCTCGCCGCACGTGGACTGGGAGGCGGGCGAGATCAAGCTGCTGACCGAGGCCGAGCCGTGGCACAGCGACGGGCGCCCGCGCCGCGCCGCGGTCTCGTCGTTCGGGGTCAGCGGCACCAACGCGCACGTGATCCTGGAACAGGCGCCCGCCGAGGAATCGGCGGCCGTGGCCGGCGACGCCGCGGTCGCGCCGAGCGCGCCGGCCGGTGCGGGCCGGCCGCCGGTGGTGCTCGTGTCGGGCAGGGGCGAGGCCGCGTTGCGCGCACAGGCGGCCCGGCTGCGCGCGCACCTGTCCAGCTGGCCGGACCTGGCGCCGGCCGACGTCGCCGTGTCCAGCGCGACCACGCGCGCGCAACTGCCACAGCGCGCGGCGATCGTGGCCGGCGACCGGGCCGGCCTGCTGGCCGGGCTGGGCGCGCTGGCCGACGCCGCGCCCGCCGCGGGCGTGTTCACCGGTTCGCCGGCCGGCGGCAAGATCGCCTTCCTGTTCAGCGGCCAGGGCGCGCAGCGCGCCGGCATGGGCGCGGGACTGGCCGCGGCGTTCCCGGCGTTCGACGCCGCGCTGGACCAGGTGTGCGCCGAGTTCGACGGCAAGCTGCGCAGGCCGCTCAAGCCGTTGCTGTTCGCCGCCGCCGATTCGCCGCTGGCCCCGCTGCTGGACGAGACCGAGTACACCCAGGCCGCGCTGTTCGCGCTCGAGGTGGGCCTGTTCCGCCTCGTCGAATCGCTCGGCATGCGCGCGCACTACCTGATCGGGCACTCGGTGGGAGAACTGGCCGCCGCGCACGTGGCCGGCGTGTTCTCCCTGGCGGACGCGTGCACCCTGGTGGCCGCGCGCGGAAGGCTGATGGGTGCCTTGCCGGCCGGCGGCGCGATGGCCGCGGTGCAGGCCGGCGAGAGCGAGGTCGCCGCCGCGCTGAGCGACATGGGCGGGCGGCTGGCGATCGCGGCCGTCAACGGGCCGCGTTCGGTCGTGGTCTCCGGCGAACTGGCCGCGCTGGAGCAGTGGCTGACGCGGATGGCCGGGCGCAAGACCACCCGGCTCAAGGTCAGCCACGCGTTCCACTCGCCGCTGATGGAGCCGATGCTCGCCGAGTTCCACCGTGTCGCCGACGGCCTGGAGCGGCGGGAACCGCAGCTGCCGATCGTCTCCAACGTGACCGGCAAGCCGGTCTCCGCGGAGCTGACCGAGGCGGCCTACTGGGTCGAGCACGTGCGCCACGCCGTGTGCTTCATGGAGGGCGTGCGCACGCTGGAGAACCTCGGCGTGCGGCGGTTCTTCGAACTGGGCCCGGACGGCGTGCTCACCGCGATGGCGCGCGAGTCGGTCGCCGACGAACAGGCCGTGATGGCCGCGGCGCTGCGCGCAAAGCAGCCGGAACCCGAGGCGTTCGCCGGTTTCCTGGCCCAGGCGCACGTCTGCGGCACGGCGCTCGACTGGCCGGCTTACTACGCCGGTTCCCGCGCCACGCGCGTAGAGCTGCCCAAGTACGCGTTCCAGCGGCAGCGGTACTTCGTCGCACCGCGCATTCGTCCCGGCGACCCGGCGGCCGCGGGACTGCGCCGGATCGACCACCCGCTGCTGGCCGCCGCGGTGCAGGTCGGCGACCGCGACGAATGGGTGTTCACCGGGCAGGTCGAGGCCGACAGCGCGCCGTGGATCCGTCACCATGCGGTGTTCGGCACCACGGTGCTGCCCGGCGCGGCGATGGTCGAACTCGCGCTGGCCGCGGGGGCGCAGGTCGGCTGCCCGGTGCTCGACGAGCTCGTGCTCGAAGCGCCGCTGGTGCTGGCCGACGACGCCCGCCAGCTGCAGGTCACCCTCTCGCCCGCCGGCGACGCGGGCAGGCGCGAGGTCGCGATCTACTCGCGGCCCGCGGCGCAGCCGGGGGACAGCCAGCTCGACGAGGCGACCTGCCATGCGCGTGGCGCGTTGGTGGCCGACGCCGAACCGGTCGCGCCGCCGCCCGCGCCCTGGCCGCCGGCCGGCGCACAACCGGCGCCGGTTGAGACGCTCTACGCGCGGCTGGCCGCGGTGGGCTACGACTACGGCCCGCTGTGCCAGGGCCTGCGGGCCGCCTGGCGCAGCGGCGAAACCGTGTACACCGAAGTCGAGCTGCACGCCGACGCGAGCGACGGCTACCGCATCCACCCGGCGCTGTTCGACTCCCTCCTGCACGGCGCGGTGCTGGACAAGGCCCCCGGCGACACCGCCGACCTGCCGTTCTCCTGGGCGGGCGTGCGGCTGGGCGCGGCGGCGGCCGTCGCGAAACGCGTGCGCGTGCGGATCGAACCGGCGGGCCAGTCCGCGCTGCGCATCGACGCGGTAGACGAGAACGGCGCCGCGGTGGTGTCGGTTGACGCGCTGGCCATCCGGGCGATCGACCCGGCGCAGTTGCAGGCCGCCGGGCCGGGCGGCTCGAAGGCGCTGTTCGCGGTGCAGTGGACACCGGTCACACCGGTCACACCGGTCACACCGGATGCGCCGGATGCGCCGGACGCCCGGGCCGGCCTGCGCAGCGTGGTGCTGGGCGCCTCGGGCCAGTACGCCGACCCGGCCGCGCTCGAGCTGGCCGTGGCCGCGGGCGCCGAACTGCCGGACGTGGTGCTCGCGCCGATCCCGGCGGCGCCCGGCACGGGCCCGGCCGCGGTGCACGCGGCCGCCCGCGCCACCCTGGCCCTGGTGCAGGGCTGGCTGGCCGCCGACCGGCTCGCCGACGCGCGCCTGCTCGTGGTCACCGCCGGCGGCGTCGCGGTCGGCGACGAGGCGGTCGACCTGCGGCAGGCCCCGGCCTGGGGCCTGGTGCGCACCGCGCAGTCCGAACACCCCGGGCGCTTCGTGCTCGTGGACACCGACACCGACACCGCCGGCCAATCCGGCTGGGCAGCGCTGGCCGCGCTGACAGCCTTGGACGAGCCGCAGCTGGCCGTGCGCGCCAGCCGCGTCCTGGCGCCCCGGCTGGTGCGCGCCGGCGAGCCCGGCGCTCCGCCGGCCGCGCTCGACCCGGACGGCACGGTGCTGATCACCGGCGGCACCGGAGGGCTCGGCGCGCTGTTCGCCAGGCACCTGGCCGCTCACCACGGCGTTCGGCACCTGCTGCTGGTCAGCAGGCGCGGCGCGGCGGCGCCCGGCGTCGGCGAACTGCTCGCCGAGCTCGCGGCGCTGGGCGCACAGGCGGACGCGGCCGCCTGCGACGTGGCCGACCGCTCGGCACTGGCCGAGTTGCTCGGCTCCCTGGAGCGCCCGCTGACCGCGGTCATCCACGCGGCGGGCGTACTGGACGACGGTGTGCTCGAAGCGCTCACGGCCGAGCAGCTGGAGAAGGTGCTGCGGCCCAAGGTGGACGCCGCGCTGAACCTGCACGAGCTGACCGAGGGCCACGACCTGGCCGCGTTCGTGCTGTTCTCGTCCGTCTCGGCGCTGCTCGGCACCGCGGGCCAGGGCAACTACGCCGCGGCCAACGCGGTCCTGGACGCGCTGGCCGCGCGCCGGCGCGCCGCGGGACTGCCGGCGCTCTCGCTGGCGTGGGGCCTGTGGGCGCACTCCGGCGGCATGGGCGGCGACCTGGCCGAAACGGACCTGGCGCGGCTGGCCAGGATCGGCGTCGTGCCGCTGCCCGCCGAGCTGGGCCTTGAACTGTTCGACCTGGCGCTCGGCATCGACGCCGCGCTGCTCGCGCCCGCCGGACTCGACCTGGGCGGCCTGCGGGCGCAGGCGCATGCCGGGCAGCTGCCCGCGCTGCTGCGCGCCCTGGTGCCCGCCGCGCGCGAGCGCGCGGCGGCCGACACCGGAGCGTCGCTCGCGCAGCGGCTGGCCGGCGCCGCCGAGGCCGAGCGGCCGCGCATCGTGCTGGAGCTGGTGCGCGCGCAGGTCGCGGCCGTCCTCGGGCACGCCTCACCGGGCACCATCGAGCCCGCGCGCGCCTTCAAGGAACTCGGTTTCGACTCGTTGGCCGCCGTGGATCTGCGCAACCGGCTCGCCCGGGCCAGCGGCGTCCGGTTGCCCGCCACGCTGGTCTTCGACCACCCGACCGCGGCCGAGGTAGCGCAGCTGCTGCTCTCGCGCATCGGCGGCGCCGCGGCGCCCGAAGCGCCGCTCGAGCGGGAACTCGACAGGCTCGAAGGCCTGCTGGCCGGGATCCAGAGCGCCGAGAAGGAGCGTGTGGCCGGCCGGCTGCGCACCCTGCTGGCCGCGCTGACCGGCGCCGGCGCGCAGCGCACCAGCGTGGCGATCGAGGCCGCCACGTCCGTGGACGAGGTCCTCTCGTTGATCGACGCCGAGTTCGGCGAAGCGTGAGCTCGTGACCAGACTCTTTCCCCGCCCGGATCATCAGCGCAGAGGACACGGCAATGAGCGTTGACGCCACCAACCCGCAGCAGGAGCAGCAGGAAAAGCTCGTGCGCTACGTCAAGAAGCTCGCCGTCGAGCTCAACGAGGCCCGCACCCGGCTCAGCGAGGCCGAGGCGCGGGCCGGCGAGCCGCTGGCCGTGGTCGGCATGAGCTGCCGCTACCCGGGCGGCGTGACCAACCCCGACCAGCTCTGGCAGCTGGTCGCCGGCGGCCACGTCGGCACGCGGGCCGAGTTCCCGGCCGACCGCGGCTGGGACGTCGAGCACCTGTACCACCCGGACCCGGACCACCCGGGCACCTCGTACGCGCGCGGCGGCGGGTTTGTCGAGCGTGTCGCCGAGTTCGACGCGGAGTTCTTCGGCGTCAGCCCGCGCGAAGCCGCGGTGATGGACCCGCAGCAGCGGCTGCTGCTGGAAACCGCGTGGGAGGCGTTCGAGGACGCCGGCATCGACATCACCGGTCTGCGCGGCAGCGACACCGGCGTGTTCACCGGGATCATGTACTCCGACTACGGGTTCGTGGCCGGGCAGAGCGACCGGCGCGCCGAGGTCGAGGGCTACCTGACGATCGCGTCCGCGGGCAGCGTGGCCTCCGGGCGCCTGAGCTACACCTTCGGTTTCGAGGGCCCCGCGGTCACCGTGGACACCGCGTGCTCCTCGTCGCTGGTCGCCATCCACCTGGCCGGCAAGGCGCTGCGCGCGCGGGAGTGCTCGCTCGCGCTGGTCGGCGGCGCGACGGTGCTGGCCAGGCCCAACGTGTTCGTCGAGTTCAGCCGGCAGCGCGGCGTCTCGCCGGACGGGCGCTGCAAGGCGTACGCGGCCGCGGCCGACGGCGTCGGGTGGGCCGAGGGCGCCGGGCTGCTGGTGCTGGAGCGGCTTTCCGACGCCCGGCGCAACGGCCACCGGGTGCTGGCCGTGGTGCGCGGCAGCGCGGTCAACCAGGACGGCGCCAGCAACGGGCTGACCGCGCCCAACGGCCCCTCGCAGGAGCGGGTGATCAAGCAGGCGCTCGCCGACGCGGGCCTGGCGCCCCGCGACGTGGACGCCGTGGAGGGCCACGGCACCGGCACCCCGCTGGGCGACCCGATCGAGGCCAACGCGCTGCTGGCCACCTACGGCCGCGACCGGGCCGACGGCCCGCTGTGGCTCGGCTCGGTCAAATCCAACATCGGCCACACGCAGGCCGCGGCCGGTGTCGCGGGCGTTATCAAGATGATCATGGCGATGCGCAACGACACGCTGCCCGGCACCCTGCACGTGGACGCGCCCTCGCCCAACGTGGACTGGAGCGCCGGGGCGGTTTCGCTGCTCACCCGGGCCCGGCCGTGGCCGGCGAGCGACGGCAGGCCGCGCCGGGCCGGGGTGTCCTCCTTCGGTGTCAGCGGCACCAACGCGCATGTGATCGTGGAGGAGGCGCCGGCCGAGACCCCGGATCCAGCCCAGAGCGCGGCCGGGAACCCACAGCCGGTCGCCGCGGCGGCGCCCGCGGCCGTGCCGGTGCTGGTCTCCGCGCGCGGCGAGGCGGCCCTGCGCGCCCAAGCCGACCGGCTGCGCGCGCTGATGATCGCCCAGCCGGAGCTGACCGTGCTGGACATCGGCTACTCCAGCGCGACCGCGCGCGCCCATCTCGAACGGCGCGCCGCGGTGGTCGCCACCGACCGCGGCGCGCTGCTGTCCGGGCTCAAGGCGCTGGCGGCGGGCGAACCGGCCGCTCACGTCGTGGACGGACGGCCGGTCGGCGGCGCCGCGGTGTTCGTCTTCCCCGGGCAGGGCGCGCAGTGGGAGGGCATGGCCGTCGATCTGATGGACGCGGAACCGGTCTTCGCCGGGCAGATCGCGGCGTGTTCGGCGGCATTGGCCCAGTACGTCGACTGGGACCTGGCCGGCGTGCTGCGCGGCGCGCCCGGCGCACCGTCGCTGGACCGGGTCGACGTGGTGCAGCCCGCGCTGTTCGCGGTCATGGTGTCGCTGGCCGAGCTGTGGCGGCGGGCGGGTGTCGAGCCGATCGCGGTGCTCGGCCACTCGCAGGGCGAGATCGCGGCGGCGTACGTGGCGGGCGGGCTGTCGCTGCAGGACGCGGCGCGAGTGGTCGCGCTGCGCAGCCGCGCCATCCGCGAGCGGCTGGCCGGCAAGGGCGCCATGGCGTCGCTCGCGCAGCCGGTCGGCGCAGTAGAGAAGCTGATCAAGCCGTACGCGGGCCGGATCTCGATAGCCGCCGTCAACAGCCCCGCCGCCGTGGTCGTCTCCGGCGAACCGGAAGCGCTGGACGAACTGGTCGCCGCGTGCAAGGCCGACGGCGTGCGCGCCAAGAAGGTCGCGGTGGACTACGCATCGCACTCGTCGCACGTGGAGGAGATCGAGGCCGAACTGCTCGACGTGCTCGGGCCGATCGCGCCGGTGTCCGGGCGGATCCCGTTCTACTCCACGCTGGAGGGCCGCTTCGTCGACACCGCCGAGCTGGACGCCGGGTACTGGTACCGCAACCTGCGCGGCCGGGTCGGCTTCGCGCCCGCGGTCGCCGCGCTGATCGAAAACGGCGCCAACTGCTTCATCGAGGTCTCGCCGCACCCGGTGCTGAACCTGGCCGTCGAGGACGGCATCGCCGAGCTGGACGCCGCCGACCAGGTCGCGGCGGTCGGCTCGCTGCGCCGCGACGAGGGCGGCCCGCAGCGGTTCGCCGCCTCACTGTCCGAGGCGCACGTGACCGGCGTGCGCGTGGACTGGCAGGCGTTCTACGCCGGCAGCGGCGCGAAGCGGATCGCGCTGCCCACCTACGCGTTCCAGCGCCGGCCGTACTGGCTGCTTCCCGGCGCGTCCGGGGACCCGGCCGCGGCGGGCCTGACCCGGCTGGAACACCCGGTGCTGGTGGCCGGCACCCAGGTGGGCGAGCGCGACGAGTGGCTGTTCACCGGCCGCATCAGCGCCGACGCTCAGCCGTGGACACGCGACCACGCGGTGTTCGGCACGACGATCGTGCCCGGCGCCGCGCTGGTCGAGTTGGCGCTGACGGCCGGCCGGGAGACCGGCGCGCCGGCCGTGGACGAGCTCATCCTGGAAGCGCCGCTGGTGCTGGCCGACGACGCGCCGCTGGCGGTGCAGGTCACCGTCGCGCCCGCGGAGCAGGACGGGCGGCGCGCGGTGGCCGTCTACTCCCGGCCGCAGGGCGCGGCAGAGGACGGCGAGCGCGCCGCGACCTGCCACGCGCGCGGCTGGCTGGTGGCCGACGCCGAACCGATGCCGGCGTTCCCGGCGGTGTGGCCGCCGGCCGGGGCCGAAGCGGTCGCCGTCGACGGGCTCTACGCGCGGCTGGCCGAGGCCGGTTACGACTACGGTCCGCTGTTCCAGGGCCTGCAGGCGGCCTGGCGCTCGGGCGGCGACCTGTACACCGAGGTGGGTATCGCCGACGACGCGGGCGGCGAGGGATTCGCCATCCATCCCGCGCTCTTCGACGCGGCCCTGCACGGCGCCCTGGTGGACAAGGACGCCGCCTCCCCGGCCGACCTGCCGTTCTCGTGGTCGGGCGTGCAGCTGGGCCGGGTGGCCGGCAAGCGGCTGCGGGTGCGCATCAGCGGCGCCGGCGGATCGGCTTTGCGCATCGACGCGGTCGAGCCCGGCGGGACGCCGGCGTTCGCGGTGCAGAGCCTCGCGCTACGGCCGGTCGATCAGGCGCAGCTGGCCGGCGCGCAGCGCGGCAACAGCTCGTTGTTCCGGCTTGAGTGGGTGGATCTCGACGACGCCGGGCGCGAGCCGGCCGGATCGACCCGGTTCGCGGTGCTCGGCGAATTCGCCGAGCTGGGCGAGGCCGCCGCGTCCGCCGACCATTTCGCGGACCTGGCCGCGCTGGAGAAGGCCGTGATCGACGGCGCCGCCGCGCCCGAGGCCGTACTGGTCGCCGTCGAGGCCCCCCCGGGCGCGCTGGACGCGGCCGCCGCGGGCCGCGCGCTCGCCGCGAGCACGCTGCGGCTGTTGCAGCGCTGGCTGGAGAGCGAACGGCTGGCCGAGGCCCGGTTGGTGGTGGTCACCCGCGGCGGTGTCGCGGTCGGCGACGAGGCCGCCGAGCTGGCGCTCACGCCGGTGTGGGGCCTGGTGCGCAGCGCGCAGTCCGAGCACCCCGGCCGGTTCGTGCTGGTCGACCTGGACGGCGGCGGCGCGTCCGACGCCGCGCCGCCCGACTGGAGCACGGTGCTGGGCCTCGACGAGCCGCAGATCGCGCTGCGCGCGGACCGGCTGCTGGCGCCGCGGCTGGCACGCACCGAGGCCCCGGCCGAGGGCCCGTGGCGGCTGGGCAGCAAGCGCAAGGGTTCGCTGGAGGAGCTGGCGATCATCCCATCGGCCGGCGAGCGCGCGCTGGGCGTGCACGAGGTGCGGGTGGGTGTGCGCGCGGCCGGCCTGAACTTCCGCGACGTGCTGATCGCGCTGGGCATGTACCCGGGCGACGCGCCGCTGGGCAGCGAGGCGGCCGGCGTGGTGCTGGAAGTCGGTTCGGGCGTGAGCGACCTGGCGCCCGGCGACCGGGTGTTCGGCCTGGTCCTGGACGCGTTCGGCCCGGTCGCGGTCGCCGACCGGCGCACCGTGGTGCCGATGCCCGAGGGCTTCACCTTCGAGCAGGCCGCCGCGCTGCCGGTGGTCTACCTGACCGCGTACTACGGCCTGGCCGACCTGGCGGGTATCAAGCCGGGGGAGAAGCTGCTGGTGCACGCCGCCGCCGGCGGTGTCGGCATGGCGGCGGTCAACCTGGCCCGGCACTGGGGTGTCGAGGTGTTCGCCACGGCCAGCCCGGGCAAGTGGGACGCGGTGCGCGCCATGGGCGTCGCCGACGAGCGGATCGCCTCCTCGCGCGACCTGTCCTTCCGCGGGAAGTTCCTCGACGCGACCGGCGGCGCGGGTGTCGACGTGGTGCTCGACGCGCTGGCCGGCGAGTTCGTGGACGCCTCGCTGGAGCTTCTGCCGCGCGGGGGCCGGTTCATCGAGATGGGCAAGGCCGACCTGCGCGACCCGGCGGTGGTCGCCCGCGAGCACCCCGGCGTGCGGTACCGCTCGTATGACCTGATGGAGGCCGGGCCCGAGCGTATCCAGCAGATGCTGCGCGAGATCGTCGCGCTGTTCGAGGCGGGAGCGCTCGAGCACTCGCCGATCCGGACGTGGGATGTGCGGCGCGGGGTCGAGGCGTTCCGGTTCCTGCGCGAGGGCCGCAACACCGGCAAGATCGTGCTGACCGTGCCGGCGCCGCCGGACGGCGAGGGCACGGTGCTGATCACCGGCGGTACCGGCGGCCTCGGCGCGTCGTTCGCCAGGCACCTGGCCGCCGACCGCGGGGTTCGGCATCTGCTGCTGGTCAGCAGGCGCGGCGCGGCGGCGCCTGGCGTGGCCGATCTGGTCGCCGAGCTGGAAAGCCTGGGCGCGCGGGCGAGCGTGGCCGCATGCGACGTGTCGGATCGCGGCCAGCTGGCCGCCCTGCTCGGCGCGCTGGAGAGCCCGCTGCGCGGCGTCATCCACGCGGCGGGCGTGCTCGACGACGGTGTGATCGAGTCGCTCACGCCCGAGCAGTTGGAGACGGTGATGCGGCCCAAGCTGGACGCCGCGCTCAACCTGCACGAGCTGACCCTGGACGCGCGGCTGTCCTCGTTTGTGCTCTTCTCGTCGGTGGCGGCGCTGATCGGCAGCCCCGGCCAGGGCAACTACGCGGCGGCCAACGCCTTCCTGGACGCCCTGGCCGCGCGGCGGCGCGCCGAGGGACTGCCGGGCACCTCGCTGGCGTGGGGCCTGTGGGCCGCGGCGACCGGGATGACCGGTGAACTCGACGACGCGGACCTGGCCCGGCTGGCCAGGATCGGCGTCGAGCCGTTGTCCACCGAACTGGGCCTGGAGCTGTTCGACCAGGCGCGGCGGTTGGACGAGCCGGTGCTCGCGCCGGTGCGGCTGGATCTGGCCGTGCTGCGCGGCCAGGCCCGCGCCGGCCTGCTGCCCGCGCTGCTGCGCGGCCTGGTCAAGGCGCCCGCGCGGCGGGTGGATCCGGCGGGCCGTTCGCTGGCCGACCGGCTCGCGGGCCTGCCGCAGCCGGACTGGGAGCGCGCCGTGCTGGACCTGGTGCGCGCCCAGGTGGCCTCGGTGCTCGGGCACGCCTCGCCTGAGGCGATCGAACCGGAGCGCGCGTTCAAGGAGCTGGGCTTCGACTCGCTGGCGGCGGTCGAGTTGCGTAACCGGCTCACCCAGGCGACCGGTCTGCGGCTGCCCACCACGCTGGTGTTCGATCACCCGACCCCGATCGCGGCTGCCCGCTTCCTGATCCCGCTCGCGATGCCCGACGCCGCGCCCGCGGCCGTCGGCGGCCACCGCTCGCAGGAGCAGGAGATCCGCGACCTGCTGGTCGCGATCCCGATCGGCCGGCTGCGCAAGGCGGGTCTGCTCGACGCGCTGCTCGAACTGGCAGGCGACGATCCCGACGAGGCCGCGGCGAGCGATGCCGACGCCGGGTCGATCGACGAGATGGACATCGAGGCACTCATCCGCATGACCCAAGAGGACGTGGCATGACAACCGGTCGCACCGGACCCGGCAGCACCGCAGCACGACAGTTGAACACGTGGCCGCTTGCCGGCGTCCGCATGGGGAGGCGTGAGGATGTCTAACGAGCGAAGCGAACTGGTCGAGGCGCTGCGCAAGTCGCTCAAGGAGACCGAGCGGCTGCGCCAGCAGAACCGCAGGCTGCTGGCGCAGGCGACGGAGCCGCTGGCGATCGTCGGCATGAGCTGCCGTTACGCCGGCGGAGCCACGTCGCCGGACGAGTTTTGGCGGATGGTGGCCGAGGGCCGCGACGCGATCGGCCCGCTGCCGACCGACCGCGGCTGGGATCCGGGGCTCTACGATCCCGATCCGGAGCGGGCCGGCAGGGTTTACGCCAGCGGCGGCGGTTTCGTCGAGGGCGTCGGCGAGTTCGACGCGCAGTTCTTCGGGATCAGTCCGCGCGAGGCGCTGGCCACGGACCCGATCCAGCGTCTGGTGCTGGAGGGCGCGTGGGAGGCGTTCGAGGACGCCGGGATCGACCCGGTCTCGCTGCGCGGCAGCGACACCGGGGTGTTCTGCGGCGCGGTGATGTCGGCGTATGGGGGCGCGACACCGCCGGAGCTGGAGGGTTTCCGGCTGACCGGCGCCACGGCCAGTGTGGTCTCCGGCCGGGTGGCCTACACCTTCGGGTTCGAGGGTCCTGCCGTGACCATCGACACGGCGTGTTCGTCGTCGTTGGTGGCGATGCACCTGGCCGCTCAGGCGTTGCGGTCGGGTGAGTGTTCACTGGCGCTGGTCGGCGGCGTGACGGTGCTGGCAGGGCCGTTCCTCTTGCAGGAGTTCAGCCGTCAGCGTGGCTTGGCGCCGGACGGCCGGTGTAAGTCGTATGCGGCGGGTGCGGACGGTACGGGTTTCTCCGATGGTCTGGGTCTGTTGGTGTTGGAGCGGTTGTCGGATGCGCGGCGCAATGGGCACCGGGTGCTTGCGGTGGTGCGTGGTAGTGCGGTGAATCAGGATGGTGCGAGTAATGGTTTGACTGCGCCGAATGGTCCGTCGCAGGAGCGGGTGATCCGGCAGGCGTTGGAGAACGCGGGTCTTTCGGCCTCTGATGTGGACGCCGTCGACGGGCACGGTACGGGCACCAAGCTCGGTGACCCGATTGAGGCTCAGGCGTTGTTGGCGACGTATGGGCAGGACCGGACCACCGGTCCGCTGTGGCTGGGGTCGGTCAAGTCGAACATCGGCCACACGTCGGCGGCGGCCGGTGTGGCCAGCGTGATCAAGATGGTGCAGGCGTTGCGGCACGACCTGCTGCCGCGCACGTTGCATGTGGACGCGCCCTCTGCGCATGTGGACTGGTCGGCCGGCGGGGTCAGGCTGCTGACACAGGAGCAGCAGTGGCCTGCGGTTCCCGGTAGGCCGCGGCGGGCCGGCGTCTCCTCGTTCGGGATCAGCGGCACCAACGCGCATTTGATCCTCGAAGAGGCTGCCGCGCAGGAGCAGCCCGCGGCGGTCGAGCGGCCGCTGCCGCCCGCGGTTCCGGTTGTGCTCTCGGCGAAGTCGGATGTGGCGTTGCGGGGGCAGGCTGGGCGGTTGCGTGCGCATTTGCTGGCGCGGCCTGAGTTGGGTGTGCGGGATGTGGGGTTTTCTGCTGCGACGTCGCGTGCGCGGTTTGATCAGCGGGCTGCGGTGGTGGCTGGTGATCGTGATGGTTTGTTGTCGGGTTTGGCTGCGCTTGAGCGTGGTGAGCCGGGTTCGGGTGTGGTCGAGGGTCGGGTTGTTGGGGGTAGGACGGCGTTTTTGTTTTCGGGTCAGGGTGCGCAGCGGGCTGGGATGGGTG
>NZ_JAGSXH010000112.1 GCF_018283645.1 Actinocrinis puniceicyclus | reverse complement strand
GTGGTACCACGAACTCTCGGCCGCTCGAGGCGGAAACCGGTGCCGCGCCGCAACGACCCCCAAGGCCAGGCCGCTTTCCCTGCTCGATGCGCTCTCCCGCGCGGCGCGGGCGGATGCTGCGCCCGGGCCGCGGACAGGTGGCGTGGCGGGACCGGTCCGCGCCCGAGCGCCCTCGCCCACAGCCGTCACGCCGCCGTACCCGGCCTGCCGAACAAGATCTCCAACGATCGGGGGTCATATCCCGGCCCGGGCGGCGGCGGGGGTGATGACTGCTCACGCCGGTCGGCTTGCCGTGCGTGGTGCGCCAGGACCTGCGTGATCACTTCGTCACGGCCGGGAGCCAGGTACCGCTCGGTCGTGCTCAGATGTGCGTGTCCCATCACGGCTTGTACGTGCGTCAACGGCAGGTTCGGGTCGCCGGCCATCCGCCGGGCCGCAGCATGACGCAGGTCGTGCAGGGTCCAATTCGACCCCAGACAAGCGTTGACGCGCTCGAACATGCGGTGCGCCGCGTGATAGGTCAACGCCCGGTACGGACGGCGCGATGTCCACCACAGCGCCTGGTCGCGGCCTGACGGCACCAGTGCCCGCATCGCGTGTTGATAGATCCTCAGATGCACGAACGCATCAGGTGACGCCGGGATCTGCTGGACCGCGCGCGTGCCCTTGCGCGTGACCGTGATCAGCTGCTGGCCCGGGTCAACATCTCCGGTACACATCCCCAGCAGTTCCGAAGCCCGCGCCCCGGTGGATATCCAGAACGCGACAAGCGCCCGGTCCCGATCCGAGCCGAGCGCCGCGAAGATCTCATCGAACTTCTCGTCCGGGATACCCCGCGGGATGCGCTCAGCCACCCGCGGCCGGTACCGCCCCGCCCGCTCCCGGCGGAACTCGCCCATCGGATTGTGATGGGCGTTCGCGCGCCCCGCACGCCGGGAGCGATCCAACGGGAACGGGTTGACCAACGGGCCGTTGCCCGTCTCCAGGTGAAAGTCGTAGAACACCCGAAGCACGCTCTCGCTGTGCGCGACGGTCGCCGCCGCATACCCGGCGCCCGGCGATGTCTTTCCCGTCACCGCGTTCGCCGCCCCGGCTACGTACCCGACCGCCGGCGAGCCGCCCGCGCCCCGCCCAGGCTTGACCGTCGCCTGGATCCAGCAACTGAAATCCCGGGCCTCGATACGACTCGCGCGATCCCAGCCCACGTCAACCGCGGCCAGAAACCTCCACCACCGCAACAAATCCATCCCGTAGGAACGAACCGTCGCCGCCGAACGACCCGAGGCCAACAACTCGCGGAAGAACGCACCCACCGGCGCCACGCCGCAACCAGCGGCATCCACCAACCGATACGGCTCACCAGAACCCTGTGACAGTGCGAGCAACCCACCGACACGAGGCACAACCAAAGCCGCCAGATCCCGCTCGCAACCACCATCGCCAATCACGCCGCGAAGGTAGCAGCAACCCCGCACACATAGCCAATGAGCTGCGGAAACACCAACCGTAGTTCAGTCAACAGGACGAGGTGGACCACACGGGTCTTGTCCTCGTTGAACGCCAGTCCCCGGGCCGCCAGCCACGGTGTGAGGTCGGTCTTGACCTGTTCGGCCTGTTCCCGGCTGTCACACAGCACCACGAAGTCGTCTGCGTACCTCACCAGCACCGGGGTTCCGGTGACCGATTCTTCGGATTCCCTATAGGGATTCCATCGGTAGGCGGCCCCGGCCGCTCCCTCCATCCCGTGCAGCGCGACATTAAATAACAAGGGACTGATGACCCCGCCTTGCGGGGTCCCCTCGTCGGTCGGGGCGAACCCGTCCTTGCCGATCACACCCGCCTTGAGCCACCCGGCCACCGCCGCGCGGGCGGGGAATGCGCCGAGCAGGCCGAGGACGTGGTCGTGATCGACGCGGTCGAAGGCGGCTTTCAGATCCGCGTCCAGCGCCCAGCGGCGCTTGGTGCGGGTGCCCGCCACGGTCCAGAAGATCGCGGCAATGGCGTCCTGACAGCTGCGCCCGGGCCGGAAGCCATAGGACTTCGGCTCGAACCTCGCCTCCCACTCCGGTTCCAGAGCATTGACAGCAATAGCTTGCAATGCACGGTCGCGGATGACGGGAATGCCGAGCGCCCGCAGTTTCGTCGATCCCGCCTTCGGGATGAACACCCGCTTGACCGGCCGGGCCGTCCACAGCTTCGAGCGGTGCTGCGCCCAGTCGGCCAGTTCGGCCTTCTGAGACGCCAGCAGCGCCGTCTGACCATCGATGCCCGGGGTCTTGCGGCCGGTATTGATCTGCGCGACCCGTCGCACGCTCACCAGAGCGTTCGCGCGGGAACGCAGCATCAGCTTTTGCAGATTGCGGACCTGTTTCAGGTCCCCGGCCTGCGACGCCGCGAAGATCCGCTGCCTTAGCCGCCGTACGTCCTGTTCGGCCTGGTCCCAGTCGATCTCGAACCAGTCCGTCGGATCGTCCTCCGGTCCGTTCACCGCACCGTCCAGCGCCGCACCCGCGGTCGTGGTCATCAGCATGGCGTCCAACGTGCCCTTCGGTTCCGGCTGCTGTGGTCATCAGTTCTGCGCAGGCTCACCCGACCCACGTGGGCGCCCTTTCGGGCCCGGGCACCAGGCCCGGTATCCGGCCGGTTGCTCCCGGACCCCCGACGGAAGGGCCGGGGCCTGCGTGTCCTGGGTATTCCCGTCGCCTTTCGGCGCACCGGCATTCGCTTCTTGGGTCATCCTGCGCCCGCCAGGGAGTTGAAGCCTTCCTCACGGTCGGCCTACCGGACACCGGTGATGTCCGGACCATGACGGGATTGTCACGTTCCGCACGCTTGAGACACGGCCGGATTGGGTGCCCTCTCGACCCCGGGACGGTGGTGCTCTCCCGACCAGTGCCGAATCCCTGGCCGGCACCCGCCGTTTCACAACGGCCAGTCCTCAACCCCCGCCCTGCATTCCATCGCCAAGGGGGCTCAACCTAACGGGGCATCAACGAGGGTTCACTTGCGTTCACCCGCCCGGCCTTCCCCTTGCCTGTAACCCCCGGATGGAACGGGAGCCCTTGGGCTTCTGCCCGCAGCTTCGCACCCCGCCGTTACCAGCGACGCACGTCCGGGCGGGGACGGGCCTTGAGCACTGGCCCGGGCTACACCACCGACATCGACATATACGTCAACGCTCGGCCCTCCCATCTGTGTAACCACTCAAAAACGTGCGACATCGTGTCGCACTTCTGCGGCATTATTGTCGAAGGGCACTGCGAATCCGTCGTCGAGGAAGCGCAGGTAGTCGCGTTGCCGGTCGCGCAGCCGGCGGGCGAGGGCTCGTTCCTTGTCTCTCGCCTTCCCGGTTCCCGCGGTGTCGGCGCCGTACAGGGCGGCCGAGCGCAGCCGATGGACCAGCGTCGCCTTCTTCTGCCGGTCCACGCTCGTATGCCCGGCGGCTTGCGCGTGGTCGGCCAGGTTCTTGAGCTCCAGCAGGGCGGTGCTGGTCAATCGCTGTGGGCACAGACGGTCTCGAACCGCCGACCTCTGCTTTGTAAGAGCAGCGCTCTACCGCTGAGCTATGTGCCCGTCGGCGAGAGCCTACCGTGTGGCGTACGGAGCGCTCAAAACGCGCCCGCGGCTCAGAGCCAGGCTTTGCCGGGGCCGCGAGCCCAGCGCAGACCCCAGTTGTAGTACTTGTCGATCTCGCTCTGGTAGCCGGGGAAATAGCGCAGTTCGCGGCGTACCACCATCTCGGGGCCCTGGCGGCGGATCTGGGCGACCGCGCAGCTGCGGGCTGGGGACGGAGCGGACGCGGAGCCCTCCAGGCGGATCTCCAGGGCCGGACCGGCGGTCGGGTAGATCGTCACGACCGCGCCGACGCGGGTGAGATCGTCCGTGCCGCTGGCCACCATGACGAAGACGAGGATGCGCTTGAAGTGCGCGCTCTGGTCCATGTTGATGAAGAGATTCTCGCCGGTCGACGAACCGATCCGGTCGTCGCGGTCGAGCCGGATGAACGGCTCGCGCGCGTAGTCGCCACTGCGGCGGCCCACCGCCTGGATCACGCCCAGCTGACCGTCGGTGAACTCGTAGAGGCAGCCCAGGTCCAAGTCGACGCCGCGGCTGTCGCCGAGACCGACGCTCTCCGTGCGCCGCGCCGCGAGCAGGCCGCGCCGAGCGCCGCGTCCGCTGCCAGTGGCCGCCTGGTTCCAGCGCAGGTTCACGCGCAGCGTGCCCGCGATCGCGCCGTGCTGAGTGAGCGACACCTCGCTCGTCGTCGAGGACATGCCTATCCTGCTGAACGGCGCCTCACCGCCGCTGGACCAGTCGATCCCCGCCATGTCCGCCCCTTTCAACTGATGGAAAATCAGTATCGCGCCTTACGAAGCGTCGCGGGAGCGGAGTGCGGATGACATAACCGGAGCGCGCGCGGCGCGTGTGCGCAGGTCGGCGCAAGTTCCCGCGCTGAGGCACAGGCCGCTCCGCCGCCCGCACGCCGCCGCACGCTGCCAGCAGGTTGCCGTACGGACGGCGTAAGGGCGGCGCACGGACTCGCTCAGAACGAGCGCATCGCGGGCGTCAGGTCAGCGCGCCCGGTTCAATGCGCGGTCAGGGCATCCAGATACGCCGACAGCGGCCGACCCTCACTGATCGGATTGACCACCGACCACTGCACGACGCCGTCCTGCCCGATCAGGAACGAGCCACGCAGCGCACAGCCCTTCGTCTCGTCGAAAACGCCGTAGGCGCGCGCCACGCCGCCATGTGGCCAGAAGTCCGACAGCAGCGGAAAGGTGAACCCTTCCTGCTCCGCGTAAACGCGCAGGGAGAACATCGGGTCGCAGGAGACCGCGAACACGCTTATGCCCCTGCCCTCGAACTCGCCAAGGGAGGCCTGGAGCTCCCGCAACTCGCCGCCGCAGATGCGGGAGAAGGCATACGGGTAGAAGACCACCAGCACGGGCCGCTGCTTGAGCTCATCGGACAGAGAACAGTCGACGCCGTGCTGATCGGTGAGGGTGAAATCGGGCGCGGGGAAGCCGTCCGCGGGGGCGTCGGCAGAAGACAGGCTCAAGTCAGCGCTCACGGTCTTAGAGGGGGCGTGGACGGGACAGTGCGGGAGCGTGCGGAAGAGGACAGGCGGCGGTCGCGCGCGGCGAACCGTGGCCGCGTGCCTGCCCGCGTACAAGACCACATGTCGAATCGGCGGCGGCGTGGGATATCACGTCCGCAACAGCCGCAGCCGCAGCCGCAGCCGCAGCCGCCGCCGCCGCAATGGCCGTGACGTCGCGGCCGCGCGTCGGCAGACGGCGGCCACGCGGAGTGCAGTCGGCGGTCGGCGGCAGGATCACCGCTTCCCGGCGCGGGCGCGCGGGGCGACCAGCCGGGTGCCCGCCCAATCCCGGCTCGCGGACACGGAGCTGGTCTGGGACAGGCCCGCGGTCGGCGCGGCCTCGCCGATGTCGCTGGGCTCGATGTGGCCGGTGCGCCCGGCCTTGGGCGTCAACAGCCAGATGTGGCCGCCGTCGGCGAGCGCGGTGAGCGCGTCCACCAGGACGTCCACCAAGTCGCCGTCGTCCTCCCGATACCACAGCAGGACGGCGTCGACGACGTCTTCGTAGTCCTCGTCGACGAGTTCGGAACCGGTCACCAACTCGATCGATTCGCGCAGCGCCTCGTCGGCGTCCTCGTCATAGCCGATCTCCTGGACCACCTGGCCGGCGGTGAAGCCGAGCCGGGATGCGGGCTGCGAGTCGGCCGGCGCCTCGGACGCCGTGCCGGGCAAGACCTGTGCAGGATCCGCGTGGTCCGCGGTCGCGCTCACGTAACTTCCCTCCATGTTCAGGCTCGGGACCTACCGGCCCAAGTGCTTCCCTGTCGCGGGTGACCCGCCGAGCTGCCGACGGGTTACTTTCCATCAGTAGTCCACACGTGCCGCGGCCGTGACGCAAGTACCCTGCACCCTTCTGTGGATATCCGCGGTGCGGCGACGAGTTGCGCAGCGGGCCGCGAGCTGGCCGCAAGCGTTTACGCCGGGAACGCGGCGGCGCGCCGACCTGGTGGTCGGCGCGCCGGGCACCGGACCGCGTGCCACCTACCACGTGGCACGTGCCGGTGCGTGAACCGCGCAGTCGGGCCGAGCCTGCGCACCTGCCCGGCAGACGCTGCAACAGGGGCTACCAGCCGGCCCGAGTGTGGACGCGCCTGCTCGGGCGCACACCGCGCGCCGTCTTGTGGGCCTGGTTACCGGGTTCGATCACCGCGTCGGGCCCGGGGAAGACCAGGCTCGTGTGACCGTCCGGGAATTCGACCAGGTAGGGCGGTGCGCCGTTGGCACCGCGGATCTCAACGATCCTGCCGTACTGGTCTTCCACGCCGACGTGGTTCGTGTGGATGTGGAGCCGATCGCCGATCGATGCACGCATTCGAGCCGCCTCTCGCTGCGTAGTTCCTTGAGGGTGGAGTCGTAGGGATGGGGCGGTACGCGACGCCGGCCCGCGGAGACTCGACCCGGAATCGACAAGCAGTGCCTGTCGGGGGCCGTGTGGTCACGTCCCGGCCGCGTACTGACTGCATTCCACCTCGGAATGCGGCGATTGCCAACCGGTCGAACGTCCCGTTGCTGGATCCGAGCGACAAGATAGGCCGCTCGGCTGTAGCGAGCCGTCGTTGGCAGGGGAGCGGTCGGAAGGCCGCGCGGATGCATGGATGTCCGATCATCGGACTGATAGGGGGTCTTTGCGCCCGTCCGAGTCCCTCTATGTACCGTTTCACACTAGTTACTGCCGAGTAGAGATGACGCCGCCCCCTTCCGCATTAGACGATGAGGGGAACTGTGCGAGATCTGTGCGGCGCTACCCGGCGCGTCGCGGTCTCCTAGCGATACAGCCGAGGCCGGCGTCGCCCTCCGCCTCCGCGCCAGAAGCGCGGGACGGCCGAACGGCGCCCCAAGAACGAAGTGAAGGATGAGCGTGGCTTCCGGACGAGAGCGTTTCTCGATCATCAGCGACGGTCTTCCCACCCAGCTCCCGGACATCGACCCGAACGAAACCGGGGAGTGGCTGGAGTCGCTGGACGCCGTCATCAACGAGCAGGGGCGGCAGCGGGCTCGTTACCTGATGCTCCGTCTGCTGGAGAGGGCCCGGGAGAAGCAGGTCGGCGTGCCCGGCCTGCGCTCCACGGACTACATCAACACCATCCCGCCGGAAGGGGAGCCCTGGTTCCCCGGCGACGAGGACATCGAGCGGCGCATCCGCGCGTTCATCAGATGGAACGCCGCGATCATGGTGTCGCGGGCGAACCGGCCCGGGATGGGTGTCGGCGGCCACATCGCCACCTACGCCTCGGCCGCGTCGCTGTACGAGGTGGGCTTCAACCACTTCTTCCGCGGCAAGGACCACGGCGAGGCGGGCGACCAGGTCTACTTCCAGGGCCACGCGGCGCCCGGCATCTACTCGCGGGCCTTCCTCGAAGGCCGGCTGACCGAGGCGCACCTGGACGGCTTCCGGCAGGAGCACAGCCACACGCCCGGCCTGCCCTCCTATCCGCACCCGCGGCTGATGCCGGACTTCTGGGAGTACCCGACCGTCTCGATGGGTCTCGGCCCGATCAGCGCGATCTACCAGGCCCGGTTCAACAAGTACCTCTACAGCCGGGGCCTGGCCGACACCTCGCGCTCGCACGTGTGGGCGTTCCTCGGCGACGGGGAGACGGACGAGCCCGAGTCGCTCGGCGCGCTGTCCATCGCGGCGCGGGAGGAACTCGACAACCTGACCTTCGTGATCAACTGCAACCTGCAGCGGCTCGACGGGCCGGTGCGCGGGAACGGCAAGATCATTCAGGAGCTCGAGTCCACCTTCCGCGGCGCCGGCTGGAACGTGATCAAGGTCATCTGGGGCCGCGACTGGGACCCGCTGCTGACCCAGGACGTCGACGGCGTGCTGGTCAACAAGATGAACACCACCCCGGACGGCCAGTTCCAGACGTACTCCGTGGAGACCGGCGCGTACATCCGGGAGAACTTCTTCGGCGGCGACGCCCGGCTGCGCAAGATGGTCGCCGGGATGAGCGACGACGACCTGCGCCGCCTCTCGCGCGGCGGGCATGACTACCGCAAGGTCTACGCGGCGTTCAAGGCGGCGCGTGAGCACGTCGGGCAGCCGACCGTCATCCTGGCGCACACGATCAAGGGCTGGACCCTCGGCAAGGACTTCGAGGGCCGCAACGCCACGCACCAGATGAAGAAGCTGACCAAGGCCGAGCTCAAGGAGTTCCGCGACCGGCTGCACCTGCCGATCACGGACAAGGAACTGGAAGCCGACCTGCCGCCGTACTTCCATCCGGGTGAGAACTCGGAGGAGGTCGCGTACCTCAAGGAGCGGCGCGCGGCCCTCGGCGGGTACCTGCCGCAGCGGGTTCTGCGGGCCAAGCCGCTCAAGCTGCCCGGCGACCCGGTCTACGCGGACCTGAAGAAGGGTTCGGGCAAGCAGGCCGTCGCCACCACCATGGCCTTCGTCCGTCTGCTCAAGGACCTGATGAAGGACAAGGAGATCGGCGCCCACTTCGTGCCGATCATCCCGGACGAGGCCCGCACCTTCGGCATGGACTCGCTGTTCCCGACCGCGAAGATCTACTCCCCGCTGGGTCAGACCTACGAGGCCGTGGACCGCGAACTGCTGCTGTCGTACAAGGAGAGCAAGCAGGGCCAGATCCTGCACGAGGGCATCAGCGAGGCCGGCGCGACCGCTTCGCTGGTCGCCGCGGGCACCTCGTACGCGACGCACGGCGTGCCGATGATCCCGATCTACATCTTCTACTCGATGTTCGGTTTCCAGCGCACCGGCGACCAGTTCTGGCAGTTCGCCGACCAGATGGGCCGCGGCTTCGTGCTCGGCGCCACCGCCGGGCGCACCACGCTGACCGGCGAGGGGCTCCAGCACGCGGACGGGCACTCGCACCTGATCGCGTCCACGAATCCCGCGGTCGTCGCCTACGACCCGGCCTACGGGTTCGAGATCAGCCACATCGTGCAGGACGGTCTGCGGCGGATGTACGGCTCCTCGACCGAGCACCCGCACGGCGAGGACGTGTTCTACTACATCACCGTCTACAACGAGCCGAATCAGCAGCCTGCCGAGCCGCCGGACATCGACGTGGACGGACTGCTCAAGGGCCTGTATCGGTACCGGGCTGCTGCCGAGGGCGCCGAGGAGCGGCCGAGGGCGCAGATCCTGGCTTCCGGTGTCGGGCTGCCCTGGGCGCTCAAGGCGCAGCAACTGCTCGCCGACGACTGGGGCGTGGCCGCGGACGTGTGGTCTGCGACCTCGTGGACCGAGTTGCGGCGGGACGCGCTCGCGGTGGATCAGCACAACCTGCTCTATCCCGATCAGGAGTCGCGTGTGCCGTACGTGACGCGTGTGCTGGGGAACGTACCCGGCCCGATCGTCGCGGTCTCGGACTGGATGCGCGCGGTGCCGGACCAGATCGCGCAGTGGGTGCCCGGCGACTACACCTCGCTCGGCGCTGACGGCTTCGGCTTCGCCGACACCCGCGGCGCTGCGCGCCGGTTCTTCCACATCGACGCCGAGTCGGTGGTCGTCGCGGTGCTCAGCCAGCTGGCCAAGCGCGGCGAGGTCAAGCGCGAGGCGATCAGCGAGGCGATCAACCGCTACCAGCTGCACGACGTGAAGGCGGCGGGCACCGGTCCGACCGGCGGCGACGCGTAGTCGGCGCGGCTCAGCACACAGATACGGCTCAGCATTCAGATACGGCTCAGCATTCAGATACGGCTCAGCATTCAGATACATTGTCGGCCCGCTCCGGGAGAGTTTCCCGGGGCGGGCCGACGACGTCTCATCGGTGGCGTCTCAGGAGATCTCCTCCAGCTCGACCGCCCGGTAGCCCTCCATGGCGGTCGGCACCACGAAGTTGTTCCTGGTGGCCGAGATCGACAGGGTCCGCAGCAGGAACGTGAACACGTCGGTCAGCGCATCCGACTGGTCCGCGCCGTCCTCGGCGATGAACGCCTGGAGCGTGGCCACGGTCCCGAGCACGTGCTCGTTCGCCGAGCCGAATCCGAAGGTCACCACGTGCGGGTGCCGTTCCCAGTCCGGGTCGACGAGGCGGCTGAGGGCAGCCTTCCAGATCCGCTCGTCGGTCTGCCGGCTCTGCTCGGTGAAGCCGTCGGTCGGGGCGCCGTCGGTCATGAAGAACACCGCAGGGCGCAGCACCAGCTTGTCGGCGGCGCGCAGCGCGGGCACATCGATGTCGATGCGTTCCCGGAGGCGTTCGAAGACCTTCGCGTACTCGGTGCGGCCGCCGCAGCCGACCCGCGGCAGCTGGGTGACCTGGCTGATGTCCGACATGGGCAGCGCCAGGTGCGCCTCGGTGTTGAACACGATGATGGAGATGTGTGCGAACTCCGAGATCTCCGGGTTCTGATACGTGACCTTGTGCAGGTCCTGCAGGCTCTTGTTGAGCAGTTCGACGTGATCGTTCATCGACGACGAGGTGTCCAGCACGATGTAGGTCGGCAGGCACTTGAGGCGCACCTCGCCGCGAATGACGTCGGGCGAGTAGTCGGAGTCGGTGGTCATGGCTTCACTTTCCGTCCTGAGGGATCGGTGGATCAGAGCACGGCGACGAGCAGCGAGGTGATGCCCGCGGCCATGAGGAGCAGCAGTACGCTGACGAGGAGCGTGATGCGCAGTTGCCGCTTCTGGTGGCGGCGCAGCGCCGAGGTGGACAGGGGCCGGGTGGCGGCGGAACCGCTGCCGGCCGTGCGCGTCCTCACCGTCGCGGTGCCGGTGAACGCGTTCGCGGTCGAAACGGGACTGGCTGATCGGTAGTCGGGGGGCGCGGCTCCCGGCCACGGAGCGTTGCTGCTGCGGCGAGGCGTCGAAGATGTCTGCCTGGGAAGCGGGTTCTGACCTCCGGCGGGACGCGGTGGGACGGGCACCCAGCCTTGGATGTTGGTACCGTCGTTTGAGCGCGTGGGCGCCGTGGGCGCCGGGGAGGGCCTCGCGGTCGCGGCCGGACTCGGCGTGCTCGAAGTCGACAGCGCCTTGCGCAGTTCACCGATCGGCAGCCGGTCGCAGCGCGCGGCGCAGCCGACGATCTGCTTCAGGACCGGGGCGAGCCGGACCACCCGCGCGTCCGCGGACAGCTGGGCCAGCCCGGAGATCGCCTGCGCCGGCTTCCGGGTCCCGGTGAGACATGCGGCGACCGCGATCGCGCAGCGGAAGCGCTCCGTGTAGGTGTCGACCTGCCGGCCTTCCGGCGTCTGCGGGTCGGTGAAGCCGTGGCTCTGCACCCACGGCTGTGGCCCGAACGAACAGGCGTCTATGTCGATGAAGTACACCGAATGGTCGAACTGGGACCAGAAGACGTTCTTGTATCCCCAGTCGCCGTATATCAGGCTATTTCGCTCAAGCAGGTCGCCGATCTCGATCAGGCCCGTGCAGGCGGCCAGGCGCTGGGGGAGCGTGGGCGGGGTCAGGCCGACCCGTTCGAAGGCGTCCTCGTCCGACGCGAGCTGGGTGAGCAGCAGCGCGGTGCGCTCGCGCGTGCCGCCCGGGACCAGCAGCCGGGCGAAGTAGTGCGAGGGGGCTTCGGGCAGGACGACACCGATCGTCACCCTGCCGTCCAGGACCTGGGTCTGCGGCCAGCAGGTGTGGCCGAGCAGCAGGCGCCGGTCGGCGGCGGTGAGCTTGTCGGGCAGGGCGATCAGCCTGCTGAGCCGCAACTCGTCGGCTTGGCGCAGTTGCTCGGGCCGGTACTGCTTGAACAGCCAGCCCGGATGGTCGAGCAGCCGGTAGACCGCCAGGCACTGCCCCGGACTGCCCATCGGCTTGCTCAGCCTGCCCAGCAGCGTGCGGTCAACCCGGCGGGGGAACGGCGACTTCGGTTCCGCCGTCATGGTGCCGCCTGCCTTCCCGCGGGGCACCACACGAGCACGGCGGTGCGATCGTCGTCCTGTCCGGGAGCGTCGAAGTCCAGGTCGCGCAGGAACTCGGGCAGCGGCGGGGGAGCCGCCCAGCGCCGGGCGAGCTCCGCCTGGCTGCTGCTGACGTTGGTGAGCACGTCGCCCAGACCGTCGGTCATCAGCGCCAGGGCGGTTGCGGGCGCAAGCCGGATCGTCGTGTGCTGGAAAAGCCGGGGACCGCTGGGCAGGCTCGCATCAAGGGTGTTCTGGTCGTAACCCTGCTTGGCGTGCCCGGCCACCTGGTGCCAGCCGTCGCCGTTGAACTGCCACGCGGGCGAATCTCCGATCCAGCACAGCAACACCTCGCGGCCGGCGCCGAGGTCGGTCGGCGCGTCGGGTACCACGGCCACCAGGAGCGTGGTCGTGTAGTCGCCGGGGCGGTGCCCTTCCTGCTGCGCGACGGAAGCGATCGTGTCGGCAAGCCACTGGAACATCTCCGCGCACGACTTCTCATCGGGAGCGGCGTCCGCTTGCAGCCGGTTCTGCAGGAAGCCGACCGCGCCCACGGCGGCGATCGACGCGCCCAGGTCCGCGTACTTGGCGCTGGAGGTTCCGTCGGCCACCGCCACCAGCAGATATCCGCGCCCGCCGCAGCGCGCGGTGCCGAGCTGGAAAGCGTCCTGGCGCGGCAGGGGCCGGCCCGCGGCGTGCCGGTGCCCTCGGCCCACGACGGAGGCGGCACGCACGTCCAGGTCGCCCACGCATGCCTGGTCGGCGGTTACACCGGGCTGGGCGAGCAACTGCGGCAGACGCCACTGCGCGGTGCTGTAAGCGCTCGGCCGGACGAAGACCAGTGGGCGCAGCGGGTTCGGACCGCGCGGCGGATACAGCGGCTGATTCGGGTTCGGCGCCTGACCTGGATGCAGCGCCTGATTCGGATGCAGCGCCTGATTCGGATTCGGCGGCGACTGCCGCGGCGGGCCCTGCTGCGGGTTGCGATACACATCCTGACGTGGCCCGGGCGGACGGGCGCCGACAGGACTCTGCGGCGGCGTCGGCGCATCCTGATTTAGCCGGATCTGGGTACCGGCCGCGGAGCGCATCCCAGTGCTCTGGCCGTTGTCGTGCGGCGGTTGTGCCATTGCCGGAAAGCCTCCGGGGTGACGCCGGGACTTCGAGTCGGGCGGGAAAGCCTTCCCGCGCGGCCATAAGCGGAACAAGATTCCCCCCGTGAGGATCACGACGATGACGGAGGCCGGGCGCAGGTGCGGCTGGTAGTAGGACGCGGACAGCAACGCGGCGGCGGCCACGCACAGCGCCGCGGCGATCAGCCGCCGACCGTTCGACCAGTAGCGCAGCGGTGGTTGCCGCTCGTCGTGCGCGTGCGAAGCGGCCCGCTCGTGTGGCGGTCCGTACGACATGACGTCGGTACGCTGCGAGCCCTGATGCGGCTTGGTCACGACCCGCCCTTCTGCTCGACGTCTACCCACTCGATCACTCCGCCGACGGCAGGCTTGGGCGGCCGCGCGGGTGCGGCGGGTGCCTTGGGTGCGGCAGGCGGGGCCGGCGGGCCAGCCGCGGGCGGCGTGGTGGGCTGCGCAGCTGACGTCGCGGCCGTGGAGAACTGCTGCGTGGCAGCGGGCACGGGCTGCTGCACCGCCGGCGCGGCCGGCGACATACCGATGGTCGCGTGCGCGGTGACGATCGGCGGTGGCGGCTGCGTTCCGCCGGTCAGCGCCGGCGGCGTCGGCCCGAACAGCTGCGGCGCCGCGGAGAAGCCGCCGCCCTGAGGCAGCAGCGGCTGGAGGAGCCACTGCACGTCGATGTCCTGGAAAGCGCCCTTCTCGACCTTGTCCAGCATCAGCCGGCCGAGTTCCTGCCGGTTGCGCTCGTTCGCGAGACGGCTCTCCAGGAAAAGCTTGAGCACGTCGCGCGTGGCATCCGTGTTCTTGGTCAGATATTCGACCACGATGCCCATGTCGCCGCTGCGGAGCGCGTCCTCCACGGCCTGCCGGTTGAGGTTGTCGACAAGGTGCTGGTTCTTCACCGCGGTAATGGTCGTCAGATGCGTACGCAGGTCGGAATCGAGCTTGAGCTGCGCGGCGAAGCTGACCACGGTGATGCCGTTCGGCAGTTGCCGGCCGGCGGCGAAGTGGTTGTTCAGGCTCCGCTCGGCGGTGCGCCAGTCCTCCGGGGCGATCTGCATGGTGATGTCGCGCATCTGCGGGACCAGCGACTGCTTGATCACGGTGTCCGCGTCCGAGATGCCGCGCTCCAGCACCTCGACGGGGTCGTGCACGCGCCACGTCAACGAGATCTGGTACTCGAAATAGACGGCGTTCTCCCGGGTCGGCAGGTCGTCGCCGGAAAGGTCGCTGTCCTTGTTGCGCAGGTCCACGTCGTACCTGCGCTTCGCCGCGAACGCCTCGCCCATGGTCGGGCGGCGCGTGCTGACCAGGAACTCCCCGTCCGCCGTGACGAAGACGTGCGCGACACCGGGCACGACGTGTGGCCGGCGCGCCCCGGGCTGCGCGTGCGGACCGCTGAACAACTGCCCCGGCGCGAACTCGGGCTCTGCGATGGATGGATCGGCCATGTCTCCTTCTCTCCCCTGCTCAGGATGCTGATGCCGTGCGTTCAGGATGCTGCTGCCGCCGCGAGGAGGGCGCCGGCGCGCGGCGCGGGACCGCCGCCGCCGCGCCCGGCCCACCGGCCGGCCAGACGGTGCAGGATCAGCCGGGTGCGGTCCGTCGAGGCGCAGCCGGCCAGCATCCGGGCCAGCGCATCGCACCCGCGCCGGTTCGTCTCAAGGCTCTCGGCCCAGGCGGTGAGCACATCGCGGGCCGACTCGTGCAGATCCGCGCTGCCCAGCGCGTTGGCCCACAGATAACGGATGATCGGCGAGTACCCGGGCTCCAGGTCCAGCCGCAACAGCGCGGGCCACTCGGCCGCGCGCTGCCCGGACACCCCCTCCGGCACCTGCACGACCAAATCGGCGGCCGCGAAGAGGAAGGCCAGACGGCCCGTGGAGCGCACGGACGGATTCCGTCCGCTGACCCACGAGCCCAGCAGGTTGAACACCCGCGCCGTGACGGCCGGTGTGTCCGTGGCGATCAGTTCGGTCAGACTGCGGGCGACAGCCCTGGTCACCGGCCACCTGTCGATCTCCGCCAACTGAGACAGAACCCTGGCGGCCTCGTCGATGTGCTGTGCTCCGAACCGTGACCCGTACGCTCTGGCCGCGGACGCCTGCAAGGAGACCTCCGCGTCCGGATGTGCCCATTCCTCGATCAGGGACTTGATCCGGGCGGCGAAGCGGGGGTCGCCGCCGAGCGTCTGCAACGTCACCGCGGCGGCGTCCTGCTGGTCCGCGTCGCGGGAACGCGCCCACGGACGCACGATCGTCTGGAATACGTGCTCGTAGGAACTCATCGCCAGCGCCGCGACGGCCACCCCCGTGCCGATGTGCACGTCCTCGAGCGGGCTGGCGCCCAGTTCGCGCAGCCAGCGGGTCAGCGCGCCGCGCTCCTCGTCGTACTGCTCCCAGACGTGATTGAGCAGCCGCCTGGGCCGGTCGGGGCTGAGGTAGCGCACCACCAGTTCCCCGGACTCGTCGGCGCCCTGCGAGCGTTGCCGCGGGATCTGGACGGCGTTCACGCGCTGCAAACGCAGCCGGTTGCCGCCCGTGAAGGGATCCGGCTTCTGCTCGTCCCGCCGTTCCGGCGCCTCCGGGGCCAGCAGCCGGCCGAGCTGCCTGCCCGCGTCCGCGATCTTCTCGTTCGGCAGGCCGTTGAGCACCGCCAGCGCGATCGCGTAGAACTGATCCTGCCGCCTGTCGCCCAGTTCCTCGAACCAGCGCTCGATCTCGCCGGACACGTTGCCCTTCATGCCCGTTCCCGCGTTGGCGGCCATCCGCTCGGGATCGCCCGCGCAGTCCGCGAGAAGCGTGGCCAGCAGGGCGGCGTCCGACATCGGCCGACCGCCGCCGGTGTGCGCGGCGATCAGTTCGCGCACGTCGCGGCGCCCGAGCAGCGCGCGGGCCGCGGCCTGTTCGGACGGGCCGAAACGGCGGCGGAACTGCTTCTCGACCACGGCCGCCGGGTCCGGGGCCGGACCCAGGGGCACGCAGTGCGCGGCCATCGCACGCGCCCCCCACGCCAGCCCGTCCGTCGCCGTCACGATCATCTTCTGGCCCGCGGCCGTCAGCGAGTCGACCAGCTGCCGCAGCGCGAAATCGTCCAGGCTCGCCGCCGCGCGGGCGGTGATGTCGGCCAGCACGATGCCCGTGCCCTTCGGCAGTGCCCCGGGCAGCAGTGTGAGATCCGTGTCGGGATGCACGACATGGATGGCCCGTCGCCCGGTCCCGTTGGCCAGCAGGTGAACCGCTGCGGCCGCGCGCCCTGAGCCCTCCGCGCCGATCACCACGGTCAGCGGGCGCCCGGAGGCGAATGCGGCGACGCGCGGATAGTCGCGCGGCGCGACGAAGGCCAGCGTCTCCTCCAGCGCTTCCGCGGAGAGCGGATGGTGAAGCAGGGTCCGGCGATCGGTGGCGCCGAAGTAGAACGTGTTGACGTTCTTGTCGCCCATCACGGCTTCCTGCAACGAGCCGCCGAAGAACTGGCGCTGCGCTGAGTACTGGTGGCCGAGATATCCGGAACTGCGGTTCGGGTTGCCGGCCGCGGCGGACGCGAAGCCGGTGCGCTGGCTCGCCTCGTCTTCGGTCCCGCCGGCGAACTGACCCGCGTTGCGGTCGTTCGGCTCCTGGTCCGGCTGGGCCCCCGCGGGGCCCGGCTGAGCCGGGCCCGGAGCCTGTGCCGCCCCGGCAGGCGGTTCGCTGCTCATCGCACGGCCGCGTTAGGGCCGAAACCGCCATATATGTTCTTGATGTTCTTGTCGCCCTGGGTGACCTCCTGAACCGGTCCGTGGATCACGAGGCTGCGCGACCCAGGGGCGGCGGGAGCCTGCGCGGCCGATCCAGCGGGGGCGACGCCGGTGGGCGCGGACGGCGCCTGATCGGGTTCGAAGGGTGGCAGCCCGGGCGGCGTGCTCAGCCCCGGAACCGTGACCCAGGCCGTCTCCCGCAGTTCCTTGATGCTGATCCGCACCGGCGCGAACGACTCCGCGGCGATTCCCTCGTACCCGTGCCGCACGACCGCCCGATACCAGGCGTCCGAGACGATGACGGCCACGTGCGAGCGCGCCGCCGCGGCCAGCACGTCGCGCAGCTGCTGAGCGTCGACCAGCCGGGAGGCGGTGTTCAGATCGGTGCCGCGCAGTCCGATCTCGTCCTCGGTGATCTCGCCGCCGTGCAGTGCGACCCGTACCCGCATCTCCTCGACGGGAACCTCGGCCAGGCAGCGGCGCACCAGCGCCGTGTGCAGCTTCCAGGACAGCGCGCGGGTGATGGCGGTCTTCGGGACGGAAGCCGGGATCCGCAGGATCGCCCCGTCTCCGGTGTCCTTCGGGTCGAGCGCCGACCAGTCCACCCCTTCGGCGCCCAGCGCCTCGGCGAGCGCGGCGTGCAGATCCCTGCGCAACGTCCCTTGGTCGGTGTCGTTGCGTTTGCCGAATCCTTCGATGTCGACGACGGCGATCGCGCAGTACAACGGCTCGGGCACGGCGTTTCCCCTCTCGTGGTATCGGTTGCTCGTCTTCCAGCCGGCGCGACCCCGGTTGGACGCACGCGTCGGCGACCCACCCACCACCAACAGATCCGCCGCCACGCAGTCATCGTCGGGGAGTGAACGCGGCGGCGCTGTAGCCGTTTACACTCGCATCGGTTTTTTTTCGTCCCATGTGCCGGAAAAGACCGCAATCAGTCACCGGAAAGTACGGGCGGTCGCGCAGGCATAGCCGCCGGACAGCGGCGAGCCACCCCCTCTGACCGCAAGTATCGGTAGCAGGCTACTGACTCGCTACCGACGTGACCGCTTCGCAACAATCGAAGGGGTATATCGAGACTGATCGCGCGAGCGGCTCGCGGCGGAATTCCGTCGCCGCGGCGAAATTCGTCCACCGGCGGCGATATCCGGTCATGTGCGATGAATTAAGCTGGACCGCGAATAACAGGGGGCTGTTGCAGGCGCGCCGAACATTCGCTCCCTCATTCGCATCTCATCGCTGCGCGGCGCGTCGGCGCGGGCCAGCGGCGCCGACGGGCTTGTAAGGGTTCTACAAATCCAGCGACATGGACACGTTCGTCTCGACGAAGCCGAGCGAGCGGTACAGCGCGCGCGCGGGGGCGTTGTGCCCGAAGACGTGCAAGCCGACGGTCTGCGCGCCCAACGCGCGCGCCTTCTCGATCCCGGCGAGCATCGTCGCGCGGCCGTATCCCTGTCCGCGCCACCGCTCATGCACCTCGATGTCGTAGATGTAGCCCTCGACCAGTGCGCCCTTGGGCCTCAGCGCGATCCAGAGCGTGGCCACCGGCTCACCGCACGTCGCGTCGCGGACCACGAACAAGTGCTGGTCCGGCGTCTTGAGGCCGTCCGGAAGCAGCCGCTCGTGGTCGGCCTCGGACAGCCGCAACGCCTCGTACTCGCTCCACTCCCCGGAGATCGTCTTCTGCCGGGCGTACTCGCGGATGCCGTTTTCGAGGTACGGGCCGAACTCCTCCTCCGGCATCGGGCTGAGGATCACCGACCGGTTCTTCGCCATGCGCCGACGTTACAGCGGTGCCCTGCCGCCTTGCTGCCCCGCCGCCCTGTCGTCT
>NZ_JAGSXH010000111.1 GCF_018283645.1 Actinocrinis puniceicyclus | reverse complement strand
GATGTGGCGGTGGGTTCGCCGGTGGCGGGTCGGGGCCGGGCGGAGTGGTCGGGGTTGGTGGGGTTCTTCGTCAACACGGTGGTGTTGCGTACGGATCTGTCCGGTGATCCGTCGTTCGTGCAGGTGCTTGAGCGGGTGCGTGCCGTGGTGCTGGGGGCGCTCTCGCATCAGGATGCTCCGTTCGACCACGTGGTTGAGCGGCTCAACCCGGTGCGTGACGCTTCCACCTCCCCGCTCTTCCAGGTCATGTTCGCCTACACCTCGGCGGACGATCACGCCGCGCCGCCGCCCCTGGAGGGGATCGAGGTAGCCCGCCAGGACCTGCACCTGTCCGCGCTCCAATTCGACCTGGCGCTGATGCTGCACGACAGCGGCGACAGGCTGAGCGGCGAGCTCTACTTCGCCACCGACCTCTTCGACGCGCCCTCGGTCCAGGCGCTGGCCGATCGGCTGGTGCTGCTGCTGCGCGGCGTAACGGACACACCGCGACTGCCCGTCGAGAAGCTCGCCGTCCTGTGCGCCGCGGAGCGCGGCCTGCTCCAGGAGTGGAGCGAGACCAGCGAGCGGCTGCCCGCGCGGACCGTTCCCGAGCTGTTCGAGCGCCAGGTCGCCGCCACTCCCGCGGCGCCCGCGGTCGAGGACGCGAGTGGCAGCACGCTGAGTTACGCCGAGCTGAACGCGCGCGCCGACCGGCTCGCGCGGGCCCTGGCCGTGCGCGGTGTCGGTCCGGAGCGCGTGGTCGCGCTCGCGCTGCCGCGCTCCACCGACCTCGTCGTGGCGCTGCTCGCGGTGCTCAAGGCCGGTGGCGCGTACCTGGCGCTCGACACTGCGTACCCCGAGGAACGGCTGCGCTTCGTCCTCGCCGACGCAGAGCCCGCACTCATCCTGGCCTCATCCGAGACCGCGCACGCGCTACCCGACGCGAACGTCCCCGTGCTCGTCCTCGACGATCCGGACTTCGCCGACGAGCTGTGCGACCCGGAATCATCCGACCCTGAGCCCTTGCACCGTCCGCGTCCGCATCCGCATCCGCAGAACCCGGCTTACGTCATCTACACCTCCGGATCCACCGGCACGCCCAAGGCCGTCGTCGTCACCCACACCGGCATGGCCTGCTTCGCGGCGAACCAGGTCGAGCGGCACGGCGCGGCGCCCGGCGCCCGAGTGCTGCAACTCGTCTCGCCCGGGTTCGACGTGATGGTAGCCGAGTGGTCGATGGCGCTGCTGGCCGGCGGCTGCCTGGTCGTCGCGCCGTCCACAGTGTCCGGTGAGGAGCTGCACTCCCTTCTCGCGGATCGCGAGGTCACCCATGTGCACATCCCGCCGGCCATCCTCGCGACGTTGCCGCGCCGGCCGCTGCCGGCGCTGCGCACGATCATCACCGGCGGCGAGGGCTGCGCACCCGACGTCGCGCGGTTCTGGGCCACCGGACGCCGGTTCGTCAACGCCTACGGGCCCTCGGAGACGACCGTCGATGCGGCGTCCCGTCCGTACGACCCGGCCGAAGGACCCTTCACGCCCCTCATCGGCAAGCCGATCCGCGGAGCCCGCCTGTATGTGCTGGACGGCGGACTCGGCCTGGTCGCTCCCGGCACCGTCGGCGAACTGTACGTGGCCGGCGCGGGACTCGCGCGCGGGTACTGGCGGCGCGCGTCGTTGACCGCGTCACGGTTCGTCGCGGACCCCTTCGGCGCTGCGGGGTCGCGGATGTACCGCACCGGAGACCTGGTGCGCTGGCGCCCCGGCGGCGACCTGGAGTTCGTCGGCCGCGCGGACGACCAGGTGAAGATCCGCGGATTCCGCGTGGAACCGGGTGAGATCGAGGCCGCGATCGCCGGCTTCCCCGCGGTCGGGCGGGTGGCGGTCATCGTGCGCGAGGACCGTCCCGGCGACAAGCGCCTCGTGGCATATGTGTGCCCTGCGAAGGACGCCACGCTCGACCGGGCCGGGCTGCGCCGGTACACGGCCGAACAGCTGCCCGCGTTCATGGTCCCCTCCGCGTTCGTGCTGCTTGAATCGCTGCCGCTGACCCGGAACGGAAAGCTCGACCGGCGCGCACTGCCGGCGCCGAAGGCCGAGGTCTCGGCGGGGCGCGACGCGCGCGGTCCGTGGGAGGCGGCGCTGTGCTCGCTGTTCGCCGAGGTGCTCGGCGTGGAGCGGGTCGGCGTGCAGGACGGGTTCTTCGACCTGGGCGGACACTCCCTGCTGGCCACGCGGCTCGTCACGCGGGTGCGGCAGGTGCTCGGGGCGCAGCTGAGCATCCGCGACCTGTTCGACGCCCCCACGCCGGAAGCCCTCGCCGCCGTGCTCGAGGTCTGCACGGCGCCCCGGGAGCCGCGGCCGCGGATCCGGCCCGCCGCGCGGCCGGACCGCATCCCGCTCTCCTTCGGACAGCACCGGCTCTGGTTCGTCAACCAGATGGACGGCTCGGCCGACGCATCGCAGAACACTGTATTCGCGCTGCGGCTGACCGGCGCGCTCGACCTCGAAGCGCTCACTGCGGCGCTCGGCGACCTCGTCGAACGCCACGAGGCGCTGCGCACGGTGTTCCCGGATGCGGACGGCGTCCCCTACCAGCTCATCCTGCCGCCCGAGCCGGTGCGACTCGCCCGGATCCCGGTCACCGAGGCCGCGCTGCCGCACGTGCTGTCCGACGCCGCGGGGCGCGGATTCGACCTCGCCGCCGAACGGCCCTTCCGCGCCCACCTGTTCCGTCTCGCCGCCCGAGAGCACGTGCTGCTGCTCGTCATGCACCACATCGGCTCGGACGGCGCCTCGCTCGCCCCGCTCACCCGCGACCTGACCGCCGCCTACGAGGCCCGCCGCGCCGGCGCCGCGCCGCACTGGACGCCGCTGCCGGTGCAGTACGCCGACTACGCGCTCTGGCAGCGGACCGTGCTCGGCGAGGAATCGGACCCGGGCAGCGAGGTCTCCCGTCAGCTCGCCTTCTGGCGCGACACGCTGGCCGCACTGCCCGACGAGCTGCCGCTGCCCACGGACCGGCCGCGGCCCGCGGTGGCCAGCCACCGCGGCGACACGGTCCCCCTCGCCCTCGACGCCGACCTGCACCGTGACCTGCTCGCGCTCGGCCGCGAGCGCAAGGCCAGCCTGTTCATGGTCTTCCAGGCCGCCATCGCCGCGCTGCTGACCCGGCTCGGCGCGGGCACCGACATCCCGATCGGCACGCCGGTGGCCGGACGCACCGACGGCGCACTGGAAGACCTGGTCGGCTGCTTCATCAACACTCTGGTACTGCGCACCGACACCTCGGGCAACCCCGGCTTCGGCGAGCTGATCGACCGGGTGCGCGAGCGTGACCTGGCCGCCTACGAGCACCAGGACGTCCCCTTCGAGCGGCTGGTCGAGGCGCTGAACCCGGCCCGGTCGCTGGCCCGCTCGCCGCTGTTCCAGGTCATGCTGGTCTTCCAGAACAACGCCTCGCCCGACCTGAGCCGGGCCGCACTGGCCGGGACGCTCGAACCGATCCACCAGGGCGGCGCCGATCACGACCTGTGCCTCGACGTGTTCGAGGACTACGCGCCGGACGGCGCCCCGCGAGGCATCAACGCATACCTCGAATACGCAACCGAGCTGTTCGACCGCGGCACGGTCGAGACCATCGGCGCACGGCTGATCCGCCTGCTCGCCGCGGCCGCCGCCGCGCCCGGGACGCCGATCGGGCGGCTCGAGATCCTCGCGGCGCACGAGCGCGCCGCACTGCTGGCCGACGGCACCGGACAGATCGCGCCCGCGCCGGCGGTGTGCCTACCGGACCTCTTCGAACAACGCAGTGCGCTGACTCCCGACGACACGGCCGTCTACTTCAATGGTCTGACGATGACCTTCGCCCAGCTCGACGCGCGGGCCAACCGGCTCGCGCGGATCCTGGTGGCGCGAGGCGTCGGACCGGAACGCGTCGTCGCGCTCGCGGTGCCCCGGTGCGCCGAGATGGTCGTCGCCGTGCTGGCCGTGCTCAAGGCCGGCGGCTGCTATCTGCCGCTGGACCTGGACTATCCCGCGGACCGGCTCGCCTTCATGCTGGACGACGCCCGACCGGTCCTCGCGCTCGGCACGCAGGCGGCCCTGGCCGCCCTGCCGGACCTCGGCATACCCACCCTGGCTCTCGACACTCAGAACCTTGAGCCGACCTCGGGGCTGGCCGGCCACCCGCTCACCGACGCGGAGCGTCTCAAGCCGCTGCGTCCACAGAACCCGGCCTACGTCATCTACACCTCGGGCTCCACCGGCCGGCCGAAGGCCGCCGTGATCGAGCACCGCGGCCTGGTGAACCTGTACTGGAGCCACCGCAACACCTTCTTCCGGCCCGAGGTCGCGGCGGCCGGCGGATCCCGCCTGCGCATCGGCTTCACCGCGCCGCTGACCTTCGACACATCCTGGGACTCGCTGCTGTGGATGGTGGACGGGAACGAACTGCACGTCATCGACGACTTCGTGCGGCGCGACGCCGAGGCGCTCGTCGGCTACATCCGCGAGCACCGCATCGGCTTCCTGGATCTGACGCCCGCGTTCATGCAGCAACTCGTCGCCTCCGGCCTGTTCGCCGACGGGCATCACCACCCGACCGTCGTGATGGTCGGCGGCGAGGCGGTGAGTGACGCGCTGTGGCGCGCCATGCGCGAGACGCCGGACACCGCGGGCCACAACTTCTACGGGCAGACCGAGTGCACCAACGACACCGCGTCGTTCCGCGACACCGAGGGCGACGCCCCGATGATCGGCCGGCCGATCCAGAACTCCCGGCTGTACGTGCTCGACGAACACCTTCAGCTCGTGCCGCCGGGAGGCGTCGGCGAACTCTACGTCGCCGGCGCGGGACTCGGCCGCGGGTACTGGCGCCGGGCGGGCATGACGGCCTCGCGGTTCGTGGCCGACCCCTACGGCGCACCGGGCTCGCGGATGTACCGCACCGGGGACCTGGCGCGCTGGCGCGCGGGGGGCGTGCTCGACTTCGTCGGCCGGGCCGACGACCAGGTCAAGATCCGCGGCTTCCGGGTCGAGCTCGGCGAGGTGGAGGCCGTGGTCGCGCGCGCCCCCGGCGTCGGCCCCGCGGTCGTGGTCGTGCGCGAGGACCGTCCCGGGGACAAGCGTCTCGTCGCGTATGCGTGCCCTGCGGAAGGCGCCACGCTCGACCCGGCCGACCTGCGCCGCTTCGTCGCCGAGCAGGTGCCCGGATTCATGGTCCCGTCGGCCTTCGTGGTGCTCGACGCCTTGCCGCTGACGGCCAACGGCAAGCTGAACCGCGGCGCGCTGCCCGTGCCCGTGCTGACCGGCTCTACGGGACGCGCCCCGCGCGGTCCGTGGGAGGCGGCGCTGTGCTCGCTGTTCGCCGAGGTGCTCGGCGTGCAGCGGGTCGGCGTGCAGGACGGGTTCTTCGAGCTGGGCGGGCACTCGCTGCTGGCCGCCCGGCTGGTGGCCCGGGTGCGCCAGGTACTCGGGGTCGAGCTCAGCATCCGCAACCTGTTCGAGACCCCCACCCCGGAAACCCTCGCCGAGGCGCTGGAGGGCGGTGAGCGCGACCCGTTCGACGTCCTGATCCCGCTGCGCCCCGCGGGAAGCGAGCCGCCGCTGTTCTGCGTGCACCCGGTGGGCGGGGTCAGCTGGTGCTACTCGGGCCTGCTGCGCGAGCTGGGCCCGGACCGGCCCGTCTACGGGTTGCAGGCGCGCGGTGTGCAGGGCGGCGATCTGCCCGGCAGCGTCGAGGAGATGGCGCGCGAGTACCTGGCGCGCATCCGCGAGGTGCAGCCGACCGGGCCGTACCACCTGCTCGGCTGGTCCTTCGGCGGACTCGTCGCGCACGCGATGGCCACCAGCCTTCAGGACGCGGGGGAGCGGGTCGGACTGCTCGCGCTGCTCGACAGCTACCCCGCCGGCGAGGCGGCCGACGCCGCCGTGGACACCGAGCAGGAGGCGCGCCAGCTGCTGCTGGACTCCCTCGGCGGCGGCCGCGACGACGCCGGCGCGGCCACGGACACCGAGCCGGGCAACGGGACGGACACCGAGCCGGGCAACGGGCCGGGCAACGGAACGGACATCGAGACAGCGGCGCGGTCCGGCGAAGGCGAAGGCGACGGCGCCGATGCCGATGCCGATGCCGGAATCGACGGGCTCGAACCCGAACTCATCAGCTCCCTGATTCGGGTCGTGATCAACAACGCCCGGGCCATGGACCGGTTCACCCCGGGCCGCTTCCGCGGCGACCCGGTGCTGTTCGTGGCCGCGCGCACCTGGGACACCGCGCAGGACCCCGCCGAGGTGTGGCGGGCCTTCGTGGACGGCCGCACCGACGTGCGCGAGATCGACTGCGAACACGACCTGATGACGCGTCCGCAGGCGCTGGCCGGGATAGGCCCGGTCCTGCGCGAGCGGCTCGGCCGCGGCGTCCGGGAGCCGGGGACCGCGCCGGCCGCGAAATCCGCCACACCGACAGAGAGGCAGAGCGATGGCAGAGCATGAAGCGCAGCGCTACAAGGTGGTCCTCAATCACGAGCAGCAGTACTCGCTCTGGTGGGCCGACCGGGACAACCCGCCCGGCTGGCTGGACGAGGGCACCGAGGGCACCCGCGAGCAGTGCCTGGACCACGTCGACCGGGTCTGGACCGACATGCGGCC
The DNA here is from genome assembly GCF_018283645.1 of Actinocrinis puniceicyclus. Classification (GTDB taxonomy): domain Bacteria; phylum Actinomycetota; class Actinomycetes; order Streptomycetales; family Catenulisporaceae; genus Actinocrinis; species Actinocrinis puniceicyclus. Next base: position 12,059 of record NZ_JAGSXH010000111.1, on the reverse strand, counting down.
GCTGAGCGTGCGCGGCGCGGCCCGGATCGGCGGCGCGCCGTGATCCGCGACGTCGTGATCGTCGGCGGCGGCACCGCCGGCTGGATGACCGCCTCCTACCTGAAGACCGCCTTCGGCGACCGCGTCTCGGTCACCCTGGTCGAGTCGGAGAACATCGCCACCGTGGGGGTGGGCGAGGCGACCTTCAGCACCGTCCGGCACTTCTTCGACTACCTCGGCCTGGACGAGCAGGAGTGGATGCCGCACTGCTCGGCCTCGTACAAGCTGGCGATCCGCTTCCAGAACTGGCGCGGCGACGGCGGGCACTTCTACCACCCCTTCGAGCGGCTGCGCGGGTCTGACGGCTTCAGCCTGGCCGAATGGCGCCTGCGGCTCGGCGGCACCGAGAGCTTCGACCGCGACGTGTTCATCACACCGCACCTGTGCGAAGCGCGGCGCTCCCCGCGGCTTCTCGGCGGCGGCCTGTTCGCCTCGGGGCTCGACGGCTCACTCGGCCGCTCCACCCTGGAGGAGCAGCGCGCCCAGTTCCCCTACGCCTACCACTTCGACGCCGCGCTGCTCGCCCGCTACCTGACCAAGATCGGGACGAAGCGCGGAGTGCGCCACGTCGTCGACGACGTCCTGCACGTCGGCCGCGACGAGCGCGGATGGCTCACCCATGTCACGACCCGGCAGCACGGTGACATCGCCGGGCAGCTGTTCGTCGACTGCACCGGGTTCCGGGGCCTGCTGATCAATCAGACCCTTGACGAGCCGTTCCTCTCCTTCCAGGACGTGCTGCCGAACAACCGGGCCGTCGCGCTGCGGGTGCCGCAGGACAACACGGCCACGCCGATGGACCCGTACACCCGCGCGACCGCCGTGGACTGCGGCTGGATCTGGACCATACCGCTCTACGGGCGCATCGGCACCGGATACGTGTACTCCGACGAGTTCTGCACGCCGGAGCAGGCCGAGCGCACCCTGCGCGCGTTCGCCGCCCCGGGCCAGGACGACCTGCCGGCCAACCACGTGCGCATGCGCATCGGCCGCAACCACCGCTCGTGGGCGGCCAACTGCGTGGCGGTCGGCCTTTCGAGCGCGTTCGTCGAGCCGCTGGAGTCCACCGGGATCTTCTTCATCCAGCACGCCATCGAGCAGCTGGTGAAGCACTTCCCGGACGAGCGCTGGGACCCGGCGCTCGTGCGCAGCTACAACGACAAGGTCGCCCGGGTCGTGGACGGGGTCAAGGAGTTCCTGGTCCTGCACTACCGGGCCACCGACCGCGCGGACACGCCGTACTGGCGGGAGACCAAGCTGCGCAAGATCCCCGACGGTCTGGCCGACCGGCTCGAGGCCGCCGCGGCGCACCTGCTCGACGAGTCCACGGTCTACCCCTACTACCACGGCTTCGAGCCCTACTCCTGGAACACGATGCTGCTCGGTCTCGGCTGGACCCCGGCCCGCCCGCGCCCCGCGCTCGCGCACATCGATCCGGCCCGGGCGAAGGCGCAACTGTCCGCGGTGCGCGCGGACGCGCAGCGGCTGGTGGCCGCGCTGCCGAGCTGCCGCGAGTACCTGGACAGCATCAACCGCATCGACCCAGCCGACTGATCCCGGCCGCGGCCCCCCGTCCGATCTCGCGGACGGGGCGGCCACGGCGGCGGGACGGATCCGAGGTGAACCACGTGATCAACGTCGTGACAGACGCCGCCGGCCGCGGCCGCGGCGCCCCGGTGACGGCAATCGCCACCGCCGCGACAGCGGCGACACCGCCCGCGGCCCTGACCGCACCCGAGCTCGCGCACGCCTACTGCGGGCTGATGAGCGGCTTCCCCACGGGAGTCGCGGTCGTGACGAGCGCCGCCGCGGACGGCGAGCCGTTCGGCCTGACCTGCTCCTCGCTGACCAGCGTCACCCTCGCACCGCCCACCCTGCTGGTGTGCATCGGGCTGCACAGCCGCACCCTGGCCGCGATCCGCGGCCTCGGCGCCTTCGGCGTCAACCTGCTGCACGCCAGGGGCCGGCGCGCCGCCGAGGTCTTCGCCTCGCCCGGGCCCGACCGCTTCGGCGCCGTCGCCTGGGAGCCGCACGGCCGCGACGGCGTGCCGCGGCTCACCGACGACACCCTCGGATTCGCCTGCTGCGACCTGGCCGAACTGCGCACGGTCGGCGACCACGCGCTCGTGGTCGGCCGGGTCGCCGAGGTCCTGTACACCCCCGACACCCCGCTGCTTTACGGGCTGCGCCGTTTCGCCGCCTGGCAGCCCGACAACCTGGAGGAGCCGACGTGCGTGAGCTGATGCTCGTCAACATGCCCTTCGCCGACCGGCGCCGCCCCTCGTTCGCGCTCAGCCAGCTGTCCGCGCTGGTCGGGCGGGAGTTCCCCGGGCAGTTCGAGGTCAGGATCCGTTACCTGAACCACGACTTCGTGCGCTTCTTCGGCCCGGCCGACTACGACGCGATCGCGGGCGACAACGAGTTCCACATCGCCGGGCTCGGCGACTGGATGTTCCGTCAGATCGCCTTCCCCGGCCTGCCCGACAACGCCGAGGAGTACCTCGCCCGCTACTTCCCCGGACCCGACCGCGCGCCACTGCGCCGCCGCATCCTGTCCCGGCGCGAGAGCCTGCGCGACTTCATGGACAGCCTCGCGGACAAGTACCGCCTCGCCGAGGCCGACCTGCTCGGCTTCAGCTCGATGTTCACCCAGAACGTGCCGAGCCTGGCGATGGCGCAGCTGGCCAAGGAGCGCGACCCCGGCATCATCACCCTGATGGGCGGCGCCAACTGCGAGGCCCCGATGGGCGCGGTCCTGGCCGAGCACGCCCCGCAGGCGGACTTCGTCTTCTCCGGTCCCGCGCTGGTCACCCTCCCGCAGTTCCTGCGCGCGTTCCTGGACGGCGACCTGGAGCGGGCGCACGAGATCCCCGGCGTGGTCACCCGCCGCAACTGCCACGAGCGGCGCTACCGCAAGGCCATCGGCGCCGGCCGGGACATCGACGACTACTTCGACCCGGACTACTCGGCGTTCAAGGAGTCCTTCGACCGCATGAACGCCTCCGCGCGCACCGCCCGGGTCGAGCCCGAGCTGTTCTTCGAGACCTCGCGCGGCTGCTGGTGGGGCGAGCGGGCGCACTGCACCTTCTGCGGACTCAACGGCCAGACGATGGCCTACCGCGCGATGTCGCCGGAGAACGCGCTGCGGCAGTTCGAGTGGCTGTTCGACCACGCGCCCTGGGCGACAAAGTACTGCTGCACCGACAACATCATGCCGATGGACTACCTCACCGAGGTGTTCCCGAAGCTGGACCCGCCGCAGGGCGCCTCGGTCTTCTACGAGGTCAAGGTCGGCCTCGACCAGCAGGACATGGCGGTGATGTCGCAGGCCGGGGTCACCGTGGTGCAGCCAGGCATCGAGGCGCTGGCCACCGCGACCCTCAAGCTGATGCGCAAGGGCACCTCCGCCTTCCAGAACCTGCAGTTCCTCAAGAACACCGTGGGCCTGGAGATCAGCCCGGTGTGGAACCTGCTGATCGGCTTCCCCGGCGAGGCGGAGTCCACGTACGCGAAGTACCTGCGCGACCTGCCGCTGCTGGTCCACCTGCCGCCGCCGCAGGGCTGCTACCCGGTCCGCTTCGACCGCTACAGCCCCTACTTCAACAACGCGGCCGAATACGGCCTCGAACTCGAACCCGTCGACTACTACCGGCTGACCTACCCCTTCGGCCCCGCGGCGCTGCGCGAGCTGGCGTACTACTTCGCCGACCAGAAGGCCTCGGCCTACGCGGTGTCCGCAGCCACCTGGCTGCGCCCGCTCGGCGAAGCCCTCGCGCGGTGGCGGGAACGGTGGCAGGACGGCGCCGAGCGGCCGGTGCTGCGCCTGGAGCGGGACGGCGAGAACTGGACCGTTGCCGACTCGCGCTCCGGACAGCTGCGCCGCCACGTCCTCGACCGGGACGACGCGCGGCTGCTGCTGCATCTCGACCGGCCGGTCCGCATCGACAACCTGCCCCGCGAGCTGCCAGACCACCCCGACGTGTCCGGATCGCTCGAGCGCCTGCGCGCCGAGGGCCTGGTCTTCGTCGAGGGGGAGCGGGCGATGAACCTCGCGCTCGCCGACACCGCAGTCGACCCGATGCCGCGTCCGCGCCGCACCGTGGTCGGCGGCAGCAAGCTGCTCTCCATCGCGCCGGCCCGCCCCGCGGGCGTGCCGGAACCGGTACGGGGGTAGCGCGATGCCGCTCGTCTCGGTCGACGGCGTGAAGATCGGCTACTCGGAACACGGCGAGGGCGAACCCGTACTCATGGTGATGGGCACCGGCAGCCCCGGCCACGTGTGGGAGCTGCACCAGGTCCCGGCTCTCGTGCGGGCCGGCTACCGGGTCATCACCTTCGACAACCGGGGCATCGCACCGCTCGCATACGGGGCGCCCAAACCGACCGTCGAGGACATCGTCGGAGACGTCGTCGGGCTGATCCGGTACGTGTGCGGCGGCAGGGCGCACCTCATCGGCACCTCGATGGGCGCGCACGTCGTCCAGGAGGTACTGGTCGCCCATCCCGAACTGGCCGCCAGCGCCGTGCTGATGGCCACCCGCGGCCGGCAGGACGCCTTCCGCACCGCCCTCGCCGACGCCGAGGCGCGGCTCTACGCGAGCGGCGTCCAACCGCCCCCGCTGTACACGGCCACGGCGAAAGCCCTGCAAAGCCTCTCGCCACACACGCTCAACGACGAGGCGGCGGTCCGCACCTGGCTGGACCTGCTGGAGCTGTTCCCGCCGCCGCTCGAGGTGCTGCGCGCGCAGACGCTCCTGGAATCGATCGGGGACCGGCTCGGCGCCTACCGGACGATCGCCGCGCGATGCATGGTCCTGGCCTTCGCCGACGACCTGATCACCCCGCCGCACCTCAACCGCGAGGTGGCCGACGCCATCGCCGGCTGCCGCTACGAACTGGTCGAACGCTGCGGCCATTTCGGCTATCTCGAGCGTCCCGACGCCGTGAACGCCCTTTTGCTCGACTTTCTGGACGGCATTTCCACAATCCACGACGAACGGAGGATGAGGGCACATGAGTTCCCCGCGAAAACCCGAACCTGACGGCCTCGGTCAACACGAGGTCGATCCGATGCTCATCGCGCAGGCTCGCAAGGGTTTCGCCGCCTACGGATTCGCGAAGATCCCTTTCGTCGTGCCCGACCGGCTCAAGGACGCGGTCGCGCGCGAGGTGCGCGCCGTGCTGGACGAGGTCGGCACCCGCCGCGACCTGAGATTCAAGGCGACCGGCAACACCCCGCGCCGGATGTACAACGCCCGCCGGGACGAGATCGCCGCCGTCAGCGAACTGATCCCCGCCGTCTACGACTCGCCGGCGCTGACCGCGCTGCTGACCGAGATCGTCGGCGAACCGGTGCTGCCCTGCCCGTACGAGCCGGAGCAGTACGTGGCGACCCGCCTGGAGAACCCGGGCGACACCCACGGCTGGCACTGGGACGACTACGCCTTCGCACTGGTCTGGGTGATCGACAGCCCGCCGGCCGACAACGGCGGATTCGTGCAGTGCGTACCCGGGACCACCTGGGACAAGCAGAACCCCTCCATCAACCGGGCGCTGCTGTCCGGCCCCACCTATTCCTTCGAACTGGTTCCCGGCGACCTTTACCTGATGCGCACGGACACCACGCTGCACCGCGTTTATCCGGTCTCCTCCGGAATCCGCACGATCATCAACATGGGATATGCCTCCGCCGCCGATCTCGAGCGGGAGATATCCCACGAAACCATGGACGAGCTGTGGTCCGCAGAAATCCGCGAAGAAGCGAAAACGAGGAGTGCGTCATGACCATCACCGAAGCAGGCGTCTTCGAAGCGACCGCCTTCGAGAGCGCCGCGCAGCACGCTGTCGCGGGCAACGCCGTCACCGCCTACCGGCCCGTCTTCACCACCGGGCCCGCCGCGGACCTGTTCTCCTCCTACGTCGTCACGACCGCCCTGTCGGCGGCGCACGAGCTCGGCCTGCTGGACCTGCTCAACGCCGAGCGCGTCATCGCCATCGGCGACATGGCCGGGGACAAGCTGGACCCGGGCGTCGTGCGCGGCCTGCTGGTCGCCCTCGGCTGGGCCGGCGTCGTCGAGGTCGAAGGCGACAAGGCCGTCGCCGGCCCGCGCTTCGACGACGTGTACGCCGCCCGCGGCTACTACTACTGGCTCGTGCGCGGCTGCGGCGAGCTGTTCGCCACCGCCCCCGACGTGGCCTACCGCGACCGCCGCGTCGGCGAGTTCTTCCACAGGGACATGCGCGCCGTCGCGATCGGCTCGCGGCTGATCGGCGACACCGAGGTCGAGCCGCTGTTCGACGAGCTGCTCGCCGGGCTCGGCGTGGCCACGATGGCCGACCTGGGCTGCGGCTCCGGCCAGCGGCTGCTGCGCGTCGCCGACCGCAACCCGCAGGCGCGCGGCATCGGCGTGGACATCGCTCAGGGGGCGGTCACCCTCGCCCGCGACTCCATCGCAGAGGCGGGCATGGACGAGCGCATCCGCATCGTGCGCGGCGACGTGCTCAACCTGCCCGAGGACCCGGGCTTCGCCGACGTGGACGTGATCACCTGCGTGTTCATGGGCCACGACTTCTGGCCCATGCAGCGCTGCGTCGACGGGCTCGCCGACCTGCGCCGTGCCTTCCCCAACGCCAAGCGCCTGCTGCTGTGCGACGTGGTGCGCACGCCCGGCGCCCCCGGGCCGGACACCACCATCTTCACGCTCGGCTTCGAGCTGGTCCACGCGCTGATGGGCGTCTACATCCCCAGCCGCGAGGAGTGGCTCGGCGCGTTCCGCGCCGCCGGCTGGGAGCTGGTGGCCGAGCACCCGGTGACCGCGCCGCCCTCGGGCATCCTGTTCGAGCTGCGGCCGTCCGTCTCCCCCGCCCTCGCGGACTGAGGGGGGCCGGGAAGGTGACCAACCCCTTCGAGGACGCTGACCGCGAGTACTTCGCGCTGGTCAACGACGAGCGCCAGTACTCCCTGTGGCCGGCTGACATCGACGTGCCGTCCGGCTGGAGCGTGGTCCACGGCGGGGCCGGGCGCGACGCCTGCCTCGCGTACATCGAGGAGTACTGGACGGACATGCGCCCGGCCGGTCTCGCCCGCGCGATGGGGGACTGAGCGGTGTCCGCCGACTGGCCCAGCTACGAGCTGGGCACCGGCGAGGTCGAGCAGATCCTCGACCTCGCCGGGCGGGTGGCGCAGGATCCGGGGGAGCCGGAGTTCTACGACCTGCGCCACGACCTGCGCGAGCAACTGCCGGCCGGGCTGCGCGGCTTCCTTGAGGAGTTCCGCCGCACCGAGCCCGCGGCCGCGTGCACCGTGTACGGCCTCCCCATCGACGACGCCAAGGTCGGCCCGACTCCGGCGCACTGGGCGAACGGCGGGCGCACGCCGCACGCGCGCGAGGTCGAGGTCTACCTCGCGCTGTGCGGCATGGCGCTCGGCGAGCCCTTCACCTGGTCCACGCTCCAGGCGTCCCGGATGATCCAGAACATCGTCCCGATTCCCGGCGACGAGCTGCGGCAGAACGGCCACAGCAGCGACTCGCTGCTGGAGTTCCACACCGAGGACGGATTCCACCCGCACCGCTGCGATTATCTGCTGCTGTTCGGCGTGCGCAACGAGGACAAGGTGGCCACCACGGTCGCCTCGGTCCGCGACGTGCGGCTGAGCGCGCAGCATGTGCGGGTGCTGAGCCGGCGGCGGTTCCACATCCTGCCCGACGACGAGCACGTGCGGCAGCTGGCGCTGCGGGACCCCGGCAACCCGGCGCTGGAACTGGTCCGGCAGATGGTGGAGGACCCGGAGCCGGTGGCCGTGCTGTTCGGCGATCCGGCCAACCCGTACCTGCGGGTGGACCTGCCGTTCACGCGCTGTGTCGGCGACGACCCGGTCTCCGGGCGCGCGCTGGCGGCGCTGATGGCGCAGCTGGAGGACCGGCAGTTCGACATCGTGGTGGAGCGCGGCTCGCTGCTGGTCGTGGACAACTACCTCGCGGTGCACGGGCGGCGCCCGTTCAGCGCCCGCTACGACGGCACCGACCGGTGGCTCAAGAAGCTGACGGTCAGCCGCAATCTGCGCGTGCACAACGGATCCCCGTCCGCGCGCAGCCCGCGTGTCCTGATCTGAACAGCGCCCGGAGCACGTGCCGAGGCGTCAACCCCGGCACGGCACCATGACACCGCACACTGATAAGCGAGCTCGAATACAAGCGAGGGAGGATTGCGAATGCGCACCGTCGTCGTCTCCGGCGCCTCCAGCGGGATCGGCCTGGCCACCGCGCGCCGCTTCGCCGAGGCCGGCGACCGGGTGGTGAACCTCGACCTGCGCCCGCCGGGCGCGGGGGCGCACCCGGCGGTCGGCTGGATCGAGGCGGACGTGTCCGACTGGGCCGCTGTGCGGGCCGCGGTCGCCCGCACGGCGCAGGACACCGGCCGGTTGGACGTGGTCGTCGCCAACGCCGGGATCAGCATCCGGCACGGCGTACTCGAGCTGACCGAGGCGGACGCCCGCCGCATCGTGGACGTCAACCTGCTCGGCGTGCTCGGCCTCTGGCGGTGCGCCGCCGAGATCATGGTGCCGAGGCGGCAGGGCGTGCTGCTGGCCACCGCCTCGGTCAACGGCTCGCGCGGCTACCCGCTCTACGCCGACTACAACGCGACCAAGGCCGGGATCGTGGCGCTGTGCCGCACCTTCGCGCTCGAACTGGCCCCGCACATCCGGGTGGCCTGCGTCAGCCCGGGCGCCGTGCTCACCCCGATGCAGCTCGCCGAGTACACACCGCAGATGCTCGACGAGGTCAACCGCAGCATCCCGGCCGGCCGGCACGCCGATCCGGCCGAGATCGCGGAGGCGTTCCACTACCTCGCCTCGCCCGTCGCGAGTTTCTTCACCGGGCAGGAACTCGTCATCGACGGAGCCGAGACCGCCGGGGCGACCACGGCGGTCTTCGGCGACGTCCTCACCAACGCACCAGGAGCCACCGTATGACCGACATCATCGACCACATCGACACTTCCACCGACGCCGGCGGGCCCCGGCGCGCGGGCCGCAGGGGTAGGGTGATCCGCGTGCTGGCCATAGTCATCGTCGCAGTGGTGGCCGTCCTGGCAGTAGCAGGGGTCTTGCTCGCCCGTACGGTCAAGGACGCGACCCGGGCCCGGGACACCGTCTCAGCGTTCTTCGGCGATCTGCAGAGCGGGAAGTACGAGGACGCATACGGCCTGCTCTGCGCAGGGAACCGCCGGCAGTACACGGCCGAGCAGTTCGCGCAGCAGACCGCCGCGCACCGGCCCGCCGGGCACGATCTGACCGGCGAGCTGCGGGTCAACCGCACCGTGAAGGGTACGACCGGAACCGTCGGCGTGCGCGTCACCTTCACCGACGGCTCCAGCGAGGCGCGCCTCGTCCCGCTGGCCAAGGACGGCTCGCACTGGCGGATCTGCGGCTCGCCCTACTGATCCCGTCCGGCGCGGGACACTAGAGCCATCCCTGCCTGATCGCGTTGGCCCCCGCCTGGAAGCGGCTTTCCGCACCCAGGCGGCTGGTCAGGTCGGCCATCATCCGCTGGATGGTGCGCACCGACAGGCCCAGTTTCCGCGCCGCCGACTCGTCCGTGTGCCCGTCGCCGAGCAGCCGCAGCAGTTCACGCTCCTGCGGTTCGAGCCCGTGCACATCGGTCTGAGCGGCGGTGCCGAACGGGGTCGCGGTCGCCCACACGTGCTCGAACATGACGCACAGCGCCGCGACGACTCCGGGGCTGTGCACCTCGATCGCGCCGGTCTGCGGGTCGCCCGGATCGCTTGGCAGCAGCGCGATCTCCCGGTCGACGATGACCATCTGGAACGGCACCGTCGGCACCGTGCGGGTCTGCGCGCCGAGCTCGGAGAACCACCGGGCGTAGGCCAGCGTCTGCGGGTCGTTGCGGAAGCTGTCCTGGTAGACGGCGCGAATGCTGACCCCGCGCTCCAGCGCCAGCTGGTTGAGCGGCTTGCTCGCCGCCATCGCGTCAGGCTTGTGCGCCGCCCCCGGACTGAACGACAGGCACTCGGTACACGCGGAGGTGGCCAGCTCCTCCAGTCGCACCCTGATGCCGTCGAGTTCCTCCCATCGGATCAGCTCATCGCGTCGCAGGTGGCTGCTGTGCGTCTCGGCCAGGACCCTGATGGCCGCGCGGGCGGCCTCGATCTCCTGCTGTCGCTGGGCGATCTTCGCCTCGGCCTGGGCGATCAGCACCGCGAGCCCGACCTGCGGGCTGGTCGGCCGCAGCAGCCCCGGCGCCTGCCACGACGAGCGCACCAGCGCCATCTCGGCGAGGCTGTCGAGCGCCTGCCTGATCTCCTCCGCGGACAGGCCGGTGTGCGCGGTGAGCTCTGCGACACCCAGGGCGGGCTGACTCAGCATGGCGCGATACACCAGCTCCGCCGTCTTGGACAGACCTAAGGACTCGAACATACACGCGGCCCCCTCCTAGTTCGGATACGGTCTCAGACCCGCCCCGGACCGGCAAGCCCCCGGAGGCGGCGATCTCCCGCACCGGCCCTGGCGTGAATCCGACAGTCGGGTTCACGACGCGTCGTTTCGTTGACCCGGCGCGGCGGCCGAGCCGATGATTGATACCGAGGGGCCCTCAAGAAAGAAAGAAACAAAAAATCTGACAAGACTTCAAGACAGGAATTAATGCCATGGGTTTCCAGAAGACCGCCGCCGCTTCGATCGTCTCCGTCCTCGCCGCGCTGATCATCGGTTTGGGCGCCGTGCACGGAGCCTCCAGCACCCGGGCCGGCGGCTTCGAGTGGAGCGGCGCGCAGCCGGTGCAGACGCCCGCCACGACCGCGACCGCCTGACCGCCGCATGCACCGCACTGTGCACCCTCGGATCGGACAAAACCGTGCTGCTGGCGACGATGACCCTGGTACCTACGAGCGCGGACCGCACGGAGCTCACGCCGGAGACGCTGCGCGAGCTGCTGTGGGGGATCCTCACCGCTCAGGACCGGGTCGAGCACATCAAGGTCATTGAACGCACCGGACTGTTGTGGATCGGCGCTTATATCTCGATCGCAGACCACATTCAGGCTCAGAAATGCCTTCTAGGGCTGTGCGACCGGCTCGTCGAGATCATCGACGGCTGGGAGCTGATACGGGATCCGGGACTGTAGCCGCGGTATTCTCCGCGCTTTCCCGGCCGTTTTCCAGAAATTGTCTCGCTCGTATGCCGGACCCGCCGACCGCGTGGCCCGCGGTCAGCGCCGGTCCGCCGTCGCGCCGCGTCCCGGTCCTGCGCGATCCGCCGATGGTGGGGGTGTTCAAGTGACTGAAGTCGATGTCCGGGTCCGGCCGCCGCAGGCCGGGCCGGTCCCGGAGGCTGGCTGGCCGACGCTGCCGCGTGCGGTGGCCCGCCGCGAGGAGCGCCCGGCGCACATCTCCGAACTGCCGACCGAACTGCTGGCCGCGGAGATCGAGGAGCTCACCCGCAGGGAACTTTCACTGCTGGCGCCCGGCCCGGTGCCGGGCGGGCTCGACGGCGCGGTGCCGCCCGAGGTGCTGGCCGCGATGGCGCGGCGCCGGGTCGACGTGCGCGTGCTGTACGTGCCGACCGGTCTTCCGCAGCGGCCGGCGTTCGACGGCCTCGTGCGCGACGGCGTGGCGCTCGAGGCCGTGCAGGAGTTGCCGCACTTCGTGGCGGTGCGGGACCGCTCGGTGGTGTACCTGCCGTATCAGGGACCGCATATTCCGGCGTCCGGATGGGCGACGAGGGTGCGCAGTACGGTGCTGGCCGGCTCGCTGGCCGCCGCCTTCGAGGCGATGTGGGCGCTTGCGGCGCGGCGCGCGGCCGAGCTGCCCGGCGAGGGCTGCCGCGACGAGGTGCTCGAAGTGCTCAGCGCCGGGCTCACCGACGATCGGGCCGCGATCCGGCTGCACATGAGCAAGCGCACGTTCGCCCGCCGCGTCGCGACGCTGATGGCGGATCTCGACGCCAGCAGCCGGTTCCAGGCGGGTGTGCGCGCGGCCCGGCGGGGGTGGGTGTGATGGGC
>NZ_JAGSXH010000110.1 GCF_018283645.1 Actinocrinis puniceicyclus | reverse complement strand
GCCTCCGTCGCGTCCTTCAGCCTGGCCTTCCTGATGCTGCTGCTGGTCGGATTCGGGTTCTGGCACGCACGCCGCGTCCCGGCCGACGCCGAGATCCTCACCCACTCCGCTCCGCAGCCCGCCACCGCCTGAACCGTCCGCCACGGCCCGACAAACCGCGGCTGCCTGACCATCCGCGACTGCACCGACCGACGCGCGGCCCCCGTCCTGGGCGACGGGGGCCGCTTCGACACCGTGGGTTGACTGCGGGCGCTTCGGCGACGCGGCGAGCGTCGTCGATCGGCCGATCCGCCCCGGAACCGGTGAAGGCGCCGCTTAAGCCAGCAGATGCAACAGCACCAGGCCGACCACGCTGACCAGGAACGTCGAGGCGATCGAGAGCAGGCAGCCGGTGCCCCCGGTGATCGGCTGGTCGGCTTGTACGCGCGCGCGTGAGCGCCCGAGCGGCATGAGCAGCGGCTCGGGCTCGCTCCACACGTAGAGCAGCGCCCCGATCTGGCCGACGGTGAACAGCCAGAACCAGGCCCAGCGGTTGGCGTAGCGGTGCTCGCGGGTCAGCAGCATGCGCGCGAACAGCACGATCCACAGCGCGACCGCGATCGTGCCCAGCGGTGCGCCCAGGGTCAGCTGCCCGGCGTTGAGCAGCAGCACCCGGTAGCTGGTGACGTCGGTGACGCTGACGGTGTGGCCGGACCGGCGGGCGACCGCGGTCAGTTCGCCGACCAGCTGCCCGCGGGGCGAGGCCTGCTCGCCGCCCTCGGCCGGGCCGGACCCGCTCTGCGCGCCGGGCGGCTGGTACCAGGCCTGTGTCCAGCTGAAGAACCCGGTCTGCCACAGGACCCTGACGCCGGTCGCGTCGGCCTGGTCGGTGAGCACCGCGGTGGTGCTTCCCGCGCGGATGCGGTCCTCGAGCTGATCGACGAATGCGTGACTGCTGGGACTGGCGACCGCGAGCACCTGCAGCAGCGTCGCGGCGAACAGCGCCAGGACCAGCCAGCGCAGGATGTGCATGAATGTATTGACGATGCGCCCGTCACGGGCGCCCCCCGTTGTCATAGGGACAAGTGTGCCGTGGCGGGCAGCGTTGCGAAAGCGCGTGTCCCGGGCGCTGCCCGAGCGCTCTCGGTGCGTCGCCGGCGACGCACCGTCCTCCTTCGCTCCTCGGCTCCTTCGCCCGTCCGCTCCTCGGCTCGTCCGCGGGGACGGCCGGGCGGCCGGGACGCGCTGCGCCCGGCTGCCGAGGCGGTCCGGGACGGGCGGATCGCCCCGGCTGCAACGGTTTCGGGACAGGGCGTTGCGCCCGCGCCGGTGCGCCTTGTGACGCCGCGCACGTCCGCGCGGCCCCCACGCGGCGGGCCGTTCGGCCCTATGAGGGAATGCGCCCGCTACAAGAGGCTGACATGGAACGCGACCGCCGGCGGCGGTATGCGTCGATTGTCAGCTCGCGCATCCATCAGGGAAACGGAGTTCGTCCGATGTCTGAGACGCAGGTCACGCCTTCCGGGGAGGCACCGCGGGTGCCCGGGGCGCGGCGGCGGTACACGATGCTGGCGCTGGCCACGCTCGGGTTCGCGCTGAACTTCTGGGCGTGGGCGCTGCTCAGCCCGCTGGGCCCGCGACTGAAGGACTCGCTGCACCTGACCTCCTTCCAGCAGGCGCTGGTGGTCGCGGTGCCGGTCGTGGTCGGTTCGCTCGGGCGCATCCCGGTGGGCGCGCTGACCGACAGGTACGGCGGCCGGGTCATGTTCCCGCTGGTGTCCGCGGCCACGATCGTGCCGGTGCTCTACCTCGGGCTGCCCGGACACTCCTCCCTGGCGGCGCTGCTCGTCGGCGGGTTCTTCCTCGGCTTCGCCGGCACGGCGTTCGCCGTGGGCGTGCCGTTCGTCAACGAATGGTTCCCCCCGCAGCGGCGCGGGCTGGCGATCGGCGTGTTCGGCGCCGGCATGGGCGGCACCGCCATCAGCGCCCTGACGACGGTGAACCTGGTGAAGGCGCACGGATTCGCCACGCCGTTCGTCATCACCGCCGTGGCGCTGGGCCTGTACGCGATCGTCGCGGCGGTGGTGCTGCGCGACAACCCGGACCGGGTCGTGCCGACGCTTCCGCTCGGCCGGCGGCTGGCCTCTGCGATGCGGCTGCGCGTGACCTGGCAGGCATCGGCGTTGTACGCGGTCGCCTTCGGCGGTTACGTCGCGTTCTCCGTCTACCTGCCGACCTACCTGCGCAACGCCTACACCCTGGCGCAGTCCGACGCGGCCAACCGCATGGCCGGGTTCGTACTGGTCGCGGTCCTGATGCGGCCCGTCGGCGGGTTCCTGTCCGACCGGTTCGGGCCGACGCGGGTGCTGACCGGGTCGCTCGCGCTCGTCGTCGTCGGCGCGTTCGCGCAGTCCTTCACCCTGGGCCTGGCGCCGGCGGGCACCCTGGCCTTCCTGGCCATGGCCGCGGCGCTCGGCGCGGCCAGCGGAGCGACCTTCGCCATGGTGGCGCTGCTCGCGCCGGCGCAGCAGGTCGGGTCGGTCACCGGAGTGGTCGGCGCGGCAGGCGGCCTGGGCGGGTTCATCCCGCCGCTGGTGATGGGTTCGCTCTACGGGCGCTACGGCACCTACGGCGCGGGCCTGGCGATGCTCTGCCTGGTGGCGGCCGGTATGGCGCTGTTCACCGCGACCGCGGTGCGGCGCGCGGCGAACGCCGCCGCCGGCGCGAGCGGCGCGCGGCCCACGACCGGGGCCGCGTAAAGCAGCCCGGCGTTCACGATCAGCAGGACCAGGTGTCCGGCCGCGAACCGCGGCCGGACACGCGATGTGGGACGCGGGCTGCGGTCCGGAGAAAGGGAAGCACCAGGTGGATGAGTTTGTTGCGCCGTCCGCGGGATTGGACGGCGAGTTGGCCGACGCCCTCGTACGCACCCGCCGATACTTCACCCGCGGGGAGGTCTCGGCGGACCTTCGCACGCTGCATCAGGTCGGCGGGCGTTCCGCGGACGCGTTCTACCGGGACCGCTGGTCCCACGACAAGGTGGTGCGCTCCACGCACGGGGTGAACTGCACAGGGTCCTGCTCGTGGAAGGTGTACGTCAAGGACGGCATCATCACGTGGGAGACCCAGCAGACCGACTATCCCTCGGCCGGGGCGGACCGGCCGGAGTACGAGCCGCGCGGCTGTCCGCGCGGTGCTTCTTTCTCCTGGTACACCTACTCCCCCACGCGGGTGCGTTACCCGTACGTGCGCGGGGTGCTGCTGGAGATGTACCGGGAGGCGCGCGCCCGCCTGGGCGACCCGGTGGCGGCGTGGGCGGACGTGGTGGAGGACCCGCAGCGCGCGCGGCGGTACAAGTCGGCGCGCGGCAAGGGCGGGCTGGTGCGCGCGAGCTGGGACGAGGCGCTGGAGATGGCGGCCGCGGCGCACGTGTACACGATCGGGCAGTACGGGCCGGACCGGGTCGCCGGCTTCTCCCCGATCCCGGCGATGTCGATGGTCTCGCACGCGGCCGGCGCCCGGTTCTACTCGCTGATCGGCGCGCCGATGCTCTCGTTCTACGACTGGTACGCGGACCTGCCGGTGGCCTCCCCGCAGATGTTCGGCGACCAGACCGACGTGCCGGAGTCGGGCGACTGGTGGGACGCCGGGTACCTGATCATGTGGGGCGCGAACGTGCCGGTGACGCGCACCCCGGACGCGCACTGGATGACCGAGGCGCGCTACCGTGGGCAGAAGGTGATCGCGGTGGCACCGGACTACGCCGACAGCGTGAAGTTCGCCGACGAGTGGCTGCACCCGGTGCCGGGCACCGACGCCGCGCTGGCGATGGCGATGGGCCATGTGATCCTGCGCGAGTTCTTCCTGGAGGAGCGGGTCGAGTACTTCGACCGGTACGTCAAGCAGTACACGGATCTGCCGTTCCTGGTCACGCTGGAACCCGACGGGCAGGACGGCGAAGGCGGCGGCGCGGGCGCGTACGCGCCGGGGCGGTTCCTGACGGCGGCGGATCTCGGCGGGCAGCAGGCCGCGCAGGAGAACGCCGCGTTCAAGACGGTGCTGCTCGACGCGCAGGGCGCGCCGGTCGTGCCCGGCGGGTCGCTCGGGTTCCGCTTCGGAGCCGATGGGCAGGGCCGATGGAACCTCGATCTGGGGCAGGTCGAGCCGCTGCTGTCCGCGGCCGGCGGCGAGTTGGAGCCGGTGGCGGTGACGCTGCCGCGGTTCGACACCGAGCAGGGGCCGGGCGGGCGGATGCTGCGCGGGGTGCCGGTGCGCCGGGTGGCCGGGCGGCTGGTGACGAGCGTGTTCGACCTGATGCTCGCGCAGTACGGCGTGGCGCGCGCGGGACTGCCGGGCCGCTGGCCGTCCGGGTACGGCGACGCCGAGGAGCCGTACACCCCGGCGTGGCAGGAGTCGATCACGGGTGTGCCCGCCGTGGCCGCGGCGCGCATCGCGCGGGAGTTCGCGGTGAACGCGCGCGACACCCGCGGCCGCTCGATGATCATCATGGGGGCGGGGACGAACCACTGGTTCCACTCCGACACGATCTACCGCTCGTTCCTGGCGCTGACGACGCTGACCGGCTGCCAGGGGGTCAACGGCGGCGGGTGGGCGCATTATGTCGGCCAGGAGAAGGTCCGCCCGATCACCGGGTACTCGCTGCTGGCGAGCGCGGGCGACTGGAACCGCCCGGCCCGCACGATGATCCAGACCGCGTACTGGTACCTGCACACCGACCAGTTCCGCTACGACCCCTTCAGCGCGGGTTCGCTCTCGGCGACCGGGCGCGGCGGGGCGTTCGAGGGCCGGGCCACGGCGGACGTGATCGCGGCCTCGGCGCGCATGGGCTGGATGCCCTCGTACCCGACGTTCGAGCGCAATCCGCTGGATCTGGCCGACGAGGCCGAGGCGGCGGGCCAGGACCCCGCCGCGTACGCCGTCGGGCAGATCAAGGCGGGGCGGCTGCGTTTCGCCGCGCAGGACCCGGACGACCCGCGCAACTTCCCGCGGGTGCTGACGGTGTGGCGGGCGAACCTGCTGGGGTCCTCCGCGAAGGGCAACGAGTACTTCCTGCGCCATCTGCTGGGCACCGACTCGGCGGTGCGGGCCGAGGAGGCGCCGCCGGGCGCGCGGCCCAAGGAGGTGGTCTGGCACGAGCAGGCGCCCACGGGCAAGCTGGACCTGCTGCTGTCGCTGGACTTCCGGATGACCAGCACGACGCTGTACTCGGACATCGTGCTGCCGGCCGCGACCTGGTACGAGAAGCACGATCTGAGCTCGACGGACATGCATCCGTTCGTCAACTCGTTCAATCCGGCGATCGCGCCGCCGTGGCAGGCGCGCACCGACTGGGATTCGTTCAACTCGCTGGCGCGGGTCTTCAGCGCCCTGGCGGCCGACCGGCTGGGGGTGCGCCGCGACCTGGTGGCCTCGCCCTTGCTGCACGACACGCCGGACGCGATGGCCACCCCGCACGGGCACGTGCGCGACTGGGCGGACGGTTCGTGCGAACCGGTGCCGGGGGTGAACCTGCCCAGGTTCACGGTGGTCGAGCGCGATTACGGCGCGGTGGCGCAGAAGATGACGGCGCTCGGGCCGCTGGCCGACTCCCTGGGCGCGACGACGAAGGGGGTGACGTTCCGCGTCGAGCCGGAGGTGGAGTACCTGCGGCGCACCAACGGCGCGGTGCGCGGCGGGGTGGCCGACGGGCGTCCGTCGCTGGAGCGGGACGTGCACGCCTGCGAGGCGATCCTGGCGCTGTCGGGCACCACGAACGGGCGCCTGGCCACGCAGGGTTTCCACACGCTGGAGGCGCGTACGGGCACGAAGCTGGCGGACCTGGCCGCCGAGCACGAGGGTAAGCAGATCACGTACGCGGACACGCAGAACCGGCCCACGCCGGTGATCACCAGTCCGGAGTGGTCGGGTTCGGAGAGCGGGGGGCGGCGGTACTCGGCGTTCACGATCAACGTCGAGCGGCTCAAGCCCTGGCACACGCTGACCGGGCGCCAGCACTTCTTCCTGGACCACGAGTGGATCGCCGAACTGGGCGAGCAGTTGCCGGTGTACCGCCCGCCGCTGAACATGCACGTGCTCTTCGGTGAGCCGGCGGTCGGCGACCGCGGGGAACTGGGGGTGACGGTGCGTTACCTCACCCCGCACAACAAGTGGTCGATCCATTCGGAGTATCAGGACAATCTGCTGATGCTCTCGCTCTCGCGCGGCGGGCCGGTGGTGTGGATGAGCACGCCGGACGCGGCGAAGATCGGGGTGCACGACAACGACTGGATCGAGGCGGTCAACCGCAACGGCGTGGTGGTCGCGCGCGCCATCGTCTCGCACCGCATGCCCGAGGGCACGGTGTACATGCACCACGCGCAGGACCGGCTGATCGACGTGCCGCGCACCGAGACCAACGGCCGGCGCGGCGGGATCCACAACTCGCTGACGCGGCTGCTGATCAAGCCGAGCCATCTGATCGGCGGCTACGCCCAGCTGTGCTACGCGTTCAACTATCTGGGCCCGACCGGGAACCAGCGCGACGAGGTGACCGTGATCCGGCGCCGTTCCCAGGAGGTCGAGTACTGACATGCGTGTGATGGCCCAGATGGCGATGGTCATGAATCTGGACAAGTGCATCGGCTGCCATACGTGCTCGGTGACGTGCAAGCAGGCGTGGACGAACCGCACCGGTGTGGAGTACGCCTGGTTCAACAACGTCGAGACGCGGCCCGGGCAGGGTTATCCGCGCCGCTACGAGGACCAGGAGGCCTGGCGCGGCGGCTGGACGCTGAACAAGCGCGGGCGTCTGGCGCTCAAGGGCGGCGGGCGGGTGCGCAAGCTGCTGTCGATCTTCTCGAACCCGAAGCTGCCGCTGCTGGAGGACTACTACGAGCCGTGGACGTACGACTACGAGACGCTCACCAGCGCTCCGGCGCAGGAGCACACCCCGGTGGCGCGGCCCAAGTCGGCGATCACCGGCCGGGACATGAAGATCACCTGGTCGGCGAACTGGGACGACAACCTCGGCGGGTCGGCCGACCACGGGGAGCGGGACGTGATGCTCAAGGGCGTCGAGGAGAAGGTCAAGTTCGAGTTCGAACAGACCTTCATGTTCTACCTGCCGCGTATCTGCGAGCACTGCCTGAATCCCTCGTGCGCGGCCTCGTGCCCGTCGGGCGCGATCTACAAGCGCAGCGAGGACGGCATCGTGCTGGTGGACCAGGACCGGTGCCGCGGCTGGCGGATGTGCGTCTCGGGCTGCCCGTACAAGAAGGTGTATTTCAACCACCGTACCGGTAAGGCGGAGAAGTGCACGTTCTGCTTCCCGCGCATCGAGGTCGGCATGCCGACGGTGTGCGCGGAGACGTGCGTGGGGCGCCTTCGGTACATCGGGCTGGTGCTCTACGACGCCGACCGGGTGCTTGAGGCGGCCGCGACGGCGGACGAGAAGGACCTGTACGAGGCGCAGCGTTCGGTGTTCCTCGACCCGCACGACCCGGCCGTGGCCGAGGCGGCGCAGGCGGCGGGCATCCCGCGCGACTGGGTGCTGGCCGCGCAGCGCTCCCCCGTGTACGCGCTGATCAACAAGTACAAGGTGGCTCTGCCGCTGCACCCGGAGTACCGCACCATGCCGATGGTGTGGTACATCCCGCCGCTTTCGCCCGTGGTGGACGTGGTGCGCGAGAGCGGGTTCGACGCGGAGGACCGGGGCAACCTGTTCGCGGCGATCGACGCTTTGCGCATCCCGGTGGAGTACCTGGCCGGGTTCTTCTCGGCCGGGGATCCCGAGCCGGTGCGCCGGGTGCTCCAGACGCTGGCGTCGATGCGCTCGTACATGCGCGAGATCAACCTGGGGCGCGAGGCGGACGAGTCGATCGCCGCGGCGGCCGGGATGAGCGGCGAGCAGATGTACGACATGTACCGGCTGCTGGCGCTGGCGAAGTACAACGAGCGGTACGTCATCCCGTCGGCGCACGCCGAGCAGGCGCACAGCCTTGAGGAGCTGGCGACGCAGTGCTCGCTGGAGTACGAGGGCGGGCCGGGCATGGGCGGGTCGGGCGCGCAGGCGCCGCCGGCGGTGCGCGACCAGCGCGCGCTGCGGGAGCGCCAGGGCGCGTCCGCGGACTCGGACGCGGCCCCGGCCCGGGTCAACCTGTTCGCGTGGGACGGGCGCGGGCGGCCGCAGGGGATGTTCCCGCACCGGCGCGAGCCTTCCGCACAGGAGGGTTCCGCGCACGAGTCTTCCGCACACCCGGGTTCGGCGCAGGGCGCCGGTGTCGGCGGCGCGGGCGTCGAGGGCGACGGCGGCGCGGGGGGTGCGCGGTGAGCGGGAAGAACGAGGCGCTCGACGCGCGGGCGTGGCAGACGCTCTCGGTGCTGCTGGGCTACCCCGACGAGGAGCTGTACGGGAACCTGCCGCTGCTGCATCGGGCGGCCGCGACACTGCCCGCGCCGGTCGCCGGGCCGCTGGCGCGGTTCCTGGCGTTCCTCGGGGCGGGCACGCCCGAGCAGATCGCGCAGCAGTACGTCGCCACCTTCGACCACAAGCGGCGCGGCTGCCTGTATCTGACCTATTACACGCACGGCGACACCCGCAAGCGCGGCGTGGCGCTGCTGCGCCTCAAGCAGCAGTACGCGGCGGCGGGACTGCGCCTGGCGCAGGACGAGCTGCCCGACCACCTGTGCGTCGCGCTGGAGTTCGCCGCAGCGCGGCCCGAGGCCGGGCGGCGGCTGCTGACCGAGTACCGCGCCGGGGTGGAACTGCTGCGCCTGGCGCTGGCGGACGCGGGTTCCCCGTGGCGGGACCTGCTCGACGCGCTCTCGGCGACGCTGCCGGCGCTGACCGGCGACCAGCGGGCCGCCGCCGCGCGCCTGGCCGCGCAGGGGCCGCCCGACGAGCAGGTGGGCCTGGAGCCGTTCGCACCGCCGCAGTACATGCCCGAGAGTGTGGGAGGCCGCCGATGAGCGGGAACGACAGCGCGGTCAACGTGCTTTTGTGGGTCGCGGTGCCCTACGCGGCGATCGCGGTGTTCGTCGTCGGGCACTACTGGCGCTACCGGTTCGACAAGTTCGGCTGGACCACGCGCTCCTCGCAGGTCTACGAGCGGCGGCTGCTGCGCTGGGGCAGCCCGCTGTTCCACTTCGGGATCCTGGCGGTGTTCTTCGGGCACGTCGTCGGGCTGCTGGTGCCCGAGTCGTGGACCGCGGCGCTCGGGGTGAGCGAGGGGATGTACCACGCGGTGGCGTTCAGCGTCGGGACGCTCGCCGGGCTCGCGGCGGTGGCCGGGGTGGCGATCCTGGTCTACCGGCGGCGCACGGTCGGCTCGGTGTTCTCCGCCACGACCCGCAACGACAAGGCGATGTACGTGCTGCTGGCGGTGACGCTGCTGCTGGGGCTGGGCACGACGCTGTACGGGACGCTGAGCGGGCATCCGCACGACTACCGGCAGACGGTCTCGCCGTGGCTGCGCTCGGTGCTGCTGCTGCGCCCGCACGCCGGCTTGATCCTGGGCGCGCCGCTCGGCTTCCGGCTGCACGTGCTCGCGGCGTGCGCGCTGTTCGCGTACTGGCCTTTCAGCAGGCTGGTGCACGTGTTCTCCGCGCCGGTGGGGTACCTGACGCGGCCGTACATCGTCTACCGCAGCCGGGATCCGCGCTTGAGCTCCTCGCGCGCGGCGCGCCGCGGGTGGGAGAAGGCGAGCTGACCGCAGGGGCCTGAAGCGAGCGCACCCGGCCGCGGGCGATGGCCGCGCGGCGCCTTGGCAGTTCCCCGCACGTGCGGGGGCGCAGCCGGGCGCCGCGCGGCTCTCGCGCGGCGCAGATCGGCGGGTGCGGGTGCGCCGGGTCGGGCGGCGTGGCCAGCCTGATCCTCTCTCTCTCTCTCTCCCCCCCCCGCCGACCCGCTCGCACAGGCAGGCCGGTCCGAAGACGCCGATGCGTGCCGGCACCATGCGATGCAACTGGTCGGGGCCCACGCGTGAGAACAGGTGTACCCGGGTGAGCGTCACGAGCGCCCTGCCCCGTCAAAGAACGCCGCGGCGAAACCGGCCTGTGCGGGTCCGGTGCCCGTTACGTTGACGCCACCCCGATCCGGTCGGGTGACCCCAGCGGATCGCCGCGCTGCGGCACCCCGGAACCCGTGCGCGCGACTCGTCGCCGCCCAGCGGCCCCGCGGCGGCCCCGCGCCTATCGCGGTGCCAGGGCCGCCGCGGCGCGCGGCCGGTAGAGGCGAAGTTCCCGGATACGCGGGCGCCGTGGCCGGTGCCCCGCGGTGACGCTCGCCGGTAGCCTCGGGGGCCACCAGCCCGGAAGGAGCCCCTGTGCCCAAGCCAGAGCCCAGCGCCGCCCGCGTCGTCGTCATCGGCGGCGGAACCGCCGGCATCTGCGTCGCCGCGAGGCTGCGCCGCGCGGGCCTCGACGGGGTCTGCGTCCTCGAACCCTCACCGGTGCACTGGTACCAGCCGCTGTGGACCCTCGTCGGCGGCGGCGAGGCGCCGCTGTCGGCCTCCCGGCGGCCGCAGTCCTCGGTGACGCCGCGCGGCGTGCGCTGGGTGCGCGACCGGGCGGTGTCGGTGGACCCCGAGGAGCGCACGGTGCTGACCGGCGACGGCCAGCAACTGCCCTACGACGCGCTCGTGCTGGCCCCCGGGGTGCAGCTGAACTGGGATCGGATACCGGGCCTGGCCCAAGCGCTGGGCCGCGAGGCGGTGTCGAGCAACTACGACCCCGAACACGCCGGGCACACCTGGGAGCTGATCCGCGCCGCGCGCTCGGGCACCGCCGTGTTCACCATGCCGGCCGGCCCGGTCAAGTGCGCCGGCGCCCCCCAGAAGATCGCCTACCTGGCGGCGGACTACTGGCGCAAGCAGGGCGTGCTCGGCGACATGCGCGTCATCCTGGTCCTGCCGACCGCCTCGATCTTCAGCCAGCCGCAGTGGGCGGCCGTCCTGGAGGGCGTGGCCGCGCGCTACGGCATCGAGGTGCGTTACAGCAGCGAACTGGTCGCCGTGGACGGCGCGCGGCGCGAGGCGACGATCCGGGACAACGCCGCCGGCACCAGCGAGGTGGTCGGCTACGACCTGATGCACGCCACGCCGCCGCAGAGCGCCCCCTCGTGGCTGGCCGGCGGCCCGCTGGCGGACCCGGCCAGCCCCTACGGGTACGCGAAGGTGGACAAGCACACGCTGCGCTCCCCCGACTTCCCGCAGGTCTTCGCGCTCGGCGACGCCGCGAACCTGCCGACCTCCAAGACCGGGGCCGCGGTGCGCAAGCAGGCGCCGGTCGCCGCGGCGAACCTGCTGGATGCGCTGCACGGGCGGCAGCCGTCCGCGCGCTACGACGGCTACACCTCCTGCCCGCTGGTCACCGCGCGGCACAAGATGCTGCTGGCCGAGTTCGACTACGAACTGACCGCGCGCCCGTCGCTGCCCTTCATCGACACCTTTCGCGAACGCACCGACATGTGGCTGCTCAAGCGTTACGGCCTGCCGGCGCTGTACTGGCGGCTGATGCTGCGCGGGCTGGCGTAGCGCGGTGCGTCGCGCGGCCCGGCCGGGCCGCGCGACGCACCGCGTCAGCGGGCCAGCAGCGGCGCGAGCTGCTCCTGGTACGGGAACGAGCCCGGCCGGTAGGAGCACCACGGCTCCTCGGCCAGCAGGTCGCCGGTCATGCCGTACGCGCGGGAGCGCGACCCGCCGCACACCTGCCGGAACTCGCACGCCCCGCAGCGGCCCTTGAGCGAGGCGGGTTCGCGCATCCGGCGAAAGAGCGGGGTGTCGCGGTACAGCTCGGTCAGCGGCCGCTCGCGCACGTTGCCCGCCGCGAACGGCAGGAACCCGCTGGGGAAGACCTCCCCGGTGTGGGAGACGAACACGAATCCGCTCCCGGCGTTGATCTGCATCGGCGGGCGGCGGGTGCGCCGCGGCGGCAGGGCGAGCGCGTCGAGCCCGGCGCGCAGCTTCTGGTAGAGCGGCCCGAGGCCGAGCACGCCGGCCGGGTCCTCGCCGCGCTGCTCCAGCACGAGGCGCTGGAGCGTGACGCGCCGGTAGTGGTGCGCCTCCGTGGTCTTCGACGGCACGAGCTTGCCGGCGTCGTAGACGAAGTTGAGCACGTCCTCGACGTCGGCGGCATCCAGCTGCTCCAGCGCCCGGCCGCGGCCGGTGGGCACCAGCAGGAACGCGCTCCACACGATCGCGCCGTACTCGTGCACCAGGCGCACGATGTTGGGCAGGTCGGTCAGGTTGTGCCCGGTGACCGTGGTGTTGATCTGCACTTTCAGCCCGATCTGGCGGGCGGTGCGCCATGCCGCGAGCGTCTGGTCGTACACGCCCGGCACGCCGCGGAACGCGTCGTGGATCTGCGCGCTGGACCCGTCCAGGCTCAGCGAGATCGCGTGCGCGCCGGCGTCGTAGAGCCGGCGCAGGTTCTCCGGGGTCAGCGTGGGCGTGCCCGACGGGGAGACGGCCACCGGGACGCCGCGCGCGGAGAACCGCTCGACCAGCTCCATCAGGTCGGGCCGCTGGAACGGGTCGCCGCCGGTGATCACGAACAGCGGGCAGGGCGCGCCGAAGGCGTCGACGGCCAGCAGGTCCAGCGCCTCGGCCGTGCCGAGTTCCCGCGGGTCGCGCCGCGCGATCGACTCCGCGCGGCAGTGCAGGCACGCCAGCGGGCAGGCGCGCGTGGCCTCCCAGATCACGATGAACGGCCGGTCGGCGGCGTCGTGGCGCGGCGTGCGGATCGCGGGGCCGGTCACGACGGGGCCAGGATGTGCTCGATGACGTCGGCCGCGCTGTAGCCCTGCGCCCCGGCGGGCAGCAGGTGCGCCAGGAACCCCAGGTCCTTGCCGAGGGTGACCAGCGGCGCTTCGGCGTAGCCGCCCGCGCGGGTCTGGCCCAGGCCGACCGTGCTGGTCAGGGCGTTGCACAGGCAGCGGCGGCCCACGGTGTCCTCGATCCTGCCGCCCTTGGCGACATATTCCTCGACGGGTTCCGCCGGACAGCGGTACCCGATCCCGCCGCGCGCGGTGCGGTACGCGGTGCGCAGGTATCCCAGGTCGCACAGGCGGCGGCGGCCCTCGTACACGTCCTGCTCGGTCAGGGTGCCGGGCAGCTGCGCGGTCTTGAACGGGAAACCGGTCGGCGAGGCGTTCGGGTCGGCCCGCACGTCCATCTCGCCGCGCACGGCCCGCGCCAGCGCCTCGCGCTTGAGGTCCGCGCGCAGGTCCGACTCCTCGCACAGCGCGAACGCCGAGCCGACCTGGACGCCGCAGGCGCCCGCGGCCTTCGCCTCGGCCAGCGCGCGCGGCCCGGCGTACCCGCCGGCCAGCCAGAACGGCAGGCCCAGGGCGCGCACTTTCGCCGCGTCGATGCGGTCGCGCTCGCCGTAGACCGGTTCGCCGTGCTCGTCCAGGCGCAGCGGGCCGCGCGGCGGGGCGCTGTGCCCGCCGGCGTCGGCGCCCTCGAGCACGAAACCGTCCGGGCGGGTCGCGGGCGAGCGCACCAGGTAGGCGGCCAGCACCGCGGAGGAGACGATCGCCAGCAGGTGCGGGCGGCGGCTCGGGCCGCGGTGCGCGCCGAAGACCGCCAGCGGGTCGAACCGCAGCGGGTGCTGTTCCTGGCCCGCGTCCGGGCCGGCGACCGGGACGGACAGGCGGGCCGGGCGCTGGCGCGCCAGCTCGGTCAGCAACTCGGGGATCTGCGCCGGCACGCCCGCGCCGACGAGCACGTAGTCGACGCCGGCGAGCATGGCGCCGTAGGCGGCCTCGGCGCTGGCCGTGGCGATCTTCTCCAGGTAGTTGACCCCGACCAGGCCGCGGTGGCCCTCCTTGGCGAGGTAGACCTCCGCGAAGTTCGCCGCGACGGTCAGCTCGGCGCGCGCCTGGTTGTGCCGCAGCGCGGTGCGCGGCACCGGGCGGAACGGGGTGCGCGGCGCGAGGCCGCCGGGCACGAAGTAGCGCGCCAGGATCCGCCCGGCGACCCCGGGCAGCGGCAGCTGCTCCAGCGCCCGGCGGGCGTGCCCGCCGGGGTCGCCGCGCTGGAGGCGGCGCGCGAGCACCGCGTCGAGCGCGGTGCCGGAGACCACGCCGAGCTGGCCGGCGCGGGCCACCGCGGCGGCCAGGCGCCAGCCGGAGACGCCCACGCCCATGCCGCCCTGGATGATCTGCGGCGCGGTGCTGCCCTCAGCGGTCACGGGAGCGCCCGTCGGCGTGGGAGAGCGCCAGCAGGCTGGCGCCGACGCCGGTGGTCAGCACCCCCAGCCCCATCACCAGCAGCGTGATGTTCGATGCCTGGTAGGCGCTCATCAGGCCCGCGCGCAGGGTCTCGCCCATGAACGCGGTCTGCCGCAGCGCGGCGAGCTTCTCGTCGCCGCGCCCGTCCTTCGCGCACTCCTCGGTGATCTGCGCGTAGGTGCGGCCCGAGGTCGCGGCGGCCAGGTGGGACTTGATCAGTTCGGAGAAGGCGCGCGCGTCGTCTCCGCTGCGCACCGGCCGGCCGGCCAGGTGCCGCAGCGGCTCGGGCAGGTCCTGCTCGCGTGCGGGGAACGCGATGTGCTGGCTTTCCAGCTCGGCCCGCAGCTGCGCGCGGCCGGCCCGGCCGCGCGCCAGCATCACGGGCCCGGCGGCGAGCAGCGCGCAGCCGACGAGGTCGGCCAGCGTCGTGGGGCGGACGCGCACGGGCGCGCCTCCTTCCGGGGTTCGCAGGCGGCTGATCCGGCACCGCGCCGGGCCGCGCGCCCCAGCCTCCCGGCCCTGCCGCGCGCGCGGCAGGGCCGTTCAGTACGGCGCGCGGCGGGACGAAGGTCCCGCCGCGCGCGCGTCGCGCCCTGTTACGACAGGTTCCAGGTCTGGTTGTTGCCGCCGTTGCCGGGCCACTGGTCGACGGCGGCGCCGGCGGTGGCGGAGTTGCCGTAGTCGTCCGCGGCCAGGCCGCTGCCCAGGTCCACCATCAGGTAGCTGGTGTCCCCGGTGGAGGTGTAGGAGCCGACGGCGTCGAAGGCCCACTGCTGGCCGGGGGCGCCGGTGCAGGTGCCCTGGTCGAGCTGGACGCCCTGCGCGGTGGAGCCGCCGGGCGCCTCCAGGCACAGGCCGCTGTTGGCGTTGCGCAGCGTGTAGGCGTTGCCGCCGGCGGGGTTGAGCGTCCACTGCTGGTTGGCGCCGGCGTGGTTGGTCCACTGGATGACTTTGGCGCCCGGCGCGCTCGATCCCCCGCTGACGTCCATCACCAGGCCGCTGTGCGCGTTGGTCAGGTAGTGCGTGCTGCCGCCGGCGGGGTTGGACGCGCCGGCGCCCCAGGCTCCGGCGGCGCTCTCCAGCGTCCAGGAGCGCTGCCAGCCGACGGTCAGCGTGGTACCCGAGACGGTCATGGGCAGCCAGATCAGCGGCGAGGTGCCCAGGTTCCCGGTGGTCCACCGGTCTGCGGCGTAGATGTACGTGGTCGCCGAGGATCCCGCGACGGTGATGATGTTCGCGGTCTGCGAGTTGTAGGTGCTGGTGCCGGTGGGCGCGAAGGCGCGAAACGCCGACCAGGGGCCGGCCGGGGAGGGGGCGGTGGCGTAGACGTTGTCGTTGGTGGACCAGCCGGTCAGGTGCGAGGCGAGCAGATAGTACGTGCCGGCGATCTTGACCATGGCCGGGGCCTCGTAGTCGGCCAGCAGCGCCACCGGGGCGGCCACGCTCAGGTAGTCGGCCGAGAGCCGGTCGATGCGCAGGCCGTTGGCGCGGTCCTCGCTCAGCAGGTACCCGGTGCCGTCGCCGTCCTGGAACAGCCCGATGTCGCGGCTCTGGTAGCCCAGCGGCTGGAAGCTGCCGCGGTAGGTGTAGGGGCCGCACGCCGAGTCGCTCACGGCGACGCCGACCTTGGCCTCCGAGTAGCTGCCGTTGTCGATGTGCATGTACATCACGTACTTGCCGGTGGTGGGGTTGTGCAGCACCTTGGGCCGTTCCACGATGCGCCCGGGGCCCAGGTCGCCGCCGGCCTGGCGGGCCAGCGCGGTGCCCTGGCGGGTCCAGGAGGACAGGTCGGCGGAGCTGTAGCAGGGGATGTCCTGGAACGCGGTGTTCGAGCTGCTCTCGCCCGTCTTGTCTTCGCCGAAGCCGTACCAGGTGGATCCGGCCTGGACGATGCCCAGGCCGTGCAGCTGCAGCGGGTTTCCGCCGGTGTCGTTCCAGGCCGCGCCGGGGGTGAAGGCGGCGGTGGCGGCGTGCGCCGGGGCGGCGGTGAGCGCCGCGGCGAGGGCCACCAGGAACGCCAGGGCGGCGGCGAACGGCGCGGCGGCGCGGCGCGGGTAGGGTCTGGGCACGTGCGGGGCTCCGTCTCGGCAGTGAGAATGTTGACGGGCGCGGTGTCGCGGCGCAGCGACGGCGCGCGCGGGCGGACGCGTGGCTCACTGTGTGCCCGGGTGCGCGGTGCGTCAATGCCCGCGGCGCGAGGGCGCGGTGCGCGGCGGGCGCTGTGGCTGGAGGGTGGCGGATGGCAGGGACGGCGGGCGGCGCGGCGCACGGGCGCGGCGCGAAAGTTGCACGTGGCGGCGCGGCGGTCTCGGTGGAGGCCGCGATCGAGGGCTGCTACGCCCGGGACGGCGCGCCGCTGCCGGTCCCCGTGCTGGAGCGCAGCGTGCGCCTGGAACCGGACGCGGTGGTGATCCTGGACCGGCGCGTCTTCCCGCATCAGGAGGTGTGGGTGCGCGCGAGCTCGGGCGAGCAGGTGGCGGATGCGATGCGGCGGATGGTCACGCAGAGCACCGGGCCGATCTTCGCGGCGCTGGCCGCTCTGGTGCTCACCGCGCGCCAGCGCGCCGCGGGCCCGCCGGCCGAGGCCGTGGCGGCGCTGCGGCAGGCCGCGGGGCTGCTGGCGGGGGCGCGCCCGACGAACAACAGCGTGGGCGACGCGGTGCGCGCGGTGCAGGCGGCGCTGGAGGCCGAGCTGTCCGCGGCCGCGGCGCGGGGCCGGGCGCTGGATTCCGCGCAGGTGGCGCAGGCGGTGCAGCGCGAGGCCGCCGCGCAGGCGCTGTGGTTCCGGCGCCGCTGCGCACTGCTGGCCGGGCACGCGGCGGCGCTGCTGGAGGACGGGGCGCGGCTGCTGACGCACTGCTGGATGGACACCTACCTGATCGAGCTGGTGCGCGCCGGGCACGCGGCGGGCAAACGTTTCTCGTACGTGGCCACCGAGACGCGCCCCTACCTGCAGGGCGCGCGCCTGACGGCGCACACGCTGGCGCAGATGGGCCAGGACGTGACGTTGATCACCGACGGGATGGCCGCGGCGGTGCTCAGCCCGTTCAGCGCGCTGGGGCCGGTGGACGCGCTGGTGACGGCCGCGGACCGGGTCAGCATGGACGGGCACGTGTTCAACAAGGTCGGCACGCTCGGTGCGGCGCTGGCTGCGCGCGCGTTCGGGGTGCCGTTCTACGTGCTGATCCAGGCCCCTGATCCCCGCTCCCCCGCCGCGGCCGACGTGGTGGTCGAGCGGCGCGAGGGCGCGGAGGTGCTCTCGGTGCAGGGCGTGCGCACGGCCTCGCCCCTGGTGACGCAGGCGTACTACCCGGCGTTCGACGTCACCCCGCCGCAGTACGTGACGCGGATCGTGACCGACCGCGGCCCGTTCGAGGCGCAGAAGGTGTCAGCGTATTTCGACCCGGCCGCGCCGCCCGGCGGCGGGCCGGGCGGGCACGCGGCGGGCTGAGGCGGCGTCGGGCCGCCTGCGCCGCGAGGGGGCGCGCACCGCGCGGCCGCGCGCCGTACGCGCTCTGATGTGCTTGCGTTCACCGGGCGGCCGCCGGGCCGTGTCTGAAATTTGTCTGAAGAACCTACAACCGGATCGGCGGGTGCGCCGTCTTTACCGAACGTGGATCACACATCGTGGGAACGGCGCTCGCGCGGCTTCGGGCAGAACGCGGCGCGTGATGAGGACCTGGAGCGCACGGTGGCGCTCGGCGGTCCCGAGGGCGCAGAGCGCGGGGACGCGCTGGACGAGACGCTGCCGCTGCGCGAGGCGGCGGCGCGCGGGATCGTCGCGCAGCGCACCGGCCCGTCCGGCCCGGGCGGTTACGGTGCGCCGGGCGGCTACGGCGGGTACGGGCCGGGTGGCCATCCGCCCGGCGATCAGGGGCCGTCCGCGCGCCGGCCGTTGGCGCGGCGCAAGGTGCTGCTCGCGGCGGGGGGCCTGACGCTGGTGGGCGGGTGCGGGATCGCGACGGCGGCGCAGCTGGCGTCGGCGGGTTCCTCGCCCACCGCTTCGCCGGCGCCCTCACACTCGCCCTCGCCCTCCTCGCCGCCGGCCCCGACGCGCACCCCCTCGGACCTGTCCTCCTCGTCGGCGGCCGCGGCGCCCCCCTCGCCGCCGCCGGACGTGAACAACCCGGGCAGCGGGGTGAACCCGGCGCAGGTCCAGTCGCACCCGGAGTACTACGTGCACGCCGGGCCGAAGGTGATCGCGCTGACGCTGGACGACGGTCCCAGCGCGCAGTTCACCCCGAAGATCCTGGCGGTGCTCCAGCAGTACCGGATCCACGCGACCTTCTGCATGATAGGCGAGCAGATCGCGGCGAACCGGTCGCTGGTCTCCGAGGTCGCGGCGGCCGGGCACACGATCGTGAACCACACGTGGAACCACGCGGACCAGTCGAAGCTGTCGCTGTCGGGGGTGCGTTCGCAGATCGCCCGGGCCAACGACGCGCTCGGCGCGGTGGGGGTGGCCCCCGCGCTCTTCCGGGCGCCCTACGGGGCGTGGAACCACACGGTGTTCCTGGCCTGCGCGCAGGCCAGGCTGCGGCCGCTGGACTGGTCCGTGGACCCGCGGGACTGGTCGCGCCCGGGGGTCAGCACGATCGTGCAGCGGATCATGAAGAACACGCGCACCGGGTCGATCGTCCTGGAGCACGACGGGGGCGGGGACCGTTCGCAGACCGTCGCGGCGCTCAAGATCGTGCTGCCGCAGCTGCTGAGCGCAGGGTACCGCTTCACCAGCGTCTGACCGGCGCGCGGCCCGCCGCCCGCGGCGGGACGGACAGGCCGGGAG